>NZ_JBVVQA010000005.1:0-318161 GCF_055811455.1 Mesorhizobium sp. WSM4845
CCGCCACCACCGGTGTTACCGGCATCGGTGTCGCCATTCGCGGCGATCGGGATAGCTACGGCGACGTTGTCATCGCTTTTGTTCCCACCCCAAGAGGCACCGTTGTCGCTGCCAGCTTCGGCATCGTCCATCAGTGCCAGGGCGACAGGTACCGCGGTCGAGTCGCCGCCGCGTCCACCGTTGCCGCCGGACCCGCCGTCGCCGCCCTTGGCGTCGGCAAAGCCAAGCGCGCCAGCGTCGCCGCCCTTGGCGTCGGCATCGCCGCCGTCGGCCTTGGAGTCGCCGCCGACGCCGACGCCCAGGCCGAGGCCCAGACCGAGCCCGACGCCGTCGCCGCCGTCGCCGCCCTTGGCATCGCCGCTGTCGCCGCCAAAGGCTTCGCCGCTGTCGCCGTAACCGCCCTTGCCGTCACCGCCGAGGCCTGCGCCGACAGCCACGCCGGTCGCGTCGCCGCCCTTGGCGTCGCCGCTAACCGCGATCGGCACGGCGTCGCCGCCATAAGCGCTGCCGCCGTCGGACTTGGCGTCAGCGGAGCCGACGACAATCGGCACGCTCACGGCCACACCGCCGCCCTTGGCGTCGCCAGCCTTGGCGTTGCCGGTATCGGCATCGCCGCCCTTGGCGCCGAAGCCACCCAAAGCGACCGAATCGCCAGCATGGCCGCCGTCGCCGCCGGCATCAATGCCTTCGTCGGACTTGGCGTAACCACCCTTGGCGTCGCCCTTGTTGCCGAAGTAGCCGTTATTCTGGACCGTCGCGCTGCCGAGATAGTCGTTGTCCTTCATGTCGCCGGTCTGGTTGATGATGGTGGCGCTGTGGCCATTGCCAGCGCCGGCAAACGCGCCGTTCAGGACGTCCGAGAAGCTGACGTCATCGCCCGGATCGAAGCTGATGTCGCCGTCGCGGCTGAACATCATGACGCCGCCGAGGCCGACATTCACGTCGTCGAGGTCAATGAAATCGTCGTCCTGTTTTCCGTCCGACGTCGCGCTGGCGCTAACATTGGCGTTAACATTGGTGTTAACGTTGTTGGTGTTGGTGTTGGTGTTGCTGTTGTTGCTGCTGTTGCTGCTCGAATTGCTGTTGTTATTGCCGTTATTGTTGGTGTTGTCGCTGGTCGAATTGGCCGTAGCGTCGGCAATGCCGATGCCAGCTCCGACACCCACACCTACGCCGACGCCTACACCGGTGGCGTCAGCGTCGCTCTTGGCGTCAGCGTCGGATTTGGCATCGGCTTTGGCGTCGGCGCTGGCGTCGCTCTTGGCGTCGGCGCTGGCGTCGCTCTTGGCATCGCCATCTCCGATATCGATTACGGTGTCGTCATCGGAGACATCGCCGATGAACTGCCAACCGGTGTTGGAGTTATTGCTGTTGCGAGTAGTCATTGTCGTTCCCTCGGTTAGAGGCCACGACAACCGAACCACATTCAATCTGACGTGGTCTTGGGCTGCTCGCGGCCGTTAAGTTTTCTCGGTAAGAGGCCGCGACAACCGAACCACATTCAATCTGACGTGGTCTTGGGCTGCTCGCGGCCGTTAAGTTTTCATGTGGTTGGTTTTGGATCGCCTGCGCCTAGGGGACTAAGGCCGGAGATCCGGTCATCGTCTGTTTTTATGGCGTCACCTCCCTTTGACGGGGGAGCGAGGCAGCCAGATTGCGCACGAGTTACCGCCTGCGCCGCCCAACGGTGCGGTCGCTAGCTGCTCTCGTGATCTCTGGATGTTCCCCAAACTCCCAATACGGAACATTGGAAGTCTGTGACCGTCAGCCGTAAATTGAAAGCTGATAGTTGGAGCTAGCCCGTTTGGGATGATCTGCTCGCCATGAAGGGTTAAATCCTGGGGCGAAGACCAGGTCGGCAGCAATCGTGAATCGCGGACAGTTGCGCGCCGCGCCGCTGCCAGCACGGGTTGCCCTGGCAATTGCCTAGCTCGTCAGGACTATATTTTTTCGCCTAGTTTTGAGTTAGGAAGTCGTTAACGTGTGTCGTCCGGGTTAGGGGTTCCCGGCCTTTAGCGAGTGCAAGTAAACGGGTGGGTCATGAATGGGGTGGATGGGGTGGAGGCGAGCGGACGAGGTCGAGCTGATACAGCCGATAGAGAATCCTGGGCCCGACGAACCTTGCTGTTCATCGCCCCTGACGACACGATCTCAGATAGCCTGGTGCATGCCGTCGAAAGGGAATTCCCGTGGATCGGGGCTGAGCGCGTTCGCGACCTGTCCGCCACCTGGGCTGCGTTCGATCCTTCGGTTTCCCTTATTCTGATCGATGCGGTGTTTCTGAGCGAGATCGATTCCTGTTCCGCCCAGCTGGCCCGCTTCCACCCGGCAGCCATGACCGCTGTGATGCAGGACGACGGCAGGAGGCCGCTTTCCCCCGATGAGGTCTTTGCGTCGCGAGTGGTGCGCGGCGTGCTTCCCATGAACCTGAAGCTGGATGTGTGGCTTTCCGTGATCAGGCTCATGCTGCGCGGAGGCGAGTATTTTCCCTTGGCCATGTTTCAGTCGTACCTGAACAACGGCATCCCGCATAGCGACACGAAGGAAGCGAAGCCCGCCATCAAACGGCAAGCCGCACTCGAGGAGTCAGGCCAGCTGACGTGTCGGGAGAGTCAGATCCTGGAGATGGCGTCGCAGGGACTGCAGAACAAAACCATAGCGGCCGCGCTTCGCCTTTCCGAACACACCGTCAAAATTCACATGCACAACATCATCAACAAGCTGGGCGCCCACAACAGGACTGAAGCCGCAGCCCTTTTTCATGCCAGACGGGTTGCGGCCGCTGGAATGGTTCCCGGTGCGGATCGCCCGGCGATCTCAACTCTCACGTGAGCAGGTCGATGCCACGCTTCCAGGAGATTTTGCTGCTTGTTGGTCAATTGAACTACACATGGACCAACACAGAAAGCTTGCTGATTTACCTGATTGCCGGTCTGGCGAAAGTAGACAAGGAGACTGCGATCGTCATTTTCCTGACGCTGAACACCACGCGTGCACGGATCGAGCTGGTCGAGCGGTTGGCGAAGATGGCGGGAACACCGGTTGAATGCCGACGCCAGGTCCTGGAGATCGCCAGCCAGCTTACCCGGCAGGGAAAGCTGCGCAACAAATACAGCCACTGCATCTATTCGTTCGACGAAACGGGAACGCATGCGAGCACGCAACTAATGCGCATCTTCGACAGCAAGGATGCAATCAAATATGGGAAGATCGAGGAGCTCGACGATTCCGAGATGAAGCGGATCAGCGCCTCCATCCAGGCGATCAGCGCAATCAACAAGGATATTTGGCGGGTCGTCGAAAGCAATTCTTTCCCGCATTGAATTGCTTGCCCTGTGATGCCGCGCATCGAGGTTGACGTGGGCCACGATCAGGCCGCCGTGACCTCTGCCTGTACGCATTGTCGCGCAGAGCCGGTGACGGTCGCGGCCAACCGTCGGGCTGAGGACGCCAGATGGAAGATAGATCTGGTTTGCGCGCGGCGAAATCGACGCGGGGCGATCAAGGCACGGGTGTCAGGTTTTTATCCGCGCCCACTTGCCGTTTTCGGACTGGGACTGCCGAGCAAAATAACGGTACGACGTCCGTGACCAATTCCTGATCGCGCCCGTCCTGTTGTCCAGCACCAGATCGCCCTGGTTCGTCCGCACCGTCAGGACCGTATGACCTGCGCCGCCAAGCGTCGCAACGGTCAGCAACATGGCGGATGCGGGCCACCCGCGTTTCAACAACTCGGCTTTCTTGAGGATGGCGAAATCCTCGCAATCGCCTTCGCCGGTCGGCAAGCCCCAAACGTCGGCTCGGCCTGCGGAGTCTCTGTCGCCTCTCTCCTTGATGCGGCGATTGACCGACTTGTTCACGCTCGCAAGTTCCGCTTCCAGCCTAGGCGTGAGTTCGACCGCTTTGACCTTGCCGCGGGTGCTGCAGAGCGCCGGATCGCTGGCGCAGAATTTGTAGAAGGCGGCCGGTGCAAAGGCGTAGCCTTGCGTGGCCATCTTCGTTGCTGTTCCAATTGTTTGATTGCTGCAGCCGGCCAACAAAATGGCCGCCGCGAGAAGCGCCGCTGAACGAATCACTGAGTGTCCCCTTTTGGTGGGTCGGTATAATCCTTATGGGGGTTGGTAAATCAACCCTGAGAATCGCAATTGCGCAGGAACAAATTGTTTGCCATACTTAATAAAGTGTTACCGATGGTCGGTAATATTGAACTTTTCGCGCAACCAAAGGGGACGGGAGCGCCTTTTTTTCCCTCAAGGAGGAAGAAAATGCACCTGTACCCTGACGTCTCAAGCACGATTCTAAGAATACTGCTCCTTTCATCCGCTGCCTTCACGGTGGCAATGATCACACCGGCAACAGCACAGCAGAGTCAACGTCCTCGGCTTGCGGCTGCACAGTGCCAACCTCTCACTGAAGCCAATTTCGCGCTTTGCTGTATTGCAGCCAACCGCACCAGCATTCTTTCCGCCGCGCAAATCGACATGTGCCCGCCGGTTACCACGGCCCTTATTACCGCCACCTTGAACGATGGCGGCGATGGTGACGGCGACGGCGATGGTGACGGCGACGGCGACGGCGATGGTGACGGCGACGGCGATGGTGATGGCGACGGCGATGGTGATGGCGACGGCGATGGTGACGGCGACGGCGATGGTGACGGCGACGGCGACGGTGACGGCGGCGGCGGCGGCGGTGGCGGGGGCGGCGGCAGCGGCGGCAGCGGTGGTAGCGGCGGCAGTGGTGGTAGCGGCGGCAGCGGCGGCAGCGGCGGCGACGGCGGCAGCGGTGGTAGCGGCGGCAGCGGTGGTAGCGGCGGCAGTGGCGGTGGCGGCGGCAGCGGCGGCTAACGACCCACCAGATATTCGCTCGATAATCGCGAAGGGTGGGCGTCTAAAGACGCTCACCTTCCGTTTGGGATACTGAAAGGAGAGCCGGCGCGAGGCTGACTATCGGCCGCGAAGCTATCCTCACCACTCCTCCGCGCCGGGCTTCGTCGCAGACCGGCCCTTCAACTGCAGCGAAAACCAGGATCTTCATGGCTCTCTACGCTCATTTGGAGCCCGGCCCACGGCCGTTGCCACCGCCTAGACCGTGCCGTTACAGTCGACAGTTGAAGAACAGCCAAAAACTCGATCAATCTCGGCGAAACCATGTCCGCCCACCGGATTCAAACCTCCAAACGCCTCATGCCAAAGAGGAACTTTCATCGGGCCGAACGGTCTCCCGAACGACGGACGGTCGTGTCGCTGCCGGAGGAGATGGCAAGGATCCGAGACTTGGCGGAAGCCTGGATAATCCGCAATATTGGAAAAAAGGGTCTGTTTACCTACAGTATTAATCCGTATACGGGCGAGAAATCTGGAAAAAACAATGAACTAAGGCAGCTTATGTCGTCGCGCACGTTAGCGGAAATGAGCGTAGGAAATCTCTCGCTTCGCCCTGTTCATCGCCGGAATTTGTCATTCATCATGAATACATGGTATAGAGAAGAGGGTGGTATTGGTTATATTGAGTATGATGGCAAGTCAAAGCTCGGGGCGAACGCGATGCTGCTTCGCACATTCGCGGCAAGCCCTCACTTTGAACAGTTCCAGTCAAAGGCTAGTGCAGCCGCGGAGGGCATCCTTGCGCTACAGAATGCAGACGGGTCCTTTCGCCCTTGGCTAAAGGAGCCGAATTATTCCTTCGACGCAAAATACCTCTTAACATTTTACTCAGGGGAAGCATTAGTAGCTTTGCTTGAATATTACTTCCGGACTGGATTAACCCGTTATTTCGACGAAGCGGCGCGCAGTGCAGAATTCTATTTAGATGAATATGTCCGCAATATCGCAGATAATTATTACCCGGCATACGTGCCTTGGCACACCATGGCTTATCGGCATCTATATGAGTTGACGAAAGCCGATAAATTCGCCGAGGCGGTGTTTACTCTGAACGACAAATTGCTTGAACTTCAGGACCGGTCGTACAGGATTGGACGATTCTTCAATCCAGCAACCCCTCAGTACGGCCTTCCGCACGCGTCCTCGGACGGAGTTTATACCGAGGGGCTGGCTTATGCATTCGAGATGGCGCAGCGGACAGGGGATGAGCTGAGGGCAGGGCGATACCTTGACGCTATTATGCTCTCGTTGAAAAACATCGCATCCTTGCAGTATAGAGAAAAACTGGATGAATCTTCTCTTCCTTTTTATGCGTACCGAGGAGCCATCAGGACCAATGCAGAGAAAAATAGGTGGGCTCGCATAGACAATGCCCAGCATACGATAGACGCTATCCAGGTCTTGGAGAATTTTCTCGGAAGCAAGCAGGCTTCCACATTCGAGCTGGGGCTTTGACTCCCGTCAAAGGACAGCCGGTAGCCCCGAACTGCTCCTGCGTTTCTTCACCAGGCAGTGCGGCCAGCATCCCAGTCTGGATCTGTACCATTTCGACCTTCAACGCCACCCAATATATTGCCCGTGGTTCTGCTTGACCGGCTCAAGCCATGATGCAAGCATGGAAAAGCGTTTTGAACACATCAGGCTCATAAATGCCGACGTTGGAATACCTGTTGACCCCATCGCCGGAAGAGCTGGCGCAAACCCATGTGCTGTTTTTGGCGCGTCATGCCCTCGACTCCAGCCCGGAGCGCAGGGCCAAGTACGGCTACCACGTCGTCTACCATGCCATCATGCTCGAAACGCTACGCGGGCTGGGTTTCAGGGTCACGCCGGCGAGCGAGCACGAGGTGCTGTTCGGGCCTCTCGACTTCGATTTCCTCTATGCCATTCACTCGCATGCGATATTCGATGGTCACGAGCTCCTGGCGCCGGCAATCGCGGCCTATCGTGGCGTCCCCTGTCTCGGCGCATCGGCGTCAAGCCGGGCGGTCTCGGAAGACAAGGTATTGGCCAAGCAACTGGCTGCTTCGCTGGGGCTCGATGTCGCCAAGCACAGGATCATGCAGCCCGGTGAGGTCAGCAATGACAAGTTCAGCCTGCCCGGTTCGTGGATTGTCAAGCCGCGAGGGGGTATCGCTTCCGACGCAATTGTAAAGGTCGAGAATGAAGCGGATTGGCGGGATGCGCTGACAACCATCTCGGATCCGCGTCACGGCGGCCGTGAATTCATTGCAGAAGAGTTTGTGCCGGGCCTCAATCTGACGGTTCCAATTGTCGAGGGCTTCCCCCCGGGTTCATTGGCGGTCTTCGAGGAGCGCGGCCGCCCTGGCGACAATGTTCTGACCAATGAAGCAAAGCGAGGGCTCAACAGTTCCTACAAGTCCGCTCCTTACGACGGACCGGGAGCCGAGGAGGTTTCGGAGGCAACCGCGCGAATGGTGGCCGAGATGTCGCCATTCGACTATGCCCGCTTCGACTTCCGTTATGATCCCGACACGCGGCGGACCGTTTTCATCGAAGTGAACATCGCCTGCAACATGGCGCCGGCCTCGGCGGTCTATCGTTCGGCCGCCCTGCATGGGATCAAGTATGAAGAACTGGTGGGACATGTTTTGACGCACAGTCTCAGGCGTCAGAGAAAGCGGCAAAGATAACCGCAACGCTCGATAAGGCACTTCAGTGATGGTCAGCGCATGCAAATCGATATGGTCGACAAATTCGAAGCGTTGGAGCCACTGAGAGAGAATTGGGACCGGATATATGACTCCGATCCGGAGGCGAACTTCTTCCTGTCGTGGCTATGGATGTCGAATTGGCTGCGACGCCCAAATTGGGTGATTTTGGCCGCGCGGTCTCCCGGGTCGAACGAGTATGTCGCCTTCTTCCCTTTGCAACTCGTCACCGGGCTTGATGAGCAGGCGGGGTTTTATAGCAGCATGAGGATGGCCGGCTCGTATTTCGCCACCTATACGGGCTTCATCTGCGTTCCCGAATTCGAAGAGCAAGTCATTTCGTCGTTCGCCGATCGCCTGCAGGCGCTGAATTGGACAACGTTACACTGCGACGACATTTCGATATCGGCCAGGCGCCGTCAAATGCTGCTTGGAAGCTTTTCTGACAGCCATTTTGTGAAGGAAAAGATTGAACGACGTCGCCATACAACCCGAACAGGCGAAAATATAAATCATGACATCTATATGTATGTCGATTTGCCAGCCGATTGGGACGAATTCCTGGATGGCAACCTTGGCTCGAAAACCCGTCGTGATGTCCGCCATTTTCTTCGTCAGGTCGAAAATAGCGGAGAATACCGGATAAGTTTGGCAGACTTCGAGACAATCCAAAGCGACCTGGAGGTTTTCTATCAACTTTGGCTTGCGCAGTGGGAGGCCAAAAGCCGCGTCTATGCTCAGGGTGTTATTGCCAACTGCCGCCATATGTTACTTGAGTGCCACAAGGCGGGTGTGCTGTTCGCGCCGGTATTGTGGAAAGGCGATACTCCATTAGGAGTGCACATTGCGTTTATCGACAGGTCGAAGCGTTCACTCGTCTGTTTCCTCGTCAGCCGCAATCTCGCAATTCGGAAGCCTCCACCGGGCTTGGTGCTTCACGCCTACAGCATCCGTTGGGCAATTCAAAACGGCCTCAGGACTTACGATCTTGGCACTGGAGATTTTTCGTACAAGTACAGTTTCGGATCGAAGGAGCGGCTTGTAGAGGGTGTCCGGATCGACTCCACCAACAGCCGCAGAAACAGGCTGGATCGAAGAAGCCTTCCTTCAGTGATTTCGTCGGTGCGAAAGCTGCGTCAGGAGGGGAAGTTCTATCTGGCGGAGCGCGGTTGCAGGCAGGTGCTCGAGACTGAGCCGAGCAATCTGGAGGCGCGCCGGCTTCTGAACGAGCTTGTGGCGGCTAGGCGGATTGAGGAGCAATTTGCGCGTGCCTTGCAATGCCATCGGAGCAAGCAATTTTTGGATGCCCAGAGGATTTATCTGCAGGTGCTCGCAGCAAATCCCCGGCATTACGACGCTAATTGTCTGTTGGGCGTTCTATGTCTTCAGGCCGGTCGGTATCAGGCAGCGGACACCTACCTGGCTCGCGCCACCGAGATCAATCCCAAAGCCGCAGCTGCGTACAACAACAGGGGGCATGCCTTGCGCGGCCTGAAACGGTATGACGAGGCTCTCGCGTGCTACGAGAAAGCCATCGGGGTGAAACCCGATTTCGTGCAGGCAATGAACAATCGGGGGGTGACGCTGCGGGCGTTGGGGCGCATTGATGAAGCACTCGCCAGCTTTGACGAGGCGCTGACGCTCAAACCGGACTTTGCCAAGGCCTTGTCCAATCGCAACCAGTTGCGTGTGCCCCTGCCGAGCGACCGTTTGTCCATTGCCGATGATGTGGACACGTTAGAGTAAAGCGCGCCGCGTTTTGCATCTGGTCAAGGACAGGAATGGCCGGGTAAACCGTCGACCTGCTAACCTTTCCACTCCATCGATAGCCCATGCGGATCGCAGACCGCGAGCGTTTTGACCCTGCGCTCGCCATTGAAGTATCTGCTGACCTTGAGAGGATTGAACGTCTCAGTGGGGTTGGGGTGTGCGACCTCGCCTTCCACGGTGACGCGCCAGACCGGCGCCGTCTTGCTCGCCTCCAACAGGATATCGTTTATGCGTCGGTGTTGATCGCCGGAAAGCTGATAGCCCATTATCGTGTGATACACGCACCGGGCTTGATAAGGCGGAATCTCCGCCAGCGCAGAGGCCAGGTTCAGCACGGCGTCGCCGCCTTTGATCCGGGGCGGATGCGCGGCGGCGACCTTCAAGGCGCCGTCCAGTTTTGTGAGCCGGTCAATGCGCTCGGGCCAGACAAGCGCCTTGAGCCACCGACGTTCATTTTCATCCCGAACATCGGTCGGATAAAGTTCGAGGCCGACCCTCGATAAAACGGGGGGCGGGAACATCCCCAATACAGGCACGCCAGGCCCTTCAAGGATGCAGGAAAGGACAAAATCCGCATCGGTCCACCGCTCCAGCTTCGGAGCGCCTGTCCCGTCCGTATACCGATATCCATAGCTGTCGAAGTTCAGGTTCAGGCCGGCGCTGGATCCGATCTCGACGAGGCCAAGCGGAGCGGCGGCCTCGCGCGCAACCAGATCGAATGCGGGCAGCAGCAGCGCGCTGCGGCCAGCCTCGTTGGTGTTGGTGGCGCGTTTCGCGATGATGTCGACGAGTTCGGCTTCGTGGGCACCGCAAAAAGCGGCGAAAAGTTCGAATGCGCGATCGTCGGCCGGCCGCGTTCCGCCCAGACTCGGATAATAATCCTTGAGAGGATGGTCGACGCCGCCGAGCAGGAGATACTGTACCGCGCCGAAGACAAGGTTCGCCGCCGGCTGACCCTTCCTGCGCCCCGCCGCCAGGCGCTGCAGCGCGACATTGTCCGCAATCCCAAGCGACAGCTTTTCATAGAGGGGAGAGCCGCCACGACGAGACTCGTTGGCAAAGAAGCGGTAATAGTGAGCGCTTGTTTCAAACACCACCATAGCACGAACCTAGCGGGCAATAGATGTCTTGGATGTGGATTCCACCTGTAGTTGCCTTAATGCTTTCGGCCCAGCGGGTCAAGGAACCGGGCGAACAATAGAGGCTTTCGAGCATACATTCCTGAGAGGCTGGCGGATGAACGAAACCGTGGATGATACACCTTCGGGATATACTGTCATTGACGGCGCCTTTCGCGACGAATCGCGCAGCCGTTCCGTGCCGTACCGGCTTTATGCCCCAGCTCCCCTCTCTGGCGCTTCCCCGGTGATCCTTGTGTCGCATGGCATTGGCGGATCGCGCGAGGCGATGCCTTACCTCGGGCGGCGCCTGGCGCAAAGCGGCTACGTGGCGGTGCACCTGCAGCATATCGGGACGGACAGTTCGATCTGGCAACAGGCAAACTCCCTTGCGGAAGTCTACCGATTGCTTCGTGAAGCCATGTGGGACGCCAATGCTGCGCGCGCGCGATTTCAGGACGTGCCCTTTGCCCTGCGCGAGCTTGCGCGCATGAACGGCGAGGGGCGGCTCGCCGGCCGCCTGGATTTGACACGCATCGGCATGGCCGGACACTCTTATGGAGGCGTCTCGACGATGGTTGCAGCAGGGCAGAGAATGGGTCCGGGCGGGCAGTGGTCGTTCAAGGAGCCAGGAATTCGCGCTGGCCTGGTCATGAGCCCGAACATACCCATCCAGGGCGGCGACTTGGCCGCCCTTTACCGCGATATCAGTATCCCGCTCTTTCACATCACGGGGACGAAAGATGGCAATGCAGTGCCCGGCAACAAGGAATTCGATCCGATACAGCGGACCCTTCCTTACGAAGCGCTGACCATCCCTCATCAATATCTGCTCGTTCTCGACGGTGCTGGCCACAATGCGTTTTCGGGCCTGAAGCACGGACCACACGCCCACGGCCCCGAGGAAGAGACCCGCTACACGCGCGTTGTACAAGACGGAGCAGTGTCGTTTTTCGATGCCTACCTGAATGGGAAGACGGCGGCTCTGGCGGCGATTCGCCAAACGTTTCAATCCAGCCTTGAGCCGACCGACAGGTTTGAATGGAAATAGCGGGAAGTCCGCCAGTGTTCACTGACAGTTATTTGACCTGGATCCGACGTGGCAGGATGGGGGGAGCAGCCAGCTTGAGTTTTATCTGGTACGCCCAAGGGGAATCGAACCCCTGTTACCGCCGTGAAAGGGCGGTGTCCTGACCGCTAGACGATGGGCGCGCTCAGATGTGAGCGCTTATAGTTGCGTTGCACCAAACCGGCAACCCGTCTGCCGCTACCTGCGACAACTTTTTTCGGTGACCGCAAAACCGCGCATTTTCGGCGATTTTATCCCGGTTCGACGCGGCACCGTATGCCGTCCTGAGACGGCACACGGCGGGCGTTGCATGGACGAGAGGGAGAACCAGCCGTTACCGCCGGCGACGGCAGCGCCAGTTCCAGTCGCGCTCGGGACCGACGTCGATGTGGACGGATTCTGTATGGCAGTAGGTGCCGACGCCGCCGCGCCCTGGCATGCTGCGGATGTAGCTTGCCAGCTGCGCTTTCGAGACGCCTGGAACCTGGATGTCGGCAGCGGCGCAATACATGTGCAGCGAATTCTTGGCGCCGTTGGCGCGGCGATTGCGGGCCGGATCACGATAGCCGGAGGTGACGATCATCTTCTTGCCGTAGTGGCCCTCGATCGTCTTCAGCACGCGGACCAGCGAAGGTTTCAGGCAGGCAACGTCGACATTCTCGGTCTGCTTCAAAAGACCGTTGGGCGCCAGCCGGGCAAGTCCCGGAGCGTATGCCACCTGATATGCGCCGCCTTCATCCTCGTTCAGATCGACGTCGCTGTCGTCGTCGAGGCCGGATTTGCGCTTGATCTCGAAAAGCGCGGTCTTGCGCACGCCAGGCAGCGCGTCATCGGTGAAACGGCTGGTATCGCCGAGCGAAGCCAGTTGCACCGGCTTTTCAGCCGATTTGGCCGAGGCCAGGGTGATGGCGGGTTTTGCCCCCGCCTTGGGCTGTGCGGCCTTGGGCTGCGCCGCCGGCGGCTGCTCGCCCGACCTGTTGCTGGCCTGCGGGGCAGGTGCTGCCGAGGCCGGCGTGGCGCTGAACAAAGAGGCGAAAAACCCCTTCTTCTTCGGCGCATAGGCCTGCGGCTCTGCGGCGGTCACATAGACCGGGTTGTTCATCGCCGGCGCGGCGGACTTCGGCGCGGCCGTGCCGGCATCGGCGGTTTCAGTCTTCTGCGCAGCAGCGTCGGCCTGTTCAACCGTCTGCGCCGCCTGTGGCTGCGGCGTCTGGCCCGCAGCCGTCTCTGCGCCCGCTTTAGCCGGGACGGGGAAGCCGGCATCCGATTTGGTGCCTCCCTGGAGGGCCTGCGCCCCTGGCTTGGCCGCTGGCACATGAGCGACCTGCTCGGGAAGGCTTGCGTCGCCCTTGGCGGTCATCGTCATTTGTGAAGTCGTCATCTGCGACGATGAATCAGTGGTGACCTGTTGGCTGCCGGAGGCTGTGTCCGTAGCCGAGGCATTGTAGCCGGGCATGCCGACGGACAGGGACGGGTCGCCGGCCGAGGTGCAGGACGCCAGGAGCACGGAGAAAAGCGCGGCCGCAATGGCGCGGCTTTCTCCCTTCGCGAGGCGCGATCCTGCTGATTTCAAAACCAAATTCCCCCTCGATGTCCGGTCGGTACTTCATTGGCGGCACCGAAACGTCTCGCCGCAATGAACCCTTGTCCCCGAACGGAAACGAGACCTGTGTCAAATCCGCAAGCCCCAGAGTATTTCGACGGCTAGAGAAGAATCGAGAGTGCTTAAGGGTTGACGAACCCATTTCGCCCTCTTTTACCGGCGCGTCAACTCACCACACATTACAGAAGGTTACACTCGCACCTTGACATAGGTGCCTGGCGCATCGCCCAGGGTTTTCATGTGCTTGCCGGGTTTGCGGGCCGGCACGCGGGTGTCGTCCCTGGCTCCGACCCAGCGTTGCCAGTGCGACCACCAGGAGCCGGGATGGTTGGTGGCCTTGGCGAGCCACTCGTTGAAGTCGCCGGTTGGCTTGCCGCCGGTCCAGAAGTGATATTTCTGCGCCGCCGGCGGATTGACGACGCCGGCGATGTGGCCGGAGCCGGCCAGGACGTAGTCGACCTCGCCGCCGAAATATTTCGATCCGAGGAACACCGAAAGCGCCGGCGCGATATGGTCTTCCTTGGAGGCGAGGTTGTAGACCGGGATGGTGACATCCTTCAGCGATACGACGCGGCCCGCCAGTTCCATCTCGCCTTGCGAAAGTCTGTTCTCGAGATAGCAATTGCGCAGGTAGAAGGAATGGTTGGCTGCGGCCATGCGGGTCGAATCGGCGTTCCAGTAGAGCAGGTCGAAGGGCAGGGGATCCTTGCCGCGCATGTAGTTGTTGACGACATAGGGCCAGATCAGGTCGCCCGAGCGCAGCATGTTGAAGGCGGTCGCCATCTTGGTGCCGTCGAGATAGCCTTTCTCGTTCATCGCCTTTTCGACGGCCGCGACCTGCTCCTCGTCGACGAACACTTTCAGGTCGCCGGCATGGGTGAAATCGACCTGCGTGGTGAAGAAGGTGGCCGATTTGATGCGGTGGTCGCCTTCCTGCGCCAAAAGCGCCAGGGCGGCCGCCAAAAGCGTGCCGCCGACGCAATAGCCGACGGCGTTGACGTCCTGTTCACCGGTGGCCTTTTCGATCGTGTCCAGGCCGTATTGCAGGCCCTCCCTGATATAGGCCTCCCAACTCTTGGTGCCGTGCCGCTCGTCCGGGTTGATCCAGGAGATGACGAAGACGGTGTGGCCCTGCTCGACGGCCCAGCGGATGAAGGATTTTTGCGGGTTGAGATCGAGAATGTAGAATTTGTTGATCCATGGTGGGCAGATCAGCAGCGGCCGCTTGAGCACGGTCTCGGTCGCCGGATCATATTGCAGGATCTCGGCGACGTCGCTGCGGCCCACCACCTTGCCGGGTGTCGTGGCCAGGTTCTTGCCGATCTCGAAGGACGAATAGTCGGCCTGCCTCAGTTTCAGGTCGCCCTTGCCGGCGGCGATGTCCTCGGCCAGCATCTTCATGCCGCGCACCAGGTTTTCGCCATTCGAAGCGATGGTCTCGCGAAACAGTTCCGGGTTGGTCAGGATGAAATTCGACGGCGAGATGGCGTTGGACACCTGCTTGACGTAGAAACCGGCCTTGTGGCGGGTGTGCTCGTCCAGGCCATCGGCGTGCTCGACCAGGTCGGTCGCCCAGCGCGAGGTGACGAGATAGGCCTGTTTGAGGAAATCGAAGAAAGCGTTGCGGCCCCATTCCGGGTCCTGGAAACGCTTGTCGCCGGGCTCGGGCTTGAACGCGCCTTCGGCGTCTTCGCCGCCGTCGCTGAGGCGCTGGATGGAGTTGGCCCAGACGGTCATGTAGCCGGAGAACAGCCGCGTTTGCGCCTCCAGCGCGCGCTGCGGATCGGAAAGCCAGTATTCGCTGAGCTTGGAGAAGGTTTTCACCATGTCGACGACCGGCTCGGCGACATGATCGCGCACGTCGCCTTTCTCGCGCGGCTCGGCCCATGCGGAAGCCGCCTTGCCGGCCTGCTCGATCATGCGCGCCATGTTCAAGGCGAAGCGCTCCGGATCCTTGACCAGATATTGCTCGACGGTCGAAGGCCGGTCAGCTTCCGCTTTGCCCGAATCGGGTGTTTTGGACATGGTTCGCGGGGTTCCTCCCGAAGCGTTTTCTTGACATAGTATCATGGCACATCCAACAGGGTCCAACGCGCTCTATCTTGGCTGCCCGGGAAACAATATGACGACTGATACTGGCAAAACTGTTTTTTCTGGCACTGGTCGTTTTTGCCGCACAGGCGCGGCGGTCGTCTTTTTGGCGATCGCCGGCTGTTCGAGCACCAACATCGAGGGCGCCACGCCTGTCGCGGCTACCGACGGGCCGAAGAACACCGGCACCTATCCGAACCTGAATATCCCGCCGCAGGCGGCGGCGGAGCAATTCACCGAGGCGGAAAAGAACGCCAAACTCGCCCAGTTGAAGGCGGAGGCACAGGCGCAGGGCTCAAAGCGCGGCGCGGTCAAGGTCGCGAACCCGGCGGCGCTGAACACATTGGCGAAGCAGCACGGCGCCGATGCGCTGAAGCAGATCGAAGCCAAATGCGATCCCGCCCTCGACCCTACCTGCAAATAGGATTATATCGCGCGACCGACAACCACCTTTGCCAAAACCACTTTGACCGTCTGGAATTGAACCTACCACTGGAAACGACATGGAAGAATTTCACAAGGTCCGCCGGCTTCCGCCCTACGTCTTCGAGCAGGTCAACCGGCTGAAGGCCAGTGCCCGATCGCGCGGCGCCGACATTATCGACCTTGGCATGGGCAATCCGGACCTGCCGACGCCCAAGGCCATCGTCGACAAATTGTGCGAGGTCGTGCGCGACCCGCGCACGCACCGCTATTCATCGTCGCGCGGCATTCCGGGCCTGCGCCGCGCCCAGGCCAATTACTATGCCCGCCGTTTCGGCGTGAAACTCGACCCGGACACGCAAGTGGTGGCGACGCTGGGCTCGAAGGAGGGCTTCGCCAATATGGCGCAGGCGATCACCGCGCCCGGCGACGTGATCCTGTGCCCAAACCCGACCTATCCGATCCACGCTTTCGGCTTCATCATGTCTGGCGGCGTCATCCGCTCGTTGCAGGTGGAACCGGACGACGGCTTCATTCCGGCGCTGGAGCGCGGCATCCGCCATTCGATCCCGAAGCCGCTGGCGTTGATCCTCAATTATCCGTCGAACCCGACGGCGCAGGTCGCCTCGCTTGATTTCTACAAGGAGGTGGTGGCCTTCGCCAAGAAGAACGACATCATCATCCTGTCTGACCTTGCCTATTCGGAAATCTATTTCGACGGCAACCCGCCGCCCTCGGTGCTGCAGGTGCCGGGCGCGATCGACGTGGCGGTCGAGTTCACCTCGATGTCGAAGACCTTTTCGATGCCCGGCTGGCGCATGGGTTTTGCCGTCGGCAACGAGCGACTGATCTCGGCGCTGACGCGGGTGAAATCCTATCTGGACTACGGCGCCTTCACGCCGATCCAGGTGGCTGCGGCGTATGCGCTCAACGGCGACGGCGCCGATGTCGCGGAAGTGCGCGACATCTACCACAAGCGCCGCGACGTCATGGTCGACGCCTTCAGCCGCGCCGGCTGGGTCGTTCCGGCGCCGGCGGCGTCGATGTTCGCCTGGGCGCCGATCCCGGAGCCGTTCAAGCATCTCGGCTCGCTCGAATTCTCCAAGCTTCTGATCGAGCACGCCGACGTGGCGGTGGCGCCCGGCGTCGGCTTCGGCGAGCATGGCGACGACCATGTCCGCATCGCGCTGGTCGAGAACGAGCACCGGATCCGGCAGGCGGCGCGCAACATCAAGCGCTTCCTGGCGTCCAGCGCCAAACAGCCCAACAATGTGGTGCCGCTCGCCGCGCATCGTTGAGTTGCCTGATACCACATCGATCAAATTCTTGAAGGGCGTCGCCGGACATGGCTGAAGCGTTGCGTGTTGGAATCGCCGGTCTCGGCACCGTCGGCGCGTCGGTGGCGCGCGTGCTGCGCGACAAGGCGGCGGAACTGACGCGGCAATGCGGCCGCGAGGTCGTCGTGTCAGCCGTTTCGGCCCGCGATCCCAAGCGCGACCGCGGCGTCGATCTCGGCGCGGCCAAGTGGTTCGACGATCCGGTAAGAATGGCGCAGACCGCCGAGATCGATGTCTTCGTCGAGCTGATCGGCGGCGACGAAGGGCCGCCGCATTCATCGGTGAAAGCGGCGCTTGAAGCCGGCCGCCACGTCGTCACCGCCAACAAGGCGCTGCTCGCGAAACATGGCGTGGCGCTGGCCGAGACTGCCGAGAAGAAGGGCGTGCTGCTCAATTACGAGGCGGCGGTGGCGGGCGGCATTCCGGTCATCAAGACGATGCGCGAGGCGATGGCCGGCAATTCGGTGACCCGCGTCTTCGGCATTCTCAACGGCACCTGCAACTACATCCTGACCCGCATGGAAGCCGAGGGCCTGTCGTTCGACGCCTGCCTGAGAGATGCGCAGCGGCTGGGCTATGCCGAGGCCGACCCGACCTTCGACATCGAGGGCCACGATACCGCGCACAAGCTGTCGATCCTGACCAGCCTTGCCTTCGGCACGAGGATTGCCGCCAACGACATCTACATGGAAGGCATTTCCAACATCAGCCAGGCCGACATCCGCGCCGCCGGCGACCTCGGCTACCGGATAAAGCTGCTCGGTGTCGCCCAGCGCACGGAAAGCGGTATCGAACAGCGCGTGCACCCGACCATGGTGCCGACGGCCTCGGTCATCGCGCAGGTGCACGGCGTCACCAATGCAGTGGCCATCGAAACCGATATCCTTGGCGAGCTTTTGCTCTCCGGTCCCGGTGCCGGTGGCAACGCCACCGCATCGGCGGTGGTCGGCGACATTGCCGACATTGCCAAGAGCCGGCCCGGCTTCCAGCACGGTCCAGTCTTTGGCCTGCCGGCGAAGGAATTGCGGCCGTACAAGAAGGCGCAGATGCGCAGCCATGCGGGCGGCTATTTCATCCGGCTGACCGTGCATGACCGCATCGGCGTCTTTGCCGCCATCGCCAAGCGCATGGCCGACAACGATATTTCACTGGAATCGATCGTGCAGCACGCCGCCGGGCCGGATACCGCCTTGCAGAAGACAGTGATCCTCGTCACCCACGAGACGACGGAAGCGGCGGTCCGCAGGGCCGTCGACGGCATCACCAGGGACGATCATCTGACCGACAAGCCGCAGGTCATCCGCATCGAGCGGGCGGAATAGGCATTTCACTTTTCTCCTTCAATCGTTTGATATGGTTGCGTTTTCAAAAAAGACCGGCTGAGGTCTTGCTGTTGTCATGGAGCTTTGACACAACCGGCGCGCCTCTCGCGCGAGGGAATGTGCCAACGAGGATTGTCCACCGATGAACGTTGCCCAGAACATCGTCGCCGGCCTTGACCGGATACTCACCATGGAACTGGTGCGTGTGACCGAACGCGCTGCCGTTGCGGCAGCCAGATTGCGCGGACGCGGCGACGAAAAGGCCGCCGACCAGGTCGCGGTCGACGCGATGCGCGAAGAGCTCAACCGCCTCGCCATCAATGGCACGGTGGTGATCGGCGAAGGCGAGCGCGACGAGGCGCCGATGCTCTATATCGGCGAAGAGGTCGGTTCCGGCAAAGGCCCGGCGGTCGACATCGCTCTCGATCCGCTCGAAGGCACGACGATCTGCGCCAAGAACCTACCCAATGCACTGGCGGTCATCGCCATTGCGGAAAAGGGCAGCCTTCTGTTCGCGCCCGACGTCTATATGGACAAGATCGCCATTGGCCCGGGTTATGCGGATGGCGTTATCGACATCGATGCCGCGCCGGCCGAAAACATCGCCAGCCTGGCCAGGGCCAAGGGCATGGCGGTGTCGGAGATCACCGCCTGCATCCTCGACCGGCCGCGCCATGGCGCGCTGATCGAGGCGGTGCGCGCCACGGGCGCTGCGATCCGGCTGATCGGCGATGGTGACGTCGCCGGCGTCATCCACACCACCGATCCGGACGAAACCGGCATCGACATCTATCTCGGCACCGGCGGCGCGCCGGAGGGTGTGCTGGCGGCGGCAGCGTTGCGCTGCACCGGCGGCCAGATGCAGGGAAGGCTGGTCCTCGACACGCCGCAAAAGCTGGCGCGCGCGGCGAAGATGGGCATTTTGGATCCGAACCGGGTCTACCGCGCGCAACACAATGCGCGCGGCGACGTGCTGTTCGCAGCAACCGGCGTGACCGACGGCAACATGCTGGCCGGCGTCAAGTTCGGCCGCAATTTTATCACCACGCATACGATCGTGCTGCGCTCGTCGTCGCGCACCGTGCGCGAGATCAAGGCCAGGCACCAGGATCTGGAAAAGTTTTGATTCCCGACTCGGCTGGCCGTCGCATATTGTGAGCAATGATAATCCGCAGACGGCGCGTCGCATGACGGGCGAAAACCGTATCTTCCTCGATGTCAGGCAGTCGGCATCAGGTGTTTCCTGGGAACACCGGTTGACGGAGCGGCAGGACATGACCGCGCTTGCCATAGCGCAAGGCTATGGCGTGCCGGACATCGTTGCGCGCGTGCTTGCCGGGCGCGGCGTGACCGCCGAGCATACCGAGCGGTTCCTTGATCCGACCATCCGCGATCTTTTGCCCGACCCGGCGTCGCTGACCGACATGGACAAGGCCGCCGCCCGCATCGCCGGGGCAGTCGTCGCCAGGGAAAAGGTGGCGATCTTCGGCGACTACGATGTCGACGGCGCGGCCTCGTCGGCGCTGCTCAAGCGGTTCCTCACGCATTTCTCGGTGCCTGCGGAGATCTACATACCGGACCGTATCTTCGAAGGGTACGGCCCCAATCCGGAAGCGATGCGCGAACTCGTCTCGCGCGGCGCGACGCTGATCGTCACCGTCGATTGCGGCACCAACAGCGCCGTCTCCGTCGACGCGGCGAACGCTGCCGGCGCCGATGTCGTGGTGCTCGATCATCACCAGCTCGGCGGTCCGCTGCCGGCAGCGGTTGCGGTCGTCAATCCCAATCGCGAGGACGACCTTTCGGGGCAGGGCCATCTTTGTGCGGGCGGCGTCGTCTTCCTGGCGCTGGTGCAGACGGCGAAGATCCTGCGCGGCCGGTTGCCGGACGCCGCACCGCCGGACCTGCTCGGTCTGCTCGACCTCGTTGCCCTGGCCACCGTTTGCGACGTGGTGCCGCTGACCGGCGTCAACCGCGCCTTCGTGGTCAAGGGACTGCAGATCGCACGCCAGCAGCGAAACGAAGGCTTGGCGGCATTGGCGCGGGTCTCGCGCATCGGCGAGCCGGTCAGCACCTTTCATCTGGCCTATCTGATCGGCCCGCGCATCAATGCCGGTGGGCGCATCGGCGACGCAGCACTCGGCAGCTGCCTGCTCGCCACCGACGATCCCGTCGAGGCCCGCACCATCGCCGAGACGCTGGACCGACTCAATCAGGAGCGGCAGCAGATGGAACTGGAAATGCTGGCCGCGGCACGGGTCGAGGCCGATGCCGAGCTTGCCGGCGGCAACGGGCCAGCCATCGTCGTCACCGCCAGCTCCAACTGGCATCCCGGCATCGTCGGCCTGCTGGCCTCGCGGCTCAAGGACCATGCGCGCCGACCGGCTTTCGCCATCGCCTTCAACGCCAATGGCGTCGGCACCGGGTCGGGCCGTTCGGTGTCGGGCTTCGATCTTGGCCGGCTGGTGCGCGAAGCGGCCATTGCCGGGCTGATCGTCAAGGGCGGCGGCCATGGCATGGCGGCCGGCATCACGGTGGAGCGGGCGAAACTTGGCGCGCTCAGGGCCTTCTTCGAGGAACGAGCGGCGGCCGAGGTGTTCCGGCTGCAAGGCGAGGAAAGCCTGGCGATCGACGGCGCGCTGGCCGCCGAGGGCGCGACGCTTGGCCTGCTCGATGCGCTGGAGAGAGCCGGCCCGTTCGGCGCCGGGCATGTCGCACCGGTCTTCGCGCTGCCGCGCCATCGCCTTGCCGATGCGAGGCCGGTCGGCACCAATCACATCCGCGCCGAGTTGCAGTCGGAAAGCGGTGGCCGCATCCAGGCGATCGCGTTTCGCGCCGTCGATACGGCGCTCGGCGAATTCCTGTTCAAGAACAGGGGCAAGCCGGTGCATGTCGCCGGTTCGCTTTCGGGCAATCACTGGAACGGCAACCGCACGGTGCAGTTCCGCATCGTCGATGCTGCACGCGCCTGAGGATAGCTTCCGTTTTCTGCGCGGACCTTCAGTTCGGATCGCGCTTCAGGCCAGAACCGCCTGCAGGCGGGCCAACTCGTCGATCTGGGCCATTGTCACCTGATAGCCGATGCGGATTGCCTCGTCGGCGCGATGGAATTCGGTCAGGCCGATGTGGCTGAGTTTTGGCTGCAGCGACATATCGGGCGGGTCGCCGGCAAGTCGCGCCCGCGAAATGCGATCCTGGATGATGTTGAAGGCTTCGACCATAACGCCGGTGATGCCGAGCCGTGTTTGGTACTGGTGCCCTGTGTCGATCAGGCCGGGCCTTGGCGCGTCCTTCTCGATGACCAGTTCGCCGGCGCTGTGCTTGATGACGGCGGCGCGGCCGAACAGATCGTAGTGAAGGTTCACCGCGACCACGAGCGGCTGCTCGTAGGCGCGGCAGACCGAGACAGGGACCGGATTGACCAGCGCACCGTCGACCAGCACGCGCCCGTTGCAACTGACCGGTTCGAATACGCCGGGCAGGGCGTAGGAGGCGCGCATGGCGGTGATCAGTGAGCCGCCCGACAGCCAGATTTCATGGCCGGTGCGGATCTCCGTGGTGACGCAGACGAAAGGTTTTGGCAGATCCTCGAAACGGATGCCGGCCATGTGCTCGCGCAGCCGTGCATCGAGCTTCATGCCGCCGAACAGTCCGCTGCCGCGCAGGTTGAGATCGAGAAGACCAAAAATGCGCCGCTTGGTCAGGCTTCTGGCGAATTCTTCCAGCTCATCCAGCTTGCCGGCAAGATAGCAGCCGCCGACCAGCGCGCCGATCGAGGTGCCGGCGATCATCGACACTTCGATGCCGGCTTCGTCGAGCGCGCGCAGCACGCCGATATGGGCCCAGCCACGCGCGCAGCCGCCGCCCAGCGCCAGCGAAATGCCTGTTTTCCTGGCGGGGCTCTTTTCGGATGCACCGGCGGACGATGACAGGCCATTGGCCTCCCGAACGTCTGGTCTGTTATGCAATGACGCCCATTCGAGCATCACAATCTCCCTTGTCCCGCGGCTAAATTATCGGCAGGCCGTATCGAAATCATGAATATACGTGATTGCAGTTCGGCGAATGGTTCAAATAGATGGTTCATAAGGCTTTCGATACGTTTCTTGCGTATCGAACAGCGGCTTGCTGCCATCGTTGGCAAGCGTCCCCTTGCCGTCGATCAGTCCCACCGTCCGATAAAAGCAGGAACGCCGGCCGGTGTGGCAGGTTGCGTCGTGGCCCATCACTTTGACGCGCAGCCATATTGCGTCCTGGTCACAATCCGTGAGCATCTCGACGATTTTCTGGACATTCCCGGACGTTTCGCCCTTCTTCCACAGAGCGCTGCGCGAGCGCGACCAGTAGTGGGCGATGCCGGTTTCCAGCGTCAGCGCCAGCGCCTCGGCGTTCATATGCGCGACCATCAGCAGCATGCCGTCTTCGGCATCGCTGACGACGACGGTGACCAGGCCGCCGGCATCGAAGCGCGGCGAAAAGACCGTGCTTTCTTCCAGTGTTTTCTTGTCTGATGGAGCTTTCGGAAATTCTACTGCCGACATCGCCGGTCCTTGTTCAGAGCCTCGCCCAGTCCGATCGGATCGGCATGGGCGAGGCTCTGTCTTGTTGTTTGGCCATGATCTGGTCCGAGAACCGGTTCTCATTTCTCGCGATCATGGCTGGCGGCCGGCAAGGCTCGTTCAGCCCCTGCCGCCGCGCACCATGGTGACGAAACGGACCTGTTCCTCGGGCGTGTCCTTGAAAACGCCGGTAAAGGTCGAGGTCAGCGTCGTCGAGCCTTCCTTGCGGATGCCGCGCATCGCCATGCACATATGCTCGGCTTCGAGCATGACGGCGACGCCGCGCGGATTGAGCACGTCCTGGATGACGCCGGCGATCTGTGCGGTCATCGCTTCCTGGGTCTGCAGGCGCTGGGCGAAGATATCGACGACACGCGCGATCTTGGATAGGCCGACAACCTTGCCATCCGGCAGATAGCCGACATGCGCCTTGCCGATGACCGGCACCATGTGGTGCTCGCAATGCGAATGGAACGTTATATCCTTGACGAGGACAAGGTCATCATAGCCGGCGACTTCCTCGAAGGTGCGGCCGAGTTCTTCGGCCGGGCACTTGTCGTAGCCGCCGAACATTTCACGATAGGCCTTCACCACACGCTTTGGCGTATCGACCAGGCCCTCCCGGTCCGGATTGTCGCCGGTCCAGCGCAACAGCGTGCGCACCGCTGCCTCGGCTTCGGCTTCGGTCGGCCGATCGGTGACCGGCTTTTCCATATAGGCGGAAGGGGGCATGAATTTCTTGATGACGGCATCCATAAAGGCGTCTCCCGTAGTTCCCCTCTCAGGAGGAACGAGTTGAACGGACCACGACCTTTCGGGTGTTAGAAACGTGCCCTGTTTCCAGCCCGTAAGCGGCGTGAAGTGAATTGAGCAGGGACGCGGTCGTTGGTCGCCTTGTCCATACCCGAGTACCAGCATTATATATGATCGTTGCGAGCGAAAGGAAGGCCGTCTGCGGCAATCGCTGTTCGCTCGGCGGCAACGGATTGGAAAAATATGATCGACGACGTCTACAATGCGAAAATTCTGGGATTTGCCGGGAATATCGCGCGGATCGGCCGGCTCGACCATCCCGATGCAACCGCGCGCGCGCATTCCAAGCTGTGCGGCTCGACGGTGACCGTCGATCTGAAGATGGATGACGGCATCGTCACCGATTTCGCCCATGACGTCAAAGCCTGCGCGCTTGGCCAGGCGTCGTCCTCGATCATGGCGCAGCATGTCGTCGGCGCCAGCGCGGATGAATTACGCAGCCTTCGCGAGACCATGCTGAAGATGCTGAAGGAAAACGGCGCGCCGCCGCAAGGCCGCTTCGCCGACCTCAGATATCTCGAGCCGGTGCGCGACTACAAGGCGCGCCATGCCTCGACCATGCTGACCTTCGATGCGGTGGTCGACGCGATCGGGCAGATCGAGAAGAAGCGCGCCGAACAGGCAGCGTAGCCGTCAAATGGCCACGGATCACACGCATCAGAGGCCGCGATACACACGCAACTGGCCAGGTCCCTGGCGCAAGACGCCCGGCCGAATTTTCGGCACCTCGCTCGTGCGTTTCTACCAGCTGACGCTGTCCGGCTTTGTCGGCAATTCCTGCCGGCATCTGCCGACCTGCTCCGAATACGCGCACGAAGCGATTGCCCGCCATGGGCTATGGGCCGGCGGCTGGATGGGTTTTTTCCGCGTGCTGCGCTGCGGGCCGGGCGGAACGCATGGCATCGACCGGGTGCCGGACGTGCTGGCCGAGCGCTATGTCTGGTTCACGCCCTGGCGCTACTGGCGGATCGGAAAAAAGGATCCGGAAACCGATGCCGGTGGGGCGTAAGCTCTGCATATAGATGCAGGATCTTTACGATTTGCTAGGGTTAACCGCACGTTGCGTATTTAAGACAAAATCGAGACAAGACGCCTCGCTAAGCCGCTCCTGATAGCCATCAGGAGAGACTGCCAATGCGCCAGATAGACCGCCGTCCATTCGTTTTCGCAGTGGTTATCTACCTTCTGGCCTGGTTTTTGGGTTTTCCAATCCGCGCTCAATCGGCGCCGCTGGCGGAGGTCGAATGCACGCTGATCCTGGATGCTGCAAGCGGTGAAACGCTGTATCGGGACGGGGTCTGCGACCAGCGCTTCAGTCCCGCCTCGACTTTCAAGGTCCCATTGGCCCTGATCGGCTATGATTCGGGAATCCTGAGCGACGAGCACACGCCGGCCTGGGACTACAAGCCCGAGTTCAAGGCGGTCAAGCGGGACCAGAAAACCGTTGACCCGACGATCTGGGAAAAGGACTCGGTGCTGTGGTTTTCGCAGGAAATCACCCGCCGGCTCGGCAGCGAGCGGTTTGCCGGCTACGTCTCGAAATTCGACTACGGCAACACCGATGTTGCCGGCACTGCCGGCAAGAATGACGGCCTCACCCGGTCCTGGGTGAATTCTTCGCTTGAGATATCGCCGGTCGAACAGGTGAATTTCATGCGCCGGCTGCTTGCCGGCGAACTGCCGGTTTCGGCCAAAGCCCACGCGATGACCAAGGCGATCTTGCCGACCTTCCGGTCAGGTGGCTGGACGGTGCAGGGCAAGACCGGGACCACCAGGCTTGGCGACAGCGCCGAAAAGCGCTCGCTTGGCTGGTTTGTCGGCTGGGCCAACAAGGATTCTCGCGACATCGTCTTTGCCCGTTTGGTAATCGATACGAAACGTTCCGATACGCCCAAGGGTCCTCAGACGCGGGCGATGTTCCTGAAACAGCTGCCGAATCTCGTCAGGTGACCTGTATCCGGCTTTACGACGCCGAAAACTGCCCATAAAAGACTGCCGCCGGACGTATCCGGCTTTTACTTTATGCATGTCGTCGGCCAAAAACCGCTGCACACTTTTGGGCGACATGCATTTCACCACCCGCGCTCGTTTGCGGGACTGGATAGGAGAATTTTATGCTGAATTCCGTTTCCCTGACATTTCCCGATGGCTCCGTCCGCGACTACGAAGCGGCGATGACCGGCGCCGGCCTGGCGGAATCGATCTCGAAGTCGCTGGCCAGGAAGGCGGTCGCCTACTCGATCGATGGCGTGGTGCGCGATCTTTCCGACCCGCTCGGCAAATCCGGCAAGGTTGAGATCATCACCCGCGAAGACCCGCGCGCGCTGGAGCTCATCCGACATGACGCAGCGCACGTTTTGGCCGAAGCCGTGCAGGAATTGTGGCCGGGCACGCAGGTGACCATCGGCCCGGTGATCGAGAACGGATTCTACTATGATTTTGCCCGCAACGAGCCGTTCACGCCCGACGATTTCCCGGTGATCGAGAAGAAGATGCGCGAGATCATCGCGCGCAACAAGCCGTTCACCAAAGAGGTGTGGTCGCGTGAGAAGGCGAAAAAGATCTTTGCCGACAACGGCGAGCGCTACAAGCTGGAACTGATCGACGCCATTCCCGAAGATCAGGACCTCAAGATCTATGCGCAAGGCGATTGGTTCGACCTCTGCCGCGGCCCGCATATGGTCTCGACCGGACAGATCGGCAGCGCCTTCAAGCTGATGAAGGTGGCCGGCGCCTATTGGCGCGGCGATTCGAACAACCCGATGCTGACCCGCATCTATGGGACGGCCTGGGCCGATCAGGCGCAGCTCGATGCCTATCAGACCATGCTGGAGGAAGCCGAAAAGCGCGACCACAGGAAGCTCGGCCGCGAGATGGACCTGTTCCATTTCCAGGAGGAGGGGCCGGGCGTCGTCTTTTGGCATGCCAAGGGCTGGAGACTGTTCCAGAACCTGGTCAACTACATGCGCCGCCGCCTCGACGAGCAGGGTTATCAGGAAGTCAACGCACCGCAAGTGCTCGACAAGAGCCTATGGGAGACGTCAGGTCACTGGGGCTGGTACCGGGACAATATGTTCAAGGTGACGGTTGCCGGCGACGACACCGACGACGACCGGATGTTTGCACTGAAGCCGATGAACTGCCCCGGCCACGTCCAGATCTTCAAGCACGGGCTGAAGTCCTACCGCGATCTGCCGGTAAAACTTGCGGAATTCGGCAATGTGCATCGCTATGAGCCGTCCGGCGCGCTGCATGGGCTGATGCGCGTGCGCGGCTTTACCCAGGACGATGCCCACATCTTCTGCACCGAGGAACAGCTCGCCGACGAATGCATCAAGATCAACGACCTGATCCTGTCGACCTATGCCGATTTCGGCTTCGACGAAATCACTGTCAAGCTGGCGACCCGCCCCGAAAAACGGGTCGGCACCGACGCTATGTGGGATCATGCCGAGGGCGTGCTGCAGGACGTGCTCGACAAGATCGCAGCGCGGTCGGGCAACCGGATCAAGACCGGCGTCAATCCGGGCGAGGGCACGTTCTACGGGCCAAAATTCGAATATGTGCTGAAGGACGCCATCGGCCGCGATTGGCAATGCGGGACCACGCAGGTCGATTTCAACCTGCCGGAACGGTTCGGCGCCTTCTACATCGGCTCGGATTCGGAAAAAAAGCAGCCGGTGATGGTGCATCGCGCCATCTGCGGTTCGATGGAGCGCTTCCTCGGCATCCTGATCGAGAACTATTCCGGCCATTTCCCGCTGTGGTTCGCGCCGCTGCAAGTGGTGGTTGCAACGATCACCTCCGATGCCGACGACTACGCGCAAAAGGTCGTCGCGCAACTGAAGGCGGCCGGACTGTTGGCGGAAGCCGATCTTCGCAACGAGAAGATCAACTACAAGGTCCGCGAGCACAGCCTGGCCAAGGTTCCGGTCATCCTCGTCTGCGGCAAGCGCGAGGCGGAGGAAGAGACGGTCAACATCCGTCGGCTCGGCTCGCGCGACCAGGAGTCGCTCGGCCTTGGCCAGGCGGTGGCGATGCTTGCCGAAGAAGCGGTGACGCCCGACCGCAGGCGCAAACGAGTGGCCTGACCCCGGCCGGATTGTCGATGAAATGGCGGTGGAGCGATCCACCGCCACTCACATGTAAGCCATTCACATGCCCGCCATTTCACACGCCTGTCACGCCAGCCTAGTAACGAGCCTCATGCTCAAGCTGAAGATGCGCGAAAGACCGTTTCCCGAGCTCTCCTATGCCAGCCCGCATCAGCCGGCCTTGACGCGCTGGTTCATCCACTCCATCGAAGGCCTGTCCGGCCGCGACCGCTTCGCGGCGCTCTATGATTTTTGGCGCCGCCATGTGGTGCCGAGCGGCGAGCGCGTGTTCAGCCGCATGCTGGAGCTGATCGATGTCAGGGTGCGGACCACCGGCCAATGGCCGCCGGAAAAATTGCCTGACACGCCGCTGGTGATCGTCGCCAACCACCCGTTCGGCATCGGCGACGGCATTGCGGTGCTGTCGCTGGCCGAGCAGCTTCAGCGCCCGTTCCGTGTCATGATCCACAAGGATCTGCTCAAGATCCGCGAGATGGAGCCCTATTCGCTGCCGATCGAATTTTCCGAGACCAAGGACGCGCTCAGGAACAACATGGCGGTGCGCCATGAGGCGGTGCGGCTGCTGAAAGACGGCGTCATCATCGTCGTCTTCCCCGCGGGCGGCGTCGCCACCGCGCCGAAAGGTTTTGGCCGGGCGCGCGACCTGCCGTGGAAGATGTTTCCGGCCCGTCTCGTTAGGGATGCCAAGGCGTCGGTTGTCCCAATGCACTTTTCCGGCCAGAACGGGCGGCTGTTCCACCTGGTCAGCGGACCCATGAACCTGGCCGAGCGTGACGGGCGCGTCGCGAAGTTCGTCGGCAGGGCTTCGCTGACGCTGCGTACTTCGCTGCTCATCCACGAATTCGGTCGGCTGTCCGGCAAATCGATCGACGTGCGCGTCGGCGACGTGCTGGGATGGGACGAACTGGAGCAGGTGGGCGACCGCAAGGCTTTGCTCGAGCGGCTTTACCGGGCTGTCTTCGATCTGGCTCCGGCGGAACCGCGCGGCCGCGGCCAGTTTCTGCCGCAACGCATGCGTAACGCGGCTTGATCGGCAATCATACGCTGCTGGACCGGTTCCCGCACAGGGTTCGGACGTCTAGTCCGCGCCTTCCTGAGGATCGATCGCCGAGGCCTCCGTGGCCAAAACCTGGATTTCCTGGTTCTGCCCGGCCACGACCGTAAAATCTTTCTGGTAGATGCGGTCGCGGTTCTTGGCGATGATTGTGTAGTCGCCCTCGGCAAGCACCATCGAAGCAAAGGCGCCGACGGTTTCCTGGATGGGATCGCCGGATTCGTTGAGCAACGACCAGGAGGTGTCGGCGATCGCCTCTCCGCCCGGCTCGCGCACCAGCTTCATGGTCATCTCCGCCGCACGATGCTCGACGGCTGCTTCGGTCAGCTTGCCGGCCTCGACGCGGATGTCTGAGCGGATGACCGCATTCACCGAGCCATAAGTCGAGACGACGTGATAGACGCCCGCGTTCAGCCGCACGACGCTGTTCGGCTCGACGTCGGGTATGATCAGGGCGCGATCGTGATTGGCCTCGGCCTGGCCTTCATAGATCGAAAAGCGCAATTTCTTCGGCGGTATGCGCACCCCGCCTGACAGCACGGCGTCGAGCTTGAGTCCGCCGGCATCGAGCACGAGGCTTTCGCGCTTGGCGTCCTTGCCGACGGTGATGCGCTTGGTGGCGCCGGCCCGGCCGTAAGAGGCGTGGACCAGATAGCTGCCGGGCTCGAGCTGGAACACCGCGCTGCCGCCATGGGCGGAAGCGACCATCGGCAGCTTGCCGTCGCCGGTGGGGTCAGGCCTGAAGACGCGCCAGACGATGCCGCGCGTGATGTCGGCGCCCTTGTCGGTCAATTGCGCCGACAGCGTGATCGCCCCGCTGCTCCCCGCTGCCAGCGGTGCATCGCTTTTCGGAGGCGCATAGTTCGACATTCCGGGAAGTTTCAGATCACCGAGGCCGTCCGCATCCTGCGCGACGGCAAGCGAAACCGGCACCATCAACAGTGCGGCAGCGAGCCAGATCGGGAAAAGTCGCAATGTCCCCTCAAACATGGCTTGCCTTGAAGCCCAAGGCGGTGGCAATTTCAAGGCTTAAGAGTCCGATCAGATCCTGCCAGAGGGCTCTTTGTGCGGCGCGCCGCGCCAATGCCCGAGCCGCCCAATGTCCCGATGGTGCGCTTCAGCTCAAATTCCAAGGAGACTTGCGCCCATGGCGTCGCCGATCATCGACTTTCTGCTGACCCGAAATTCGGCGCCGATCCCGGAGTTGAAGGAACCGGCGCCCTGCGACGCTGACATCGCGACGATGATTGCCGCCGCCTCGCGGGTGCCGGACCACGGCCGGCTCGAGCCGTGGCGCTTCATCCTCTACCGGGGCGAGGCGCGCGTCGAGATCGGCAAGAAGCTGGCGGCACTTGCGGCGCAGCGCGAAGGGCCGTTGCCGGAAGGCCGCTACAACCAGGAACTGGCGCGGTTTTCGCGCGCGCCGCTGGTGATCGGCGTGGTGTCGAGCCCGAAGGAAAACCCAAAAATCCCGCAATGGGAGATGTTCCTATCCGGCGGCATGGCGGCGATGAACCTGATGCTATCGGCCAATGCGCTGGGCTATGGCACCAACATGATCAGCAACTGGTATTCCGACGTGCCGGAGGGCAGGGCGATCCTGGGGCTCGCGCCGCATGAGCGGGTGGTCGGCTTCATCCATATCGGCACCTATCAAGGGCCGGCGCCGGAGCGGCCGCGGCCGGACCCGGCAAAGCTCTATGGCGATTATGCAGGGCCATGGGTGGGCTGAATGTTCTACGAGCCGGCAAAGGGACATGGGCTGCCGCATGACCCGTCCAAGGCGATCGTGGCGCCACGGCCGATCGGCTGGATCTCGACGGTGAACAGGGCCGGCGAGGTCAACCTCGCCCCCTATTCCTTCTTCAATGCGTTTTCGACGCGGCCCTTCATCGTCTGGTTTTCATCCGAAGGCGAGAAGGACAGCGCCACCTTCGCCGAAGAAACCGGCGAGTTCGTCGCCAATCTCGTCAGCCGCGATCTCGCTGAAAAAATGGTCCGCACCGCGGTCGATGCGCCGCGCGGCGTCACCGAATTCGACTATGCCGATCTCGCCATGGCGCCGTCGCGGCTGGTTGCGCCACCCCGCGTGGCGTCGGCGCCCGCGGCGCTTGAATGCCGGGTGACGGAGATCATGCGTCCAAAGGCGCTGGACGGGACACCGACCGGCGCCATCGTCGTCTCCGGCGAAGTCGTCGGTGTGCATATCGACGATGCATTCCTGAAAGACGGCATCTTCGATATCGTCAGGGCGGGCAATGTCGGCCGTCTCGGCTATATGGATTATGCCAGCGTCAGCGAGATCTTCTCGCTGCGCCGGCCTCATTGGGAAAAGACTAGGCTGGGAAAATATTAGGCCGAAATCCCCGCCGCCCTGGCGCGTGCCAGAAGCCGCTCGGCCAGCTTGAGATGCGGCCGGTCGTACATCTTGCCGCCAATGCCGACGACGCCGGGATTTCCAGCCGCCTCGAATGCCTGGACGATTGCCAGGGAGTGTTTCACCGCCTCGGTCGACGGCGTGAAGGCAGCGTTGATGACCGGCACCTGCGCCGGATGGATCGCCATCTTGCCGGTGAAGCCGTCGCGCTCGGCCTCGGCGCATTCCGCCGCGAAGCCGGTCATGTCGCGAAAATCTGGGAAAACCGTGTCGATCGCCGCGACTTCCGCGGCACCGGCGGCGAGGATGGTCATGGTGCGGGCGAAGCGGAACACATCGGTGTAGCGGCCATTCTCGTCGCGGGTCGTGCGCGCGCCGATTGCTGCCGAGAGATCTTCCGCACCCCAGGTCACGCCGACAAGCCGCGCACTTGCCTTGGCGTAGCTCGCGGCCGCCAGCACGCCGGCAGCTGTTTCGGTGATGATCGGCAGGATTTTTATCGCACCGTCCGGCACCCCGCTTTCGGCCTCGTGCACCCTGAGCTTGGCCGAGAGCTGCTGGACATCCTGTCCGCTGTTCGACTTTGGCAGCATGATGCCGTCGGGTTTCACTGGCACGAGTGCCGCCAGATCGTCATCCGCCAGGCCGGTCGAGAGATCGTTGATGCGGACATAGATTGCGGAACTGGTTTGATGCCCGTGTTCGGTGATGAAGCGTGCGGCGATATCGCGGGCCAAGGTTTTGTTTTGTGGCGCGACCGAATCCTCGAGATCGACGATGACCACGTCGGCGTCGGCGCCAATCGCCTTTTCCAGCTTCTTTTCCGAATCGCCGGGAATGAACAGCAGCGAGCGCATCGGTCAGGCCTTCTTCATCATCATCGCCTGCCTCGTGCATTTGGCGACGAGCACGTCGTCCTGGTTGTAGGCGCGGTGCTCGAATTCGACGATGCCGCGGTCCGGCTTCGACCTGGAGTCGCGCACCGACACCACCGTCGTCTCGACGCGGATGGTGTCGCCGTGGAAGACCGGATGCGGAAACACCGTCTCCTTCATGCCGAGATTGGCGACGGTGGTGCCGACGGTGATGTCGTTCACCGAAATACCGATCATCAGGCCCAGCGTGAACAGCGAATTGACCAGCGGCTTGCCCCATTCGCTCTTGGCGGCGAAGTCGAAATCGATGTGCAGCGGCTGCGGGTTCAGCGTCATTACCGAAAACAGCATGTTGTCGCTTTCAGTGACGGTTTTCCGCAGCGTGTGCCGGAAGACATGGCCGACGACGAACTCTTCCAGATAAAGCCCGGTCATGGTCGATCTCCTCCGCTGCCGCATCGCCCCGAAAAATCGGAATCGAGTTTTGGAAAGCACGATGCGAAGATTCAAAGTGTTAGCGTACTTTCCGAAACCGCGCACGTCGCCAGGCGCTGCATACCGCGCTGGGAAGCAAAGTTAACAAACAGGGGCCAGTTAACAAAGATGGGCCAGTTAACAAACATGGTGAACCGTTCGTAAACCATTTCTGCCTACGGTCTTCACTGGGGCGGGAACGGACTCGGGCTAGGGGCATAGCGGACGGCATGGTTGTTTCGCATTTCCTGAAATGGATTCATACGGCAAGGGTCTCTGAGCGCGCCGCGGCAGCAAGCGCATTGGCTCACGCCTACATCAATGCCGAGCTGCCTTTCGAGGATCGCTGCGCGGCGGAGGCGGCGCTGACGCTGCTGCTCGACGATGCCTCGTCGAAAGTGCGGCTGGCGATTGCAGAGGCGCTGTCGATGAGCCATCACGCGCCGCTGCAGATCATCAGCGCGCTGGCGTCTGATCAGCCGGAAGTCGCCAGCCTGGTGCTGGCACGTTCGCCGCTGCTTACCGATGCCGATCTGATCGACCGGGTTGCCGGTGGCCAGAAGGCGATCCAGAAACTGATCGCCGATCGTCCGCGCGTCTCCATGGCGGTCGCCGCCGCGATCGCCGAGATCGGCGAGCCGGAAGCCTGCGCCACGCTTCTCGCCAACAGCGGCGCCGATATCGCTTCGCTCAGCTTCCGCCGTATCGCCGAACGCCATGGCCATCTGCCTTCGGTGCGCGAAGCGCTGATATCGGATGCGCGCCTGCCCGCCGACTGCCGGCATATGCTGCTGATAAAACTTGGTGAAACGCTAAAAGGTTCGCCGCTGGTGCTGGCGCTGATGGGCCGTGCCAGAACCGAGCGCGTCATGCGCGACGCCTGCGTCAAGGCTTCCATGACGCTGATCGAAGGCACCCGCCAGGACGAACATGCGGCGCTCATCGAGCATCTGCGCCTGCGCGGCGACCTGACCGCAAGCTTCCTCATTCGCACCATCGCGCACGGCAAGGTCGATTTCTTCGGCTCGGCGCTGGTCGCGCTCAGCCAGCAATCCGAACCACGGGTGAGGGCGCTGCTGGCCGGCGGGCACGACGTGGCGCTGCAGGCGCTGCTCCGCAGCGCTGGCCTGGCCGCGGCCACGCACGCCATCATCCTGCGCGCGCTGAAGGTCTGGCGCGAGGTCGCCAATGGCAAGCGCCTCGCCGGCGTCCAGGAAGTCACCTGGCTGATGCTGAAGGAATTGGGCGGGCAGTCCGCCGAAGGCGATCTCGCCGGATTGGTCAAATCGATCCACCTCGATGCGCTGCGCGAAAACGCGCGCGGTCACGCGCTGGCGATCGCTGCGGCTTAGGCCTTATCCTTCACGAAGAACTCCGGGAACTCCGCATTCGACGCGAGCGGGTTAGCTCAGATGTCCAGCACTTCCGTCTCGGCGAATTCCGCGCGTTCCTGGATGAAGCGGAAGCGGGCTTCCGGCTTGGTGCCCATCAGCGCGTCGACCGCATCCTTGGTCGCCGCCTCGGCGTCGATCACATCGACCCTGAGAAGCGTGCGCTTTCTCGGGTCCATGGTGGTTTCCTTGAGCTGGGCGGCCATCATTTCGCCCAACCCCTTGAAGCGGCCGATTTCGACCTTGCCGCGCCCGGTGAACTCGGTGCGCAGAAGTTCTTCCTTATGCGCATCGTCGCGGGCATAGGCGACCTTGCCGCCTTGGCGGATCGAGTAGAGCGGCGGCACCGCCAGGTAGAGATGGCCGTCGCGGACCAGGCTCGGCATCTCCTGATAGAAGAAGGTGATCAGCAGCGAAGCGATGTGGGCGCCGTCGACGTCGGCGTCGGTCATGATGATGACCCGGTCGTAGCGCAGATCCTGATCGCGGTATTTTGACCGCGTGCCACAGCCAAGCGCCTGGATCAGGTCGGAAATCTGCTGGTTGCCAGCCAGCTTGTCGTCGCCGGCGCTGGCGACGTTGAGAATCTTGCCGCGTAGCGGCAGCACTGCCTGGCTGGCGCGGTCGCGCGCCTGTTTCGCCGAACCGCCGGCCGAATCGCCCTCGACGATGAAGAGCTCGGCGCCGGCCGCGGCATTCTGCGTGCAGTCGGCGAGCTTGCCGGGCAGGCGCAGCTTGCGCACCGCGCTCTTGCGCGAGACTTCCTTTTCCTGGCGGCGGCGCACCCGCTCGTCAGCACGCGCGATCACCCATTCGAGCAGCTTCGAAGCTTCCTGCGGGTTGTCGGCCAGCCAGTGGTCGAAGGGGTCGCGGATCGCGGCCTCGACGATCCTGATCGCCTCGATCGTCGCCAGCCGGTCCTTGGTCTGGCCGACGAATTCCGGCTCGCGGATGAACACAGACAGCATGCCCGCCGCCGAGATCATGACGTCTTCCGAGGTGACGATCGAAGCGCGCTTGTTGCCGACCAGCTCGGCATAGGCGCGCAGGCCGCGCGTCAAGACGTTGCGGAAGCCAGCCTCATGGGTGCCGCCTTCGCCGGTAGGGATGGTGTTGCAGTAGGAGTTGAGGAACCCGTCGCCGCCGAACCAGGTCACCGCCCATTCGAGCGAGCCGTGGCCGCCTTGCCTGTCGCTTTTGCCGGCAAAGATTTCGCGGGTGACCTGGAATTCGTCGCCGAGCGAGGCTTTCAGATAATCCTTGAGGCCACCGGGAAAATGGAACTCGGCCTTGGCCGGCGTCGTGTCCTTCTCATTGATCAGCGAGGGGTCGCAGGTCCAGCGGATCTCGACGCCACCGAACAGATAGGCTTTCGAGCGCGTCATCCGGTAGAGCCGCGCCGGCTCGAACGCCGCACCCTTGCCGAAGATCTGCTCGTCGGGATGGAAGCGTATTCTGGTGCCGCGGCGGTTATGCACCTCGCCGAGCTGCTCCAGACCGGTCACCGGAACGCCGCGCGAAAAGCGCTGGCGATAGAGCTGGCGGCCGCGAGCGACCTCGACCTCGAGATGGTCCGACAGCGCGTTGACGACGGAGACGCCGACGCCGTGCAGGCCGCCCGAGGTTTCGTAGACCTTGCTGTCGAACTTGCCGCCGGAATGCAGCGTCGTCATGATGACTTCGAGCGCAGGCTTCTTGAATTTCGGATGCGGATCGACCGGAATGCCGCGGCCATTGTCGGTCACCGCCAGGTATCCGTCGGCCGAAAGCTCGACATCGATGAAAGTCGCGTGGCCGGCGACCGCCTCGTCCATCGAATTGTCGATGACCTCGGCGAACAAATGGTGCATCGCCTTGTCGTCGGTGCCGCCGATATACATGCCGGGCCGCCGCCGCACCGGCTCCAGCCCTTCCAGAACCTCGATGTCGGCGGCACTGTAGCTCTCGCTGCCGTCGCGGGATGCCGGGCGCTTCGCCGCCTGCACCAGCGGGTCGGCCGGGCGCGCGGTGGCGCGAACCGGTTGCGGCTGCTTGTCCAAATTGCCGAAAAGATCGTTGCTGTCGTTCATGCTGGTCCTGGATTGCGATGCTGCGAATCACCACCCGATACTGCCACGCTTTTTGCGGGCAGGCGACGGAGGTTCCCGTTACGTTCGAGGATAGAGCCTCTTACTGCAAAACCATTCGACAACCAAGCGGCGGAAATGGGCCGAGGGCATCGACGCTTTGTAAACCTTGTCCGGAGGTTACGCCGGAAGGTTGGCCGAAAAAGGGTATTCGCGGATTGCTGCTGACCTAGAATGCGGCAGAACCCGAGAAGAGGCTGTCGCTTACGCATGTTGGATTACAGTTCGCTCCTGCTTGCGGCAGCGCTGTCGGGCACGTGCCTCAGCATCACCCTGTTTGCGATCTGGTGCACCGCGCCACAGGCACGCTTTGTGCTGACGGTGGCGTGCGGCATTCTCGTGCTCGTCGCACATGTGGTCTTGTTCTGGCACTATGCCAAGCATCCTAGCCCCTGGCTTTGCCAGATTGTACTTGCGCTTCTCAGCCTGGGCCTTCTGACCCTCTGCCTGTCGGCCATGCAGTATCTCGGCGTCCACGACTACAGGCGCGCCATCTTGCCGACCCTGGCTGCGATGGCGGTTTGCGCAGGCGCGACGTCGCTGGGCTTTGACGGCGTCGGCTTCATCGTCACCTACGCGACGGTAACGGCGCTGCTCTCGCTTATCGGGGTGATGTTCTGGATCAAAGGTGGTCATGATCGCCGGATATTGCTGGTCGTTTCGTTCCTGAGCGGCGTCTGTGCGCTGTCCTTCGGACTTTGCGGCGCGGTCCTGCTGGTCAAAGGCCAATGGGTGCTCGGCGTTGCGCCCGACAACTGGGCCGAACGGTTGAATTCCGCCGTGGCGGTCGCCTGCATGACGGGGCTCGGCGCATTGACGCTCTCCCTGCACCATTTGCAGGCGCAGATCGAACTGAAGGCCGAGACCATGACCGACCCATTGACCGGGCTGATGAACCGGCGGGCGTTGACGGCATTCTACGGCGAGCGGATTTTCGGCCCGTTCATGTCCGTCGCCATGTTCGACCTCGACCATTTCAAGAAGACGAACGATGTATTCGGTCATCCGGTCGGCGATCAGGTTCTGCGCCGCTTCGCCGCTGTCGTCAGAAAATACTCCAGGACCGGCGTCGACGCCTTCCGGCTGGGCGGCGAGGAATTCGTCCTCGTCATGTCGCGGATGACTGAAGAGAAGGCTTACGACATTGCGAGCAAGATCAGCGTCGCCTTCGGCGCGGAAGTCGTCGCCACCCAGCTTGGTCCGTTGCGCAGCACAGTCAGTGGCGGCATCGGCTTTGGCGGGACAGATGGCACCAGTCTCGACAATGTGCTGGCCGAAGCCGACGCCGCACTCTATGCGGCAAAGCGCGCCGGGCGAAATCGCGTCGTCGCCCAGAACAGGGCGAGCAAGGCCGACGCGCCGGCCTTGCGTTCTGCCTGATTGAGGCTTCTATCTTCTTGTTTGTCCGAAAACCGGATTCCACTTTTCGGGATCATGGTCTACTCCGCCGCCCCCAGATATTCCGACAGCGGCGGGCAGGAGCAGACGAGGTTGCGGTCGCCGGCGACATTGTCGATGCGCGACACCGGCGGCCAGTATTTGGCTGACGTGTCGGCATCGACGGCGGGGTAGGCCGCCTCCAGGCGCGAATAGGGATGGGTCCACTGGCCGGCCAGCGCCTCGGCGGCGGTATGCGGCGCATTGACCAGCGGATTGTCGGCTAGGGGCCATTCGCCTTTCGCCACCTTGGCTGCCTCGCCTGATATCGCGATCATCGCCTCGCAGAAGCGATCGAGCTCGCGCTTGGGCTCGGACTCGGTCGGCTCGACCATCAGCGTGCCGGCGACCGGAAACGACATGGTCGGCGCATGGAAACCATAGTCGATCAGCCGCTTGGCGACGTCGTCGACGCTGATGCCGGCACTGTCCTTGAGCACGCGGGTATCGAGGATGCATTCATGCGCGACGCGCTCGTGCCTGCCCTTGTAGAGCACCGGGAAATGCGCTCCGAGCCGCGTCGCCACATAATTGGCGGAAATGATCGCCGTCTCGGTCGCCTGCTTCAGGCCCGAAGCGCCCATCATCCGGATATACATCCAGGTGATCGGCAGGATCGAAGCGCTGCCGAACGGTGCAGCCGACACGGCATGGCCCGAGCCTTCGACGACGTGGCCGGGCAGATAGGGTTGCAGATGCGCCTTGACGCCGATCGGGCCGACGCCGGGACCGCCGCCGCCATGCGGGATGCAGAACGTCTTGTGCAGGTTCATGTGGCAGACGTCGGCGCCGATGTCGCCGGGGCGGGCGAGACCGACCAGCGCGTTGAGGTTGGCGCCGTCGAAATAGACCTGGCCGCCATGCTCATGGACAAGGGCGCAGAGGTCGCGCGCGCCTTCCTCGAAAACGCCGTGCGTCGAGGGATAGGTGAACATCAGCGCCGCAAGGTCTTGCGCATGCTCGTCCGCCTTGGCTTTCAGGTCGTCGACGTCGATGTTGCCGTCTTCGGTGCAGCGCACGACGACGACGTTCATGCCGGCCATCGCCGCACTCGCCGGATTGGTGCCATGCGCCGATGACGGGATCAGGCAGACCGTGCGGTGAGCTTCGCCGCGTGAGCGGTGATAGCCGCGAATGGCGAGCAGCCCGGCATACTCGCCCTGGCTGCCGGCGTTGGGCTGCAGGGTCACCGCGTCGAACCCGGTGATCTCCGCCAGCCAGGCTTCCAGTTCGTCGATCATGGCGCGGTAACCGGCCGAATGGCTTGCCGGGGCGAAGGGATGCAAATTGGCGATATCAGGCCAGCTTACCGGCATCATCTCGGCGGCGGCATTGAGTTTCATCGTGCAGGAGCCGAGCGGGATCATGGCGCGGTCGAGCGCCAGGTCCTTGTCGGCCAGCCGGCGCAGGAAGCGCATCATGTCGGTTTCCGAGTGGTTTTCGCGGAAGACAGGCTGCGTGAGAAACGCCTTGCCGCGCGGTTTTCCGGGCATGGTGCTGCCGACGGCTGCGCCCGGCTTGGCGCCGAACAGCGCCGCGATCGCCTCCAGATCGGCCTCGGTCGAGGTTTCGTCGAAGCTGATGCCGATGCGGTCGGCGTCGATGACGCGCAGCAATCGGCCGGTCTTTTCGGCTGCGGCGCCAATCGCCCCGGCTCTGCCTTTCACTTCCACCGCCACGGTATCGAAGCGGCTTGCGCCAAGCACCGAAATTCCTGCTGCCTCGAGACCGGCAGCCAGCCGGTTGGCCAATGCATGGATTCGGCCGGCAATCGCCTGCAGCCCGGCAGGGCCGTGCCAGATCGCATAGGCGGTCGCCATGTTGGCGAGCAGCGCCTGCGCGGTGCAGATGTTGGAGGTCGCCTTGTCGCGGCGGATATGCTGTTCACGCGTCTGCAAGGCGAGGCGATAGCCGGGCCGGCCCTTGCTGTCGGTGGACTGGCCGACCAGGCGGCCGGGCATCAGCCGCGTCAGCCTGTCGGAAACGGCGCAATAAGCGGCATGCGGCCCGCCAAAGCCCATCGGCACGCCGAAGCGCTGCATCGGGCCGACGGCGATGTCGGCGCCAAGCGCAGCCGGCGCGTCGGTCAGCGTCAGGGCGAGCGGATCGGCAATGAAGACGACCAGCGCGCCGGTGGCGCGAGCTTTCTCGATTGCCGCCCTGTGGTCGCCATAGACGCCAAACGTATCGGGCCAGGAGACCAGCAGAGCGGCTGTGTTGTCGTCGATCGTGTCACCGTCGACCTCGATGCCGAGCGGCTCGGCGCGGGTGCGCACGACGTCAAGCGTCTGCGGATGCGGCGTGCCGGCCAGCGCCACCTTGGTCCGCTTGTCGCGGTGGTGGCGTAACGCGATGCCGACTGCTTCGGCCACCGCCGTCGCCTCGTCGAGCAACGAGGCCGACGCGACCGGCAGCCCGGTCAGTTCGGTGACCAAGGTCTGGAAATTGAACAGCATTTCGAGCCGGCCCTGGCTGATCTCGGCCTGGTAGGGCGTGTAAGCCGTATACCAGGCCGGGTTCTCGAACAGGTTGCGCTGGATGACCGGCGGCACGTGGACGCCGTGATAGCCGGCGCCGATGAAGCTCTTCAAAACTGTATTTTTCGCCATTGTCGCTGACAGTTCGGCCAGCGCCTCGGCTTCGCTCGCCGGGGCCGGCAAGGCCAGCGGCCGGTCGAGCCGGATCGATTTCGGCACGGCCTGGCTGATCAGCGTCTCGACCGACGGAACGCCGATCGTCGCCAGCATGGCTCTGACATCATTGAGGCCGGGGCCGATATGGCGGGCCGAGAAGGAGTAGGGTGCTGCGGTCATCTTTCCTGGTCCTGCTCTCTCAACCAATATGGGCTTTGTAGGCGGCCTCATCCAGGAGACCTTCGAGTTGGCTTTCATCGGCCAGCTTCATCTTCCACAGCCAGCCGTCGCTGGCCGCCGCCGAATTGACCAGGGACGGATCAGACGAAAGCGCGGTGTTGGACTCCGTGATCTCGCCGTCGACCGGCGCATAGACGTCCGATGCCGCCTTGACCGATTCGACCACGACGGCGGTATCGCCCTTGGCCAGCTTTTTCCCAGGCTCCGGCAATTCGACGAAGACGAGATCGCCGAGCTGTTCCTGCGCGTAGTCGGTGATGCCGATGGTGGCGATACCGCCTTCGACGCGGAGCCATTCGTGATCTTCAGTGAAATAGGTCTTTGCCATGAAGTTCATCCTTTGCGGTAGCGATGCGGCGTGAAGGGCAGGGGATTGATATCGACCGGGATTTTGGTCCCGCGAACGTCGGCGAAGAGTTTTGCGCCGGGTTTGGCCAGCGACGCATGGACGTAGCCCATGGCGACCGGATGGGCGGCCGAGGGGCCGAAGCCGCCGGAGGTGACGTGCCCGGCGGGATTGCCGTCGGCATCGAAAAGGGCAGCACCGGGACGCACCGGCTGGCGGCCTTCCGGCTTCAGGCCGACGCGTTTTTGCGCCGGGCCGCGCTCCAGGATTGAACGCAAGGCGTCGGCGCCGATGAAAGCGCCAGAGGCGCGAACCTCCTTCGGGATCGCCCACATCAGCCCGGCGCCGGCCGGGTCCATCTCAGGCGTGATGTCCAGTCCGTGCAGGCACAGCCCTGCTTCGAGCCGCAGGCTGTCGCGGGCGGCCAGCCCAACCCACATCACTCGCTCGTCCTCGAGCAGTTTGGCGACGAGATTTCGCGCATCCGCTTCCGGCAGGCCGACCTCGAAGCCGTCCTCGCCGGTATAGCCCGAGCGGCTCATGAACCAGTTTTCGCGCGGCTCGAAGCCGTGCATGAACAGCAGCGATCCGGTTTCGATGCCGGCGCGCGACAGGGCGGCCCAGGCTTCGGGACCCTGGATTGCCAGGAAGACGCGGTCGAGTGCTTCAATCTTGACGTCAAAGTCCGCCTTGGCATCAAAGTCGGCAAGCTCACGAAGGTGTTTTTCGTCGGCTTCAGCATTGCCGGCATTGGCGACGACCATGAAGCGTTGCCGGCCGAGCCTGGTGACGATCAGATCGTCGATGATGCCGGCGGCTTCATTGAGAAAGAACGTGTATTTGGACTGGGAAATCTCAAGCGCGCCGGCGTCGAACGGGCAGGCACGATTGAGCAGTGCTTCAGCGCCCAAGCCACTGATCTCGAACAGCTTCATGTGTGAGATGTCGAACAGGCCGGCATGTTCGCGGGTATGAAGGTGCTCCTTCATCACGCCGGCCGGATAGGTGAGCGGCATCGACCAGCCGGCGAACGCGCCAAAGCGCGCACTGGCGGCCACGTGCAGGTCTTCGAGGGGAAGGTGTTTGGTGTCGTCGCCCGTCATGTCGTCTCCAGAGTCGCACGCAATCGGCCGCGAATGGCGACCAGTCCGTGCCCCTCTGTCTGAAGCCTGAGAGACTCGCGCCCCGTAACTCTGTCGGCAGCGCTTACACCTTCGGCGCGGGGCAAAAATCCCCCGACTTTCCAGAGTGTCTTTCCCGTCTACGGTTCTTTTTGCCTGAGAGATTTCGGGCGATTTCCCCTTCGGCGGCAGCTCTCGCTGCTCTCTCCCGCAAACAGGTAGGACTCAATTCGAGCCCTCGACTCGTCATTCATAGCCTGTCGGCGACACCTTGTCACCTGCCAGCGACAGCGTTGCGATCAAATGCCGCCGTACCAGTCGTAGCCATTGTCCTCCCAGTAGCCGCCCCTGCCGCCGCCGATGGCGGCGAAACTGTCGACCAGTTCGATCTTGCGGAGATACTTTGGCATCTTGTAGCCGATCTGGCGCTCGACGCGGACGCGCAGCGGCGCACCGTTCTCGACCGGCAGCGGCTTGCCGTTCAGGCCATAGGCAAGGATCGTCTGCGGGTGACGGGCATCGATCAGGTCGATCGAGCCGTAATATTTGATGTCGCCGGACAGGCTGCGGTCGATCGTGTCGAGGCAATGGAACACGACGTAGCGCGCCTGCGGCTTGACCACCGCCTGATCAAGCACCAGCGACAGCGGCGTGCCGGTCCATTTGGCGATGCAACTCCAGCCTTCGACGCAGTCGTGGCGAGTGATCTGGGTGCGGCTTGGCATGTTCATCAATTGCTCGCGGGTCAGCGACAGCGGCTTTTCGACGAGGCCGGAAACCTCGAGGCGCCAGTCGGCGAAATTGTTGGCGAGCAGGCCCTTGTAGACATCGTCGTCCGGCGCGGTGACGCCGTTCGGCCGCTGCGGCTGGCGAATGTCGGCTTCGGTGAATTCCGGCGCCAGCGAATTGCCGGCAAGCAGGCGCTGCGCGCGCCAGGTCAGGCCGTTGGCGCCTTCGAGGAAACTGCGCAGGCCGTCGCCGACACGAAGCTGGCTGTCGAAGGCATCGCAACCCGACAGCATGATGCCGGAGACGCCGAGGCTTGCCGAGGTCAGGAATTTTCTGCGGCTGATTACAAACTTTGCCATCTCACGCACTCCTCTGCGGCGTCTTGCTGCCATGCTCCGGCGGATCGGTTCGGTACCAACCGGTGATGATGGAACGCAGCTCGTTGATCGGGCCGGCGGCGAAGATCATCAGCATATGGATGATGAAGAAGGCGACGAGCAGCAGCATTACTATGAAATGAATGGTCCGCGCCGTCTGCCGGCCGCCAAGCAGATCGTTGAGGAACGGCAGCGCCGCGTTCATGCTCGGCGACATGGCAAGGCCGGTGATGATCATCAGCGGCAGCAGCACGAACATCACGCCGCCATAGGCCATCTTCTGCAGCGTGTTGTACTCGCGCGTGTGGTGAAACTTGAATTTGGCATGATCGACGATGTCTCGCGGCAAGCGCCTGAGATCGGCGATGCGCGGGACAAGATCGCGGCGCAGATGACCGTTGATCAGGCTGGCGACCAGCCACACGACCAGGGTCGTGGTCAGTACCCAGGCAAAGAAGAAATGGACGACTCGGGCCGTGCCGAGGTCGTAGTAGGAGGGGATCGTCGCCCAGGACGGGAAGGCGCGGGCCGTCTCCCGACCCGCCGGCCCCGACCAGCCGAGCACACCGGTTGTGTCGAAGCGCTTGCCGAAGATTTCGGTGTAGCCGCGCGGGCCGTTTGCGGTGTTCTCGGCGCCGATGGCGAAGATGGTGTTGTTATAGGCGAATCCCGATTCCTTGCCGATATAGAGCTGCGGGCGGGCGTTGAAGATCTGCAGGCCGGAAAGCAGCATGAAGAACAGCGAAATGGCCCAGAGCCAGTGCGTCAGCCGCGTCCAGCGCGACTGCCGGTAGATCAGCGTCGCATCCTTCGGCGCGGCAGTATCTGGCCCGACGGTTGATTGGCTCCTGGCCACCGATTGCATTTTTTCGCGTCCTTCCGGCCGCTCAGTCGGCCTTTCCGATCGTTCTCCTCCCAATACGTCGCCGGCCAAAGCGATGTTTCATCCGATCACGGAATTATTACAGCCTGCCCGAGACTACTGGCTCCCGAAACTGACGGCGAGGTTGACCGCGGCAGCGACGATCACTGTATTGAAAAAGAACGACACGATCGAATGCAAAAGCACGATACGACGCATTTGCGTGGTCGAGACCGCGGTATCGGAGGTCTGTGAGGTCATGCCGACGGTGGCCGAGAAGTAGAGAAAATCCCAGCCGTCCGGCTCCTCCTTGCCGGGAAACGAAAGGCCGCCGACGGGCTTTTTCTGCTTCGATTTGCTGCCGGGATCGGTCTCTTCGTCGTTGACCCAGTAAACATGTGCGTAGTGCAGCGCGGTCATGGCGTGGATGGTGAACCAGCCGAGCGGGATCGACAGCAGCGCAAAGGTGAGTTCGACACGATGCGCGCTGCCCTCGCGATTGATCACTTGGAACAACGAGATCAAGGCGACGGCGACGACAATCAGAGTCACGGCAAAGATGACCAGCACCGGCTGGTCGGTGGCGCGGGCATACTTGCTCAGATAGCGGCCGGTGAGCAGCGGCATCTGGGCGACGACAATGGCGGTGTAGGCGGCGAAAAACGCATTGGCGCCGATGGAGAAGGCGAGCGGAGTGCGCAAGGCCAGCGCGATCGCCAGTGCCACCACGCCGATGCAGGCCGACACCGCGAACTGGATGTGGCGGTGCAGTGGTTTCTTCAGGGGCAGCTCGGTCGTCATTGCCCGGCCTCTGATGCGGTCCGTCTTCTACACCGCCGCTCGTCCTCTAAGACTCGGACATTATAGCACTTTTGATTGTGCGCATGTTATTCTGGTTTTCTGCGCTGACCTCCGGTCCGAGGTGAAAGCGCTAGCCCAGCGCGGCGGATTTCAGCGCACGCCGCAAGATGCGGTCGAGCTCGCCAAGAAACCGCGAGCGGTCCTGCGGCGCGAAACTGGCATTGTAGCCCTTGCTTTCGCCGGTCTCGCGCAGATGCTGCTTGAGGTCGCGCATCGCCACCGCCATGCCGATCGTTTCCGGCGTGAACGGGCGTCCGGTCGGCCCAAGCACATGGGCGCCGAGCGCCACCGTGCGGGCCGCAAGCGGGATGTCTGATGTCACAACGATGTCGTTGGGCTTGGCATTGTCGACGATCCAGTCGTCCGCCGCGTCGGCGCCTTTGGACACGACGACGTTGCGGATCATCGGATCGCGCGACTGGCGCAGGCCGCCATTGGAGACAAAGGTGACGACGACGCCATGGCGCTCGGCGACCTTCTCGACCTCGGCCTTCACCGGACAGGCATCGGCATCGACGTAAATGGCGGGTGCGGGCATGGTTCGTCCAACGCATATGGAGCCGGGCGATTGTGCCTGGCTCTGTCGATGATATTCGAGCGGTCGCCATCCCAGCAACGCTCCGGACCTGTTGGTGCAGCGCAATCGCTTCAAAGGTCGGCGCCGCCCCTCATTGCCCTGTCGGGCATTTCTCCCCGTATAGTGACGGGGAGAAAGACGCCTTCGCAAAGGATTTCGCCAATCTTCAGCGTGGCAGAAAGCGTGCCGACGTTGCGATCAGCCCCTTCTCCCCGTCACTATACGGGGAGAAAATGCCGGCAGGCAGATGAGGGGCAGCGCAAACCTGAAGCGATTGCCTTGCTTCCTCCCGGCCACGTCGCAAATTCTCAATAGACCACCACGCTCCTGATGCTCTTGCCCTCATGCATCAGGTCAAAACCCTTGTTGATGTCCTCCAGCTTCAGCGTGTGGGTGATCATTGGGTCGATCTCGATCTTGCCGTCCATGTACCAGTCGACGATCTTCGGCACGTCGGTGCGGCCGCGCGCGCCGCCGAACGCGGTGCCCATCCAGGTGCGGCCGGTGACCAACTGGAACGGCCGCGTCGAGATCTCCTGACCGGCGCCGGCAACGCCGATGACCACCGACTTGCCCCAGCCGCGGTGCGATGCCTCAAGCGCCTGGCGCATCACCTTGGTGCTGCCGGTGCAGTCGAACGTATAGTCGGCGCCGCCGATCTGGTCGGCGCCGCGTTTTGTCATGTCGACGAGATAGGGCACGATATCGCCGTCGATCTCCTTCGGATTGACGAAATGCGTCATGCCGAATTTCTCGCCCCATTCCTTCTTGTCGTTGTTCAGGTCGACGCCGATGATCATGTCGGCGCCGGCCAGGCGCAGTCCCTGGATGACGTTGAGGCCGATGCCGCCGAGGCCGAAGACGGCGGCCGTGGCGCCGATCTCGACCTTGGCTGTGTTGATCACCGCGCCGATGCCGGTGGTGACGCCGCAGCCGATGTAGCAGATCTTGTCGAAGGGCGCGTCGGGATTGACCTTGGCCAGCGCAATCTCGGGCAGCACGGTGAAGTTGGAGAAGGTCGAGCAGCCCATATAGTGGAAGATCTTGTCCTTGCCGATCGAGAAGCGCGACGAGCCGTCCGGCATCAGGCCTTGCCCCTGCGTGGCACGGATCGCGGTGCACAGATTGGTCTTTCTGGACAGGCAGGACGGGCATTGCCGGCATTCCGGCGTGTAGAGCGGGATGACGTGGTCACCCTTCTTGACCGAGGTGACGCCCTTGCCGACATCGACGACGATCCCGGCGCCCTCATGGCCGAGGATCGCCGGAAAAATGCCTTCGGGATCGGCGCCCGACAGCGTGAACTCGTCGGTGTGGCAGATGCCGGTCGCCTTGATCTCGACCAGCACCTCGCCGGCTCGCGGGCCGTCGAGGTCGACCTCCAGGATTTCCAGCGGCTTTCCGGCGGCGACAGCGACAGCGGCACGGGTTTTCATCGGGGCTCTCCTCTCAAGCCAAATCGGCAATCGAGGCGAGCTTTAGCGTATCTGCAGGTTCTGGACTATGGGACGAATTGACAGTTCGGTGCCGGGTTTTGGTCGTCACCAGGCGACTTGCGCCCGGATATGCGCCTACGTGCCTTGACCGGCCGGGCCAAGCCCATAAAAGAAAGGCAGCCGAGGGAACAAAACCCGCATGTTCACAAAAATCCTGATCGCCAATCGTGGCGAGATCGCCTGCCGCGTCATCAAGACGGCGCGCAAGATGGGCATCGCCAGCGTCGCGGTCTTTTCGGACGCCGATCGTGACGCCGTGCATGTCGAGATGGCCGACGAGGCTGTCCATATCGGGCCTTCGCCGGCCTCACAAAGCTATCTGGTGCCGGAGAAGATCATCGCCGCCTGCAAGGCGACGGGTGCTGAAGCCGTGCACCCCGGCTACGGGTTTTTATCCGAACGCGCCTCCTTCTGTGAAGCGCTGGAGAACGAAGGCATCGTCTTCATCGGCCCGAAACCCGGAGCGATCAGGGCGATGGGCGACAAGATCGAATCGAAGAAATTCGCCAATGCAGCCAGGGTCAGCACGGTGCCCGGCTGGCTCGGCGTCATCGAGAATGCCGGTCATGCCGAGAAATTAGCCGGCGAGATCGGCTATCCCGTGATGATCAAGGCCTCGGCCGGCGGCGGCGGCAAGGGCATGCGCATCGCCTGGAGCAAGGCCGAGGTGCGCGACGGGTTCGACCGGGCGCGGTCGGAGGCCAAAAGCTCGTTCGGTGACGACCGCGTCTTCATCGAAAAGTTCGTGGTCGATCCGCGCCACATCGAGATCCAGGTGCTGGCCGACGCGCATGGCAATGCGCTTTATCTCGGCGAGCGCGAATGCTCGATCCAGCGCCGCAACCAGAAGGTCGTCGAAGAGGCGCCTTCACCTTTCCTCGACGCCAGGACCCGGAAAGCCATGGGCGAGCAGGCGGTGGCGCTGGCCAGCGCGGTCGACTACCAGAGCGCCGGCACGGTCGAGTTCATCGTAGATAGTGAAAAGAACTTCTATTTCCTTGAAATGAATACACGATTGCAGGTCGAGCATCCGGTGACCGAGCTCGTCACCGGCATTGACCTTGTCGAGCAGATGATCCGCATAGCAGCCGGCGAAAAGCTCGCCATCAAGCAAAGCGACGTCAAGCTGAACGGCTGGGCGGTGGAAAGCCGGCTCTACGCCGAGGACCCGTATCGCAATTTCCTGCCGTCGATCGGCCGGCTGACGAGATACCGGCCACCGCAAGAGGGACAGTTCGGCGACGTCGTCGTCCGCAACGATACCGGGGTTACCGAGGGTTCGGAAATCTCGATGTTCTATGACCCGATGGTCGCCAAGCTGTGCACCTGGGCGCCGACTCGGCTCGCGGCAATAGACGCCATGTCGGAAGCGCTCGACAGTTTTGTCGTCGACGGCATCGAGCACAACATGCCGTTCCTGGCAGCACTAATGCAGCATCCGCGCTGGCGGGAAGGGCGGATATCGACCGCCTTCATATCAGAGGAATATCCCGACGGCTTCGCGCCGATCGTGCCTGACAGCGAGGAAAAGGCCGTTCTCGCAGCGATCGCCGCCGCGGTCGAACTGCTGCGCCGCGACCGGCTCGACCGGCTCGGCGGGCGGCTGGCGCCGCATTCGGGTGTCCTGAAACGCGACTGGGTGATTAAGATCGGCAAGGACTATCTTTCAGCCTCGGTGCTCGAAGGCATGATCTCCATTCCGATGGAGCTCGGTCTGTCGATCGACGGCGGCAAGGCGCTGACGGTAGCCTCCGACTGGCGTCCGGGCGATCTCGTCTGGCGCGGCACGGTCGGCGACCGAAGGATCGCTGCGCAGGTCAGGCCGGTGCTGAACGGGCTTCGCGTCGCCTGGAAAGGCGTGTCGGTGAGCGCACGCGCCATGCTGCCGCGCACCGCCGAACTCGAAAGGCTGATGCCGGAAAAAGTGGCGCCGGATACGTCGAAGATGTTGCTCTGCCCGATGCCCGGCCTTGTCGTGTCGATCGCCGTTGCCGAAGGGCAGGAGGTCAAGGCCGGCGAGACGCTGGCGGTCGTCGAGGCGATGAAGATGGAAAACGTGCTGCGCGCCGAGCGCGATCTCACCGTGTCGAAACTCAAGGCAAAACCGGGCGACAGTCTCGCCGTCGACGCGGTGATCATGGAATTTGCGTGAGGATACAAGGAAATCGCATTGGTTGGCGCTGCCCCTCATTGCCCTGCCGGGCATTTCTCCCCGTATAGTGACGGGGAGAAAGACGCCTTCGCAAAGGGATTTCGCCAATCTGCAGCGTGGCAGAAAGCGTGCCGAGGTTGCGGCCAGCCCCTCCGCCCCGTCACTATACGGGGAGAAGGTGCCGGCAGGCGGATGAGGGGCAGCGCCAGCATCGACAATTGGCTGTCGCTGGACTCGCATCGTCCAGTGCCGGACAATACATCCTCATCGACTGAGTCCTCTCAAACGGCGATAAAAAAATGGCGAATGAGACACTTCCCCGCGATCCGTTGCGGCGCGAGGCCTTTGTGAAGGCGTCGCGGCCGGAAGCGCCGGCGCGGCCGTTCATTCATCTGCGCGTGCATTCGGCCTATTCGCTGCTCGAAGGCGCCTTGCAGCTCGGCACGGTTGTCGGCCATGCGGTCAAAGATGACGCCCCGGCCATTGCCGTCACCGACACCAACAATCTGTTCGGCGCGCTCGAATTTGCGCAAAAGGCGGTGAAGGAGGGCATCCAGCCGATCATCGGCTGCCAGACCGCTCTCGCTTTTTCCGGTGAAGCCAGCGACAGCCAGCGCGACCGCAGGCGGCAGGGCCCGGAAATGCGGCCGGTGGTTTTGATCGCGGCGACCGAGGCCGGCTACAGCAATCTGGTCAGGCTGGTCAGCCGGGTCTATCTGGAAACGCCGCCCGGCGAGGCCGTGCATCTGACGACCGAGATGCTGCAAGGCCATTGCGAGGGCCTGATCTGTCTCAGCGGCGGGCCGCGCGGCCCGATCGGCAACGCGCTGAAAGAGGACCGCCGCGACCTCGCCGAGACGCGGCTTCTGGCGCTCAAGGCGCTGTTCGGCGACCGGCTCTATGTCGAGCTGGAACGGGTTTCCGGCTATGACCGGGCCATCGAGAAATCGTCAGTCGACCTCGCCTATATCAATGACTTGCCGCTGGTTGCCACCAACGAGGCGTTTTTCTCCTCGCGCGACGACTATGAGGCGCATGATGCGCTGATCGCCATCGCCGAAGGGTCGGTCGTCGCCGTCGACAATCGCCGGCGGCTGTCGCCCGACAATTTTCTGAGAAGCCAGGCCGACATGGCGAGGCTGTTCGCCGATCTGCCGGAGGCGATCGACAACACCGTCGAAATAGCGCTGCGCTGCTCCTACTATCCCAAGACCCGCAACCCGATCCTGCCGCGCTTTGCCGGCGGCGATGTCGCCGATGCCGATGCGGCGGTGAAGGCGGAGGCGCAGGAGCTTGCCAGACAGGCGCATGAAGGGCTGGAGGCGCGCCTCGCCGCGCATGGCCTGGCCCCTGGCTACGCGGTCGAGCAATACCGCGAAAGGCTGGAATTCGAGCTCGGCATCATCGAGAAAATGAAGTTCCCCGGCTATTTCCTGATCGTCGCCGACTTCATCAAATGGGCGAAGGCGCAAGGCATCCCGGTCGGGCCGGGGCGCGGTTCGGGCGCCGGCTCGCTGGTCGCCTATTCGACGACCATCACCGACATCGATCCGCTGCGCTTCTCGCTGCTGTTCGAGCGCTTCCTCAATCCCGACCGTGTGTCGATGCCCGACTTCGACATCGATTTCTGCCAGGACCGGCGCGAGGAGGTCATCCGCTACGTCCAGCAGAAATACGGTCGCGACCAGGTCGGCCAGATCATCACCTTCGGCACGCTGCAGGCCCGCGCGGTGCTGCGCGATGTCGGCCGCGTGCTGCAGATGCCCTATGGCCAGGTCGACAAGCTCAGCAAAATGGTGCCGTCGAACCCGGCCAATCCGGTCAAGCTCGCCGACGCCATCGCCAACGAGCCGCGCTTTGCCGAGGAGGCGGAGCGCGAGCCGATCGTGCAGACGCTGCTCGACATGGCGCAGAAGCTGGAAGGGCTCTACCGCCACGCCTCGACGCACGCCGCCGGCATCGTCATCGGCGACCGGCCGCTGTGGGAGTTGGTGCCGATGTACCGCGACCCGCGCTCCGACATGCCGGTCACCCAGTTCAACATGAAGTATATCGAGCAGGCCGGCCTGGTGAAGTTCGACTTCCTCGGCCTGAAGACGCTGACGGTGCTGGAGACCGCGGTCAAGCTGATCCGCCGCCGCGGCATCGAGATCGATCTTGCCCATATTCCGCTCGACGACCCCGACACCTATGCCATGCTGTCACGCGGCGAAGTGGTCGGCGTGTTCCAGGTGGAAAGTGCCGGCATGCGCAAGGCGCTGATCGGCATGCGGCCCGACTGCATCGAGGACATCATTGCGTTGGTCGCGCTTTACCGGCCGGGCCCGATGGAGAACATCCCGACCTACAACGCCAGAAAGCACGGCGAGGAGGAGATGGCGTCGATCCATCCGAAGATCGACCATCTGGTGAAGGAGACGCAAGGCGTCATCGTCTACCAGGAACAGGTGATGCAGATCGCGCAGGAGCTAGCCGGCTATTCGCTGGGCGAGGCCGATCTGCTGCGTCGCGCCATGGGCAAGAAGATCCGCGCCGAGATGGACAAGCAGCGCGAGCGCTTCGTCTCGGGCGCGATCGAGCGCGGCGTTGGCAAGCCGCAAGCCGACTTCATCTTCGACCTGCTGGCAAAGTTCGCCGACTATGGTTTCAACAAGTCGCATGCCGCCGCCTATGCGGTCGTTTCCTACCAGACGGCCTATCTGAAGGCGCACTACCCGGTCGAATTCCTGGCCGCGTCGATGACGCTCGACATGGGCAACACCGATAAACTCGCTGATTTCCGCCAGGATGCGCTGCGACTCGGTCTCGATGTCGTGGCGCCGTCGGTGATATCAAGCTTCCGCGCCTTCGAGGTCGCCGAGAACCGGATCTTCTATTCGCTGGCCGCGCTCAAGGGCGTCGGCGACGCGGCGGTCGAGCATATCGTCGCCATGCGCGGCGAAAAACCGTTCAAAAACCTCGCCGATTTCTGCGAAAGGGTCGACCCGAAGATCGTCGGCAAGCGCGTCTTCGAAAGCCTGATCATGGCCGGTGCGCTCGACTGCTTCGGCCACGAGCGCGCCGCGATGATGGCCGGCGTCGAGCGGATGATGGGGCTGGCGTCGCTGGCGCAGCAGAATGCAATGTCGGGCCAGCACGACATTTTCGGCGCCTCGCTCGGCGCACAGTCGCAGGCGCTCAACCTGCCGGAGACCGACCCGTGGCTTGCCGCCGACCGCTTGCACCGTGAATTCCAGGTGGTCGGCTTCTATCTCTCGGCGCACCCGCTGGACGAATACAAGGCGGCGCTGCAGAAGATGCGGGTGCAGACCTGGGCCGAGTTCTCGGCCGCCGTCAAACGCGGCGCTGCCGCCGGGCGGCTTGCCGGCACCGTCACTACCAAGCAGGAGCGCAAGACGCGCACCGGCAACAAGATGGGCGTCGTGCAGTTCTCCGACACGTCAGGCCAGTATGAAGCAGTGCTGTTTTCCGAAGGTCTGGCGCAATATCGCGACCTGCTCGAGCCCGGCCGTTCGGTGGTGATCACAGTTTCGGCCGAGGACAGGCCCGAAGGCGTCAATCTGCGCATCCAGACGGTGCAGTCGCTGGAGGACGAGGCAAGCCGCATCCAAAAAGCCTTGCGCATCTTTGTCAGGGATGACCGGCCGGCGTCGGCGATTCAATCGCAGCTTACCCAGCGCGGCGATAGCCAGGTGAGCATTATCGTCATCAAAGACGAGGCGCAGGGCGAGGTCGAGATCGAACTGCCCAACCGTTACCGCGTCTCGCCACAGATCGCCTCGGCCATGCGGGCGGTGCCGGGCGTGGTGGAGGTGGAGTTGGTGTGAGCTAACGACCGTATTCCGCCGGTCGCATTGCCCGGTGACGATGCCGCTGGTATTGTGGGCTCGGCGGCCTGGGTCTTTTGGCGGCCGGGGGAGTGCGTCATGGATGAGCGGGATGCCGCTGCCGAACTCCAGAAAATGGTCAATGGCTTCCAGGTATCTCAGGCGATATGCGTCGCCGCCACGCTGGGCATTGCAGACCATCTCAAGGACGGAAAACGCAGCAGCGGCGAACTGGCCGTGCTGACCAATACCCATCCGCAGGCGCTCTACCGGCTGCTGCGCGCCCTTGCGTCCGCCGGCGTGTTCCATGAAGCGAAAGACCGGTCCTTCTCGCTGACCCCGGTTGGCGGCGCGTTGCGATCCGACGTTCAGCATTCGGTCGCGTCGTGGGCAATTCTGGCCGGACGGCCGTATTTCCGTCAGGCATGGAGCGATCTGCTGCACAGTGTCAGCACCGGCGAAAACGCCTTTCGCCACGCTTATGGCAAGGGCGTTTGGGAATACCGGGCGGAGCATCCGGAAGAGTCCGTCGTTTTCGACCGGGCGATGACGGCCATGTCGCGTGGCGTCGCCGCTGCGGTGCTCGCGGCCTATGACTTCCGGCAGTTCTCTGTCGTTATGGATGTAGGCGGCGGGCAGGGCGCGCTGCTTGCCGAAATCCTCCGCCGCAATCCCGGCCAGCGCGGCATTCTATTCGATCAGCCGCAGGTCGTGGCGAAGGCCGGCCCGGTCTTCGACGCCGCGGCTGTGGCCGATCGCTGCGACATCGTCGCCGGCGATTTCTTCGTCTCGGTGCCCGAAGGAGCCGATGCGATTGTGCTTAAATGGATCCTGCATGACTGGGACGACGACACAAACATCCGGATCCTGAAAAGCTGCCGCCGGGCGATTCGCCCAGAAGGCAAACTGCTGGTGCTCGAGAGCATTCTGGCGCCGCCCAATGAAGGCGCCGTCGCAAAATTCGGCGATCTGAACATGCTGGTCATGCCGGGCGGGCAGGAGCGCACGGCGGAAGAATTCAGGTTGCTGCTTGTCGCGTCGGATTTTCGGGTCGCGAATATCGTTGAAGCCGGACCTCGCATCAGCATCATCGAGGCCGAACCGGTCTGATTGCTTTCCGGGTGTGGAACGCTGCGGATGTACTCAAGCCACAGCGGCTTGCCTCTGCTCTGCCCACTGGACGGCTGTCGCAGCGAGCGTTATCGCAATTGTCATGAAGGCGCCGGAAAGGGACGGAGTGCAGGATTTTTCAGCCTTGACGCGGCTGCGCGACACATTGCGCAAACTCTATCACGGGCGCACGCCTGCGGCTTTCCGGTTTCAGCTGGCGGCTGTTATCATCGACCTTGCCATCATCGCCTTCTTCATCGCCACACCGGTGATCCAGGAATCGTCCTCGTTCCTCTGGCTCGATTATTCAGTGGCAGCGCTTGTCGCCGCCGACATGATTGCCCGGCTGCTGGCGTCAAACAACATGCTGCGCCTGATGAAACAGCCGACGTCGTGGGTCGACGGCTTCATCCTGCTGACGCTGCTGCTGCCTTCGGCGCTGGCCAATCTGGGTTTTCTGCGCATATTGCGGCTGTGGTCGCTGTCGCGCAGCGGCGCGCTGTGGCGGTTTTTCGAGATGCGCGGCCTCAAAAAATGGCGCGAGGCAAGCCATGCAGTCATCAATCTCCTGACATTCCTGTTTGTCGTCACCGGTTTCGTCTACACCTTCTTCTTCCGCACCGGGGCCGGTCTCGAAGGCTATGTCGATGCGCTGTATTTCACCGTCGCCACGGTGACCACGACCGGCTTCGGCGACATCGTCCTGCCGGGGATAGCCGGCAAGCTCACTGCCATTGTCACCATGATCATCGGCATATCGCTGTTCGTCAGGCTGGCACAGGCGCTCTTCCGTCCCAATAAGGTCTTCTTCCCGTGCCCGCAATGCGGCCTTCAGCGGCATGAAGCCGACGCCGTCCACTGCAAGGCCTGCGGGCATCTCCTCAACATACCCGACGAAGGCGACTGAAATGCGAGGCTAAGCGCGGTTTTGTGGAACAAATACCGCGCGGTAGCTCTTTGCTTTAACGCATTTTGTCGGACGCCAAACGAAGACGTTTGGCTGCAAAATGCTAAGACGCTGCCACTTCCGCTGGTTTGGTCGCCTTTTTCTGCAGATTAAGCAGATTGCCCAGCAGGATCAGCAAGGCGCCCCCGGCGGTGAAGGCGTCGATCTGCTCCTGATACAGCAGCCAGCCGATCAGCGCCGACAGCGGCACGCGCAAAAAGTCCATCGGCGAGATTACGGTGGCGTCGGCATAGGCGAGTGCGCGCGCCATGCAGAAATGCGACGACATGCCGGTGAAGGCGATCAGCAGGATCCACGGCCACAGTTCGAGCGGCGGGTTGCGCCATTCGTAGAGCGCCGGGATCAGCCCGAGCACCGACTGGATGACCAGCATCCAAAAGATGATGGACACGACGCTGTCCGTCCGCGTCAGCGATTTGACCAGGACCACGGATATGCCGAAGCAGACCGCGGCACCCAGCACGACAACATGTCCCGGATCGACCGAGCCAACGCCCGGACGGACGATGATCAGCACACCGATCAGCCCGAGCACGATCGCCGCAAGTCTTGGCCGGCTTAGTCTTTCACCAAGAAAGCCGACCGCCAGAATGGCCGTCCAGATCGGCGTCGTGAATTCGATGGAGATCAGCACGGCCAGCGGGATCAATGTCAAGGCGTAGAGCCATGCCGCCTGGCCGACAAAATGGACGACGTTGCGGGCGATATGGGCGGTGGGGCGTTTGCTGCGCATTGCCGCAAAACCGCCTGACATCATCACCAGCGGCAGGAGGATGAACAGGCCGATCACCGAGCGCAGCTCCAGCACCTGGAAGACGTTGAGCTCGGCGGTCGTGGCGCGGCCGGCGACCGACATCGTCAGAAACGATGCGATCGACAGCGCCATCCAGAACGCAGCCTTGGGGATCGAGGGCGAGGGTGCCATGCGCGCTATGTCGCAAGCCGGGACTTTCACCGCAACCGCTAGTCGACGCATTCGGCTGGGCCAGAAGCGAGGTGTTGCAAAACGGTCATCTCGAAGGCGGAACCTGCCGTCACGGCGAGCGTTGGTCCAACAGCCAATTCAAGGGGAGAGATCCAATGAAATCATGTGCACGATTTGCACTCGCCGGCTGCCTGACGGCTGCCGCCGGCGCGGCTCATGCCGACGAGGCCGATTTTCTTCGCTCGTTCGAGGGGAATTTTGCCGGCAAGGGCACCGTCAAGGTAACCACCGAGGCGCCGACGGTGAACGTCTCCTGCCGCTTCAATTCCGACGCGACATCGAGTTCACTGTCGCTGGACGGCACCTGCCGCGGTCTCGTCGTGGTGACGCGCGCCATCAGTGCCGACCTGAAGTCCAGCGGGACGAAGTACACCGGCACCTATGTCGGATCCCGCACCGGACCGGCGCAGCTCAGCGGCAGGCGCTCGGGCAATGCGATCAATCTCGGCATCCGCTGGGCGAAGGAGGTCAACGGCGACCGCACCGCGCAAATGACCGTCGAGAAGAAAGGCGAGGACGGCATGCGGCTGACCGTTATCGACGTCGACCCGAAAACCGGCGAGCGCGTGACGACCAGCCGGATCGATCTGCGACGCACCTGAAGCGGCCCGCTTTACCTTGTCTTGTTTGAGCGTGGTCTTTCCGAGAACTGGATCCGCTTTTCGCTTGCGCGGACATTCGGTTCGGGGTCATGCTTAAACTAGTCCTCGATCGGCTCTGACGGGTGGGCGTTGCGGCCCTTGCCGAAGGTGTAGCCGGTCTCCACCGCCCTGCGGCCGAACTTGTCGCGCAACCTGTCGATGGCGCTTTCGGCCATGGCACGCTTGCGTGACTGGATATCGACGAGGTCGGGCGGATCGGCTTTTTCGTCATTCGAGAGGTCGCTGACGCCGATGCCGAGCAGCCGGTATCGGGTGCCGTCCGCCTCTTTGCGCAGCAGCTCGAGCCCGGTCGAGAAAATGCGGTCGGCCAGCCGTGTCGGGTCGCCGAGCTGCCGGTTGCGCGTGCGGGTCTTGAAATCCTGCGTCTTCAGCTTCAGCACGACGGTGCGCCCGGCAATGCCGGATTTCTTCAGCCGCCCCGAGACTTTTTCCGACAGCGCTCTCAGCACCGAAACCAGTTGCTCGGGGGAGGCGATGTCGGTGTCGAAAGTGGTCTCCGCCGAGACGCTTTTCGCATCCTGGTCGGGGTGGACGCGGCGGTCGTCCTCGCCGCGTGAAAGATGGTAGAGCCGGTCGCCCATCACGCCGTAGCGACGCATCAGGTCGCCGCGCTCCATGCGCTGCAACTGGCCGATGGTGCGGATGCCGTCGCGCTCAAGCGTGGCGGCGAAGGCTTTTCCCACCCCCCAGATAAGCGTCACCGGCTGCTCGGCCAGAAAGCCGGTCGCCTCGGCTTCGCCGATCGCCGAAAAACCGCGCGGCTTGCGAAAGTCCGACGCCACCTTGGCCAGGAACTTGCAGTAGGAAAGGCCTGATGAAACGGTGATGCCGATCTCCTTCTCCACCTTGAGCGCGAAGCGTGCCAGCACCACCGCCGGCGGCAAGCCATGCAGGCGCTCGGTGCCGGCAAGGTCCAGAAACGCTTCGTCGATGGAGATCGGCTCGACCAGCGGCGTCAGCGCCTGCATCATGGCGCGCACCTCGCGGCCGACGCGACCATATTTTTCCATGTTAGGCGGGATGACGACCGCTTCCGGACAGGCTTCGAGCGCCTTGAACATCGGCATCGCCGAGCGCACCCCATGGATGCGGGCGATGTAGCAAGCGGTGGAGACGACGCCGCGCTTGCCGCCGCCGATGATCAACGGCCGGTCCTTCAGCGCCGGGTTGTCGCGCTTTTCGACCGCCGCATAAAACGCGTCGCAGTCGATGTGGGCGAGATGCAGCCGGTAGAGCTCCGGATGGCGGGCCAACCGTGGACTGCCGCAGCGCTCACAGCGCCGTACCTCACCGCGCTGAAAGGTCAGGCAGTCGCGGCAAAAACCGTGATCGGGATTGTTGACAGGAACCGCCATCGCTGCGAACATAAAGAGAACAAAAGCAATGGTACGTCAGGACGGACGCCACGACAAGGCGGTGGGCCGGGAGAGAGTTCGTGAATACGACCATAGCGCCGCTGGTGCCCGAGCTTTGGGCGGATTTTGAAGATCTTTTCGGTAAGCAGGGTGCCTGCTACGGCTGTTGGTGCACACATTTCCGGCTGTCGCCGGCAGCGCGCCGCGCCGGCAACCGGGAACGCAACAAGGACCACATCAAGGCGCGGATCGAGGCCGGACCGCCACCGGGCGTGCTGGCGTTCGAGGATGGCAAGGCGGTCGGCTGGATGCAGATCGGCCCGCGCGCCGACGTGCCCGAATGGAACAACAAGGGCAGGGGGTCGGCGCCGGTCGATCCCGCCGACGCCACCGATCCGGGCGTCTGGGCGATTTCCTGCTTCTTCATCCGCGTCAAGGCGCGCGGCAGGGGCGTGACGCACCAGCTGGTCGAAGGCGGGATCGAATTTGCTCGCCAGAATGGCGCGCGGCTGGTCGAGGCATGTCCGATCGACCTGTCGAGAGATTCGCGTTCGATCGGGCTGTTCGTCGGCTCGTCGCGGGTCTTCGAGAAAGCCGGTTTCGAGAGGCTGGTCGAGCGCAAGGCGGGCCGGCCGCTGATGCGATTGGTGCTTTAGTCAACGCTGCTGTGCGCGCCGCGGCGACCGAACTATCGTAGTCGGCCTGCATATCAGACGTCCATCCGGGAATAAATCCGGCTGCGGCCCGTTCCTCCTCGGATTTTTCCATGGAGGCCATCGATGTTTCATTTTTCCCAGACTTCTCAGAAGACCTCTCGCTCGATCCGGTTTGCCTGTCGGCCGGAAGATCATGGCGTCATCGCGCCGCCGGTAGCGGCCAAGACGGTCCTGCCGGACTGGTTCCGCAAACTGCCGCCGGTCGATGCGCAGCAAGCCTCGGCCACCAACAATGGCCTGACCGTCAAGCGCTGCATGCCGTTTCTCGACGCGATGACAACTGGCTGGATCCTGCCGCTCGCGGCGACAGTCCGCCTTGAGGTCAAGGATGGCGGCAGCGCCGTCGATGCCGGCTGGGAGTTCGACAGGGTGATGGTGAGCAATCATGGCGCGCATCAGGTCGCCGGCAATCCGAAGGAACCGGCACCGCCATGCAAGTTTCACAATTACTGGTCGATCCGTACCCCGCCGGGCTGGAGTTGTCTATTCCTGCCGCCGCTCAATCGGCCGGCTCAGCCTTTCGAATGCGTCGCCGGCATCGTCGATACCGACACCTACGCAGCCCACATCCATTTTCCGTTCTTTGCGACGGCGCCGGATGGCCTCTACGTCATCGAAAAGGGAACGCCGCTGGTCCAGGTCATATCGTTTCGCCGCGAAGATGCGGCGCTCAAGGCCGAAATCCAGGCGGAGACCGGAGCCGAGGCGACCGAGCGCGAAGCGGTCTACCGCAACACGATTGCCAGCGAAGGCTGGTATCGCAAATGGGCCCGCGCGGCCCGCTAGACTTTTCCTGGAGAACAATGCGAAACGGGGCCGCTGGGCCCCGTTTCCTTGTGGAGTGCCAAGCGCGGCAGATTTTCAAGTCGAAGCGAACCGCCGATCTGTCTTGACGCATCGGGGCCGGTCGGCAGCGAACGTCCACGGTCCCTTTCAGCGGAATCGCAGACTTTTGAGATTGGCCGAAAACACCCCTCCACTTCGTCATCCTAGGGCGAAGCGACGCAGACCCCTGGGGTGCATACCGTTACCTTGGAGCGCTGCTGCGGTCCAGAACCTTTGATCGCCGAGGGACAGCGCCCCCCTCTGTCCTGCCGGACATCTCCCCCACAAGGAGGGAGATTGGCCTTCATCACTGATTTCGCCAACCACCAGCGTTGCAAAAAGAATGCTGTCCGCGAAGCTGCCGATCTCCCCCCAAGTGGGGGAGATGTCCGGCAGGACAGAGGGGGGCGCGAAGGATCGCTACAGAGCGCTTTTATTCTGCATTCTTCGGCGGATGTCACGGAATGGATCCCCAGGGTCGGCGCCGCGTCGCTTCGCTCCTTGCTTTGCCCTGACGACGTCGTGGTGGCCTATGCCAATCGCCAGCGAATGCGAAACGGGGGCCGGCTGGCCCCCGTTTGTCTGTGGATTGTTTTAGAGCCGCGGACACAAGTCGAAGCGCGCCGCCGCTCTATCGCGCGGCCCGCGTCAACGCCGCCAGTTGCGCGACCACCCGCGATCCGAACCGTTCGAGTTCGAGTTGGAGGAACTGTTCGACGATGAGTTCGAATTCGAGTTGCTCGAGGAATTGGAGCTGGAGTTCGAAGACGAGTTCGAATTCGAATTGCTCGACGAATTAGAGCTGGAATTCGACGAACCGTTGGACGACGAATTGGAGCTCGAATTTGAAGAGCTGTTGCCAGCGACGATGAAGGAACCGTCGCTTTGGCTGGACATTGCGGCCGGCGGACGCTCGGTTTCCGGCGCCCCCGCGGGAGACTCCTTCGCCTGCGCCGTGGTGCTCGCGAGCGCTGCCATTCCTGCGACCAGTGTCGACTTGAGCTTCCAGTGTCTTGTCATGGTAGTTACTCCTTGTTTCAGACCGGACCGGCAGTTGCGGCCCGGCGGAGTAACGGGCGATCGCCGGCTTTATTCCATTCAAAGAAAGTTGGATTCCATTTCAGAGCAAGCCGGGTCAGAGCAAGCCGGGTCAGAGCAGCCGGGCCGTCGCAGTTTCACTTCCGGTCCTTTTGACGGATCTCGTCCAGCGCTTTGACTTCCTCCTCGGCTGACATCGGAGCGCCGGCTTCGATCGCCGAAAGATAGGCGTCGAGGGCTTCGGTCGACGAGGCCGGGGCATAGCCTCCGGCGTCGCCGGGCGCCACGACCGCGAAGCTGACGCGCCATTCGTCGCCGGAACGGCAGGCGACCGACATCACCGTGGAGCGGTCCTGCGAGTCGACCTCGAATTCGCGGCACAAATCCTGCGAATCGTTACGGAACGTAGCGATGGCCCGGAACCGGTCGCTAATCCCGGCGAGCTTGATTTCCTTGCCGGACTCGACCGTTTCAAGGGCCTGGGCCAGGCCCGGCCTGATGACGCCGGCAACCCACAAGCCGCCCTGCGTGCGTTCGTTGCTGCCTGCTGCCCAATAGCCGGCGAGCCCGCCGCCAATTGCCGCCGCGAGAGAGGCGGCAATTGGCAGCATCCATCGAGACCTCGAAGCAGGCCCTGCCAAGCGCCTGTTGCCGAAGGGCAGTATCGATGCCGTCGCCGCTTTCTCGCCGGCACGCCTGGCCTCGATCATCTGCTCGACGGCCGCGACAAGTTTTTCGGGAACCGGCTCGTCGAGCAGCGGCTTCAGCGCGGCCTGCGCCTGCGCTCTGGTTTCGATGAACACAGCAATCCTGGCAACCAGACGGTCGTCCGTTTCCATCGCCTGCTCGATCCTGGCGACCATGTCCGGATCAAGCTCACCGTCGGCGAACCGCATCAGGATTTCGTCCGAAAAAGTCTCTTCGGTCATTTTGCAGCCCCTTTTGTGACCGGAGAACGGATGGGCGCCGAAGATATTCCAGTCGCCTCCGCCAGATTCCTCCTCGCTCGGGCCAGCCTGCTCATCACCGTCCCGATCGGCACGGCAAGGACTTCCGCGGCCTCCTTGTAGGAAAGCTCTTCGACACAGACCAGAAGCAGCACGTCGCGCTGGTCGGCGGCGAGATCGCCTATGGCTTGCGCCACGCTGTTCAGCGCCAGCCGCGCCTCCATCTCGCGCTCACCGGAAACGCCGGCGATGTCATGGCGCCCGTCGATATCGTCCTGCGGGCCGGCGACCTTGCGCTTGCGGATGTCGTCGATCCACAGATTTCTCAGGATCTTGAACATCCACGCGTCGAAGCGCGTCCCTGGCTCGAAACGCTGCTCGTTGGCGAGCGCCCGTTCGCAGGCGCGCTGGACAAGATCGTCCGCGATGTCGCGGGACCGGCACAGCGCAATCGCGAACCGGCGCAGATTCGGCAGAAAAGCGACAAGCTGATCTTGGACGCGGTCGGCTTTTTCCGGCATGTTGCTCCAGGTTCTGGAATAAAGCGGCCCCGCGCCCGTTCCTCGCAAGGCTAGCTTATTGCCGAACAGCTCCGCTAGCCTCGCGATGTTGAAAATCGGCGACGGCCGGAAATGTGAGGGAGACCATGCGCGCCACCTCCTGGTTGAGACCAAAAGCCCTGCTGCTTTTCTGGGTCGCCGTCGCATTGCTCGTCGATCCTCAGGCGCCAGGCGGCCAGCTGGCGCTCGGCGAGTTCGGACCAAGATCGGCGTTGGCCGATGACGACGGTGGCGGTGACGACGGTGGCGGTGACGATGGCGGTGGTGATGACGGCGGTCGGTCCGGCGCTTCGCCCGGTGGGTCGCGAACGACGTCCAGCCGATCGACCGGACCGAACCTGTTTCGCGCGCTGACGGATCGGTTTCTTCCGCGCCCGCCAAGGCGCGGCGGCAGGCGTGCGCAACGGCCAGCCGCCCCTTTGCCGTCTCGGGCACCGGACCAGATCGTGGCGACCGGGCTGAGTTCGGCTGAGATCGGTCGGCTTCAGGCAACCGGCTTCACCCTACTGGACCGTGCCGCCATTCAGCTTCTTGGATCGGAGCTGATTCGGTTGCGCATTCCACCCAACATGCCGCTGGAGGCTGCGCGCGATCTTGTCATCGATGCCGCTCCGCAGTCGACGGCAGATTTCGTGCATTACTACCGGCCCGGACAAGAAGCCGAATGTGCCGGGCCGCACTGCGCCGCCGCGGGCCTGATCGGCTGGCCGGCCGGTAGCGGACTGCCAGCCGGCTGCGGTGGCAATGTCACGATCGGCCTTATCGACACCGCGATCAATCCTGCGCATGACGCCTTCTCGAAAGGCCGGGTCGAAGTTCTTCGCCTGTCGGACGACGGCGTTCCCGAGTCCGGCCGCCAGCACGGCACCGCCGTCGCGGCCCTGCTTGTCGGCGGCGCCGACAGCCGTACTCCCGGCCTGCTGCCGCACGCTAGGCTCATCGCGGTCGATGCGTTTCATCGGGGCGATCGCCAGGATGACCGCTCGGAGGCCTACGATCTGCTTCGCGCGCTCGACTTTCTTTCGGCGCGCGGCGTGCAGGTGACGAATATGAGCCTGTCGGGACCTGCGAATGCGCTTCTCGAGCAGGTTGTCCGAAGACTCTCCGAACGCGGCATGGTGATCGTCGCCGCCGCCGGCAATGGCGGCCCAAAAGCCGGGCCTGCCTATCCGGCGGCCTATGCTGAAGTGATCGCGGTGACGGCGGTCGACCGCATGAAACGCCCCTACAGGCGCGCCGGCCGCGGCGAGCATATCGACCTGGCCGCTCCCGGCGTCCAAGTGTGGACGGCCGCGTCGGTCAGCGGCGCACGGCCGAAGACCGGCACCTCCTTCGCGGCGCCCTTCGTCACCGCAGCCGCTGCCTTGATGAAATCTGCAAACGGCAACGCCACCGCAGCCGACATTCAAGACGCGCTCGGCAAGTCGGCGGAAGATCTCGGCGCGCCGGGCAAGGACGACGTCTTCGGCTGGGGCCTGCTCAATGCCAGCGCCGCTTGCCTCGTCACGTCGAAGAAGGCGACCTGAAGCTCCACTGTCGATCCGGAGGATAGCGCGGAGGGCGAAGGCTGGTTATAGACGGCTTCCAGCCCCAACGAGGGGATTGCACCCCGACGGTTTCCGATTACGGTTGCGGCTGGAGTTTTTACCACAGAAACAGCAACGGAGATTCTGCGTGAATCGTGTTCTGCCGGCCGTCTTTGTCCTCGCGCTCAGCGCGCCTGCCTTCGGCCAGACCGTCGACGGCGAGGGTGCCAAGCAGCTCTCCGAAAATCTGTCCCGCTATTTCGGCAGCAAGGCGATCGACAGCGGTTTCCTGAAGGTTTCGGTGGAAGACGACGCCTACAAACTCGCCGTCGATTTCAAACCTGTCGTGGACCTGCTGGCGGCGCAGAATTCCTTCAAGTTCGACTTCAGCCCCTACGCATTGCTCGTCAAGCCAGGCAGCAACGGGACATGGAGCGTCTCGGCGGACGTGTCGCAAAGCGGGTCCTTCGAGTTCAAGGGGCCAGAGGGCCCGCAAAGCATGCAGTTCTCGATTACAGACGGCAAGTTTTCCGGCGTCTACGATCCCGAACTGGCGGCTTTCACCAGCGCCACACAGTCGATAGCCGGGATGACGATGAATTCCCGGGACGCCGTGCAGCGCGCCAAGGTGAGCACCGGCGCCGGTACGGCCACCATGAACGCAAGCAAAGCTGCGAATGGCGGCGTGGATTTTACCGCGACGCAGTCGCTCGCCGATTTCGCCGAAGCGCTCGACTTTGACGATCCCAAGAGCGGGCTGAAATTCCCGCTCACGATCAAATCGCCAAAGCTGTCGGTGAACGCGACCGGCAAAGGCGTGCGGACCAGGCCGCTTCTCGATCTGCTGGCATTTGCCGTCGCCAATGAAGACGAGGCTAGACTGAAGGCCAACCAGGCGCAGCTCAAATCGCTCCTGCTCGCCGCGCTGCCGCTGTGGGAGCGGCTCGACGGAACCTACGGGTTCAAGGATCTCACCGTCGAAAGCCCGGTCGGGCTTTTCGGGGCGACTGAACTGGACACAGGCTTCGGAACCGACGGCATCGCCCAGAACGGAGCAATCAACTACTCGATCAGGGCCGCGGGACTGAAGATCCCTGACAATCTCGCGCCCGCCTGGAGCACGGCGCTGCTGCCCACCGATGTCAATCTGAGTTTCGGCGGCGCCAATATCGATCTCGACAGCATGGCGAAGAAGGCGATCGAAGCCTTTGATCTGAACAAGAATCCACCGCTGCCGGCCGACTTCGGCGATACCTTGACCGCTGATTTCATGGCCAAGATGCCGAAATTTGTCATCGGCCACAGCACGGTGAAAAACGGCGATATGGAAATCGCGATGGAAGGCGAGATGACCTTCGCCGGCATGAAGCCGGAGGCCAATGTGACCATCGATGTCGCAGGCTATGACAAGATCGTGGAAAGCCTGCAGGCGGCAGCGAAGTCGGAGCCGGAAGCCGCGCAATATGTGCCGGTGGCGCTTGCGATCAAGGGATTCGGCAAGACGCTGCCGGACGGCCGCATCGAATGGGTCGTCAACGGCAAGCCGGACGGTTCGGTCACCGTCAATGGTGTCATGGTGAAACCGGCCGATCCGGTTGCGGATGCTGACGGCGACGACGGCGAAGAAGAAACGACGCCGTAGGCGTTTTCGCGATCCGGTCGTCGCTTATATCGAATGCTCATGATCCTCGTCGCCAAGCGGCAGCGCCCGCAGCGCCCTGCCGACGGAAGCCGGCGGCGTGCCGGTTTCCGCCGCGAACCGCATGAGCGTCGGCTCGTGGGCGAGGATGAACTGCAGCACGCCGGCCAGGAATCCCGGCTCGCCGGCGGCCTGGCGGATCGAATGCGCCTCGATGCCGGTGATCGCCAGGAAGCGGGGCAGAAGTTCCGGATCGGCGGCGACGAAGCCCAATGCCTTCACGGCAATGGTTTCCGCTTCCTCGCGCATTGACCCTGGGTTTGCCATCACTACCTTCTTGTGGGTTGAATGAGTCTGTTTTTGGCAGTAATCGCAAGCGTCGCCTGCGGCAAGCCATCTGTCTCTGCAATGCGGAGTTCGCGGTGAAATCCGAAGCTTTTCCGGCAGCCGGTTTCCGTTTCGTCAATTATCTCGCGGTAGAGTTGAGCAGGGTTTGGTGCGTACCGGCGAGGGCGCATGGCGGCATCCTTCGAGCGGAAGGCAGGCCGGGACGGGAATTTGATGCCTAAGAAGGTCATGATCGTCGAGGACAACGAGCTCAACATGAAGCTCTTTCGCGACCTCATTGAAGCGAGCGGTTACGAGACGGTACGCACGCGCAACGGTCTGGAAGCGCTGGATCTGGCGCGACTGCACAAGCCGGACCTCATTTTGATGGACATCCAGCTGCCCGAAGTGTCGGGGCTGGAAGTGACCAAATGGCTGAAGGAGGACGACGACCTCCATGTTATCCCGGTCATTGCCGTCACCGCATTCGCGATGAAAGGCGATGAGGAGCGTATCCGCCAGGGTGGCTGCGAAGCCTATATTTCCAAGCCGATCTCGGTGCCGCGTTTCATCGAAACCATCAAATCCTACCTGGGCGACGCCTGATGCGCCCTTCCAGCCGAGCCGGAGCTTTATGAGATGACTGCACGGATCCTCGTCGTCGACGACATCCCTGCCAATGTCAGGCTGCTCGAGGTCCGGCTGCTTGCCGAATATTTCGAGGTGCTGACCGCCACCAACGGGCCGGACGCGATCGAGACCTGTGAAAACGGCAAGGTCGATGTCGTATTGCTCGACGTGATGATGCCTGACATGGACGGGTTCGAAGTCTGCCGCCGGCTGAAGAGCGATCCGGCGACGTCGCACATCCCGGTCGTCATGATCACCGCGCTCGACCAGGTTTCGGACCGGGTGCGCGGCCTCGAGGCCGGTGCGGACGATTTTCTGACCAAGCCGGTCAACGATCTGCAATTGATGACCCGCGTCAAAAGCCTGGTCCGGCTGAAGACTTTGACCGATGAGCTGCGCCTGCGCGCCTCGACCACGCGCAATATCGGCATCGAGGAGCTGTTGAGCCGCAACTTCGCGTCCGCGGACACCACGCCGAAGGTTCTGCTGATCGATGAGCGCAAATCCTCCATTGAGCGCGTCCAGAAGATGCTGCGCAGCAGCGCCGACCTCGACATCGCCACCGATCCGCATGCGGGCTTCTTCCAGGCCGCCGAGACGCCCTATGAATGCGTGATGATCTCGACGGGTTTTGCCGATTTCGATCCGCTCAGGCTCTGCTCGCAACTGCGTTCGCTCGATCGCACCCGTTTCGTGCCGATCATCCTTCTGGCGGAGCAGGGTGAGGAGGGACGCATCGTCCGCGGCCTCGAGCTTGGCATCAACGATTATCTGATGCGTCCGATCGACCAGCATGAATTGACCGCGCGGCTGCGCACGCAGGTGCGCCGCAAGCGCTACAACGACCAGTTGCGCGCCAGCGTCACCCAGACCATCGAGATGGCGGTGACCGACCCGCTGACGGGATTGCACAATCGCCGTTACCTCGACAGCCATCTGCAGACACTGTTCGACCGCGCCGTGGCGCGGCGGCGGCCGCTGTCGGTGATGATCACCGATCTCGACCGCTTCAAGACCGTCAACGACACGCATGGCCATGACGGCGGCGACGAGGTGCTGCGCGAATTCGCGCGGCGGCTGCGCAAGAATGTGCGCGGCATCGATCTCGCCTGCCGCTTCGGTGGCGAGGAGTTCGTCGTGGTGATGCCGGACACGGACGGCGCCGTCGCCGAAAAGGTGGCGGAGCGGATTCGCGCCGAAATCGCCCAGATGCCGTTTGCCGTCGGTCAGGACGGCAAGACGATCGAGGTTACCGTCAGCGTCGGCGTGTCGTCGGTGCTGAAGGGTGTCGACTCGGTTGCCGGGCTGATGAAGCGGGCCGACCTCGCGCTCTACGAAGCCAAGAGCGCCGGCCGCAACCGGGTCGTCGCCAAGGCGGCGTAAAAGTCCGATTATCCTGTCGATGTGACAGGGTTACGAATTTACCTTAACGCAAGCGATTCGCCGGGCTTGGTTAAGAAATTGTTGATTTTCGCAGGCTGTTGCGCAAATGTGCAGGCCGATGACGGGACCGGCGCGAGGGTAGATCGCCGGATCGATCCGAAGAATACCCCATGATTCAGGTCCGCCGCATCTCCTGGGTCCGTGGGGTCGGCCGGCCGGCGCTGGCACATAGTGGCCTCCTCGTACCGCTGCCAAACGCCGGCCGGCCCCCATTCTCAAAATGACATCAAGTCTCTGCGCCAAGCACTGGAAATTCTGGACTTTTCGAGCTTTGAAAACAAAAAAGCCGCCCACGGGGCGGCGTTTTTGTCTAGGCAGGAAAGCAGATTACTTGATCTTGGTTTCCTTGAACTCGACGTGCTTCTTGGCGACCGGATCGTATTTGCGGAACGACAGCTTGTCGGTCTTGGTGCGGCTGTTCTTGCTGGTGACGTAGAAGAAACCGGTGTCGGCGGTCGACAGAAGCTTGATCTTGATGTTTGCGGCTTTGGCCATTGTATCAGTCCATTATGTTCGTGGAGTCTTGGCCGCTGGAGCACGGGAAAACCACCCGGACGCGGGAAACTTGGCGCGACACATAAACAACGCGCCCGGAAAGTCAACCCTGTGAGGCGACCTCTTCCTTCCCATTGTGGGAGAAGGTGGATCGGCGCGTAGCGCCGAGACGGAAGAGGGGTGTTGGACGGAGTGCTGTCAGTGCCAACCTGGAGCACCCCTCATCCGGCCGCTTTCCGAATCTACGCATCTTCTTTAACTGGGGCGGTCTTCTTCCAGTCTCCCGTGGTGTTCCACCAGCGGTTCGGGTTGGAGCGGTCGTCCAATCCCTTGGAGCGGCTGGCGAGGATCGGCTGGATGCGGATCACCGGCTCCTGATAGGTGTGGACCTGGAAGATCGCCTCGACGATGCGGGCGGCCAACGCCTGGTCGTCGGGCAGCTCGAACGACACTTCCACCGTGCCATGCCGTCTGCGCAATTCGGTCTCGGCGCCGGCAGCAGCACCTTCGAGCGCCCGGTAGCGCTCGATGCCGTGCGCCGACTGGTAGGCATTGCTGTCGTATTTGCCCATGGTGAGCGGGGCGATCGCGACCACCGCTTCCATGATACGGTCGACATCGGAAGCCGGCGCCTGGAAGGTCACAAGCAGCAGCAATTCCATCCGCAGCGATTTCGTTTCAAATCCGGAGTCGATCATGGCGGCATCCTCAAATTCGTGGCGTGTTGCTGACAATCTACCCAGGTGCTGCTGACACGGTTATGTCAGCAGCCTTGCGCCACCTGAGGCATCGATCGGGTCTTTCTACAGGATTTTTCGGATGAGCCTGGCGCCGACCAGCGCGATATAGAAGGCGAAGAACAAGCCGAGCGCCCAGCCGAAACCGGAGGGGCCGAAAAGGTCCATGCCGATGCCGATCGCCTGCGGGCCGAGCACCATGCCGACACCGTAGCAGAGCACGAAGGCAGCGTTGGCCGAGGCCAGGTCGTGGCCGGAAAGCTGCGAGCCGAGATGGGCCAGGCCGATCGTGTACATGGCCGCGACGACGCCGCCCCAGACGAACAGAAGCGCCGCCATCAGATGCCAGTTCTGCGCGAAGTGCGGCATGAAGATGGTGCCGGCAAGCCCGATGGTTGCACAGGCCAGAAGCAGATAACGGCGGTCGCTGACCCGGTCGCTGATCATGCCGAGCGGGATCTGCAACAGCACGTTGCCGAGGCCGATCATGGTGAGCAGCAGGGCGGCATCGGCCTCGGAGTAGCCGATGCGGTTGCCATAGACGGGAAACAGCGCAAAGCCACCGGTCTCGACCGCGCCGAACACCAGCACCGCAGCGGTCGCCGTCGGCACCAACCAGATGTAGCGCAGGAAGTTGCTGGTTTCGCCGTTGGAGACGATCGTCGGGCTCTCGTTGCGGGCCGCCAGAACTGGAATGGCGGCCAGCGTCACCAGCGCCATGATGACGCCGAACGGCAGGAAGCCAGCGCTGCCGAGTTGGGCGAACAGCCACGGCCCGGCGGCAAAGCCGAGCGACAGCACGGTGGCGTAGATGCCGAGGACGAGACCGCGCCGGTGCGGCGGCGCCGATGTGCTGATCCAGAATTCCGACAGGATGAAAAGCACCGTCAGCGCGATGTGCAGCAGGACGCGCAACGGAAACCACATCCAGAAGTCCGGTGCGAAATGGAAGCCGACAAAGGCCAGCACTCCGGTGGCGATCATGGCGAGCATCGTCCTGGCGACGCCGAACCGCATCGCCAGCGGGGTGGCGAGCGGTGCGCCGGCGATCGAGGCGAGGCCGGCGACAGCGGTGTTGAAGCCGATCATCGACGCCGAATGGCCACGCGTTTCGAGAATGACGCTGAGCAGCGGCATGCCGAGGCCGATGGCGATGCCGACGACGCTGATCGACGAGATCGCCGCGATCATCGGCAGCCAATGGACGCGTTCTTCGACCTCTTGCTGGGTATCGACTGTCATAGGATGTGAATGCTCTATGCTCTAAAGAATTTCGCGAACGAAGCGATTGCCGACAAGCCGGTAGAAAGGCACGGAACCACCGGGGCGCAGCCGCGGATCGTCGACGAGCCGCTTTTCCAGCTCCTCCAGGATAGCCCTGGTGATGTCGGGCACATCAGCTTCTCTGGCCTTGGCGAGCGGCAGCCAGACCAGTTCCTCCAGCTCGTTGGTCGGACCGCCGTCCGGCAGCTCCACGGCGACGTCTTCGCGCCAGGCGCTGAAGAAGCGCGTGTCGAAGCGCCGCACCCGGTTTGGCGGGGTGATGGCGCGCGCGATGAAGCGCAGCGCTTCCAGCGACGGTCTTACGCCGTGCTCGGCGAAACCCTGCCAATCGCGCCTGGTCGTGGCGAAGGCGCCCTTCTGGCCGATCAGCAGGCCGGCTTCTTCATAGGTCTCGCGAATCGCCGACAGGGCGATGGCGCGGGCGCGGGCCGGGCTGGTGCGGCCGACGCCGGCAGTCAGCCTCGCCTGCTCCTCAGGGTGCAGCGCTGTGGCAACGGGAATTCGGCTGTCGGCCGGATCGGTACGGCCACCGGGAAAGACGAATTTCCCCGGCATGAAGGCGTGACGGGCGTGGCGCCTGCCCATCAGCACCAGGAACTCGGCGCCCCTGCGGTCGAGCAGGATCAGCGTCGCGGCGTCGCGCGGGCGTATAGGCCTGGCGTCGAGCGCGATCGGCTCAACCTTGTCGACTTCCGCCTTGGTCATAACGTCCATGCGCACGACCTAGCGGAATCTTCTTCGATGCGAAAGTGGCGTCCAGCCATGCCGATTTGCGCCAGCCTCGGTTTCAAGCCTCGGGATGCGACTCGATCAGATCTTCTTCCCCGCCGAAGCCGTGCATATAGAACGCCCATTGCAGGCCGATGACGGCGCCCTTGACCGGCTGCAGCAAGACGATCGCCATGAGGATGGTCAGCGGCACCCAGATGGCGATGTGCTGCCAGGTGGACAGAGTGGAGGCCGCTTCGACACCCATGAAGGCGCCGAGCACGATGTGGCCGACGATGGCCACCACCAGATAGGCCGGCAGGTCGTCGGCGCGGTGGTGATGAAGCGCCTCGCCGCAATGATCGCATGTATCGACGGTCTTGACGAAGGCGCGAAACAGCTTTCCCTCGCCGCAATGCGGGCAACGGCCAAGCGCGCCACGCTTCATCGCCGTCCATAGCGGGCGGGCGATCCGGCCCGAGTGCTGTTGGCCGCCGAAAACCTGTTCGTTCATTTTCAGATCGCTTGGCATTACCGTCTCCTGCCGCGCGAGCCTGGACGCGATTGCGACGCACGGGCGCGGCCCTTGGCCTTGTGAAACGACCGTTTGGAGCCGGGCAGCGGCTTTGGGTCGGTCAGCATCTCGAAACGCATCGCGCCGGCCATAGGCGCCACCTCGATCAGGCGAACCTCGACGCGGTCGGCAAGCTGATAGCCCTTGCCGGTGCGTTCTCCGAAAAGCGATCGGGCAGTTTCGTCGTATATATAGTAATCGCCGCCCAGACTTGACACCGGAATGAAACCATCTGCGCCATACTGCGGCAATTGGACAAATAGTCCCGATTTGGTGACGCCCGAAATGCGTGCATCGAAGCGATCGTCGACACGCTCTGCCAGATAGGCGGCGATCAGCCGGTCGACCGTGTCGCGCTCGGCGGCCATGGCGCGGCGCTCGGTGGCTGAGATCAGCGCAGAAACTTCTTCCAGCCGCTCCGCTTCATCCTGCGTCAGTCCGCCTGCACCGAAGCCGAGCGCGGCAATCAGCCCGCGATGCACGATCAGGTCGGCATATCTGCGGATCGGCGAGGTGAAGTGCGCATAGCGTTTCAGGTTAAGGCCGAAATGACCGATATTGCTTGGCGAATATTCGGCTTGCATCTGCGTGCGCAGCACCACCTCGTTGACCAGCCCCTCATGGTCGGCGCCGCGGACGCGATCCAGAATACCGTTGAACTGGTTTGGCCGCATCTGCGCGCCGCGCGCCAGCGACAGGCCAAGCGTCTGCAGGAATTCACGCAGCGATTCCTGCTTGGCCAGCGAAGGTGCGTCATGGATGCGGTAGACCAGCGCCTGTCGTTTCGCCTCCAGCGTCTCGGCCGCCGCGACATTGGCCTGGATCATGAATTCTTCGATCAGCTTGTGCGCGTCGAGCCGCTCCGGCACGACGACGCGGTCGACGGTGCCATCCTCCTTGAGCAGGATTTTCCGCTCCGGCAGTTCGAGCTCGAGCGGCTGGCGCGTCTCACGACCGCGCTTCACCACGGCGTAGGCATCCCACAGCGGCTTCATCACCGTGTCGAGGATCGGGCCGGTCTTGTCGTCCGGCGCGCCGTCGATCGCGGCCTGCGCCTGGCGATAGGCGAGTTTTGCCGCCGATTTCATCATGATGCGGTGGAACGAATGCCTGAGCTTGCGGCCATCGGCCGAGAAGGTCATGCGGACCGCCAGCGCCGGGCGGTCCTGGCCTTCGCGCAGCGAACAAAGGTCGTTGGAGATGCGCTCCGGCAGCATCGGCACGACGCGATCCGGGAAATAGACCGAGTTGCCGCGCTTCAGCGCCTCGCGGTCGAGCGCGGTGCCATAGCGCACATAAGCGGCTACATCGGCAATCGCCACGGTAACGACCACGCCGCCGGGGTTCTTCTCGTCCGGATCTGCTGTCGCGAACACGGCGTCGTCATGGTCTTTGGCGTCGGCCGGGTCGATGGTGACCAGCGGCAGGTCGCGCCAGTCTTCACGGCCGGCCAACGTCGCCGGTTTGACCGCCTCCGCCTCCGCGATGACGTCTGCCGGGAGAATATGCGGAATGTCGTGCGCGTGGATGGCGATCATCGAGACCGCCTTTTCGCTGGTTAGCGAACCCAGCACCGCCAGCACCTTGGCCCTGGGCAGCCCGTAGCGGGAGGCCCGCGCCGGCTCGACCTCGACAAGATCGCCGTTCTTGGCGCCGTTCCGGAATTCCTTGTCGACGACCAGCTCCGGCTGGCGTCTTTCGACAGGCTCGATGCGGAAGGTACCGTCCTGCAGCACGCGAAAAACGCCGAGAACTGCATCGGTGCGCTTCTCGAATATCTTCATCACTCGCCCGGTATAGGCAGGGCCGGTCGGGTCATCGGTTGGAAAGGTCTTGGCCAGCACGCGGTCGCCAATGCCCGGTGTCGGGCCGCCGCCGCCGCGCGACACGCGTATCGCTATGACAGGAGGCTCGCCGTTGCCCACGGCTTCGGTTGGGTGCGCCAAAAGCACGCCGTCGGCGTCGCGGCCAAAGATGTCGAGCACGGCGACATGGGCGAGGGCGCCGACGCGGGCGAGCCGCTTGCGCTCCTTGGTCAGCAGGCCCTCATCCTGCAAGTCGCGCAAAACATCCTTCAGCCAGATACGGTCCTCGCCGCGCAGCGCAAACGCCTTGGCGATGTCGCGTTTGCCTGAGCGATCCGGATTTTCGGCGATGTAGCGCAGGATTTCGTCGCGGGACGGCCGGTAATCATCCTTGACCTTGGCCCGGGTGTCGGCGGTGCGCAGATCGCCATGACTTCTTCCGGATTCCCTGCGCGCCACGATGCACTATCCCTTTTTGTTGGCCACTTTCTGGGCCGCCGGTTTCTGGGCCGCCGGTTTTTTGGCCGCAAGCTTTTTGGCAGGTGCGGCCGCTTTGCGGAAGGGCTTTCTGCCGCCATTGCCGCCCTTGGCTTCCTTCTCGGCAATCAGCGCTACCGCATCCTCGATCGTCACCGACTGCGGGTCCTTGCCCTTCGGCAGCGTCGCATTGACCTTGCCGAAATTGACATAGGGCCCGTATTTGCCGTCACGCACGACGATCTTGCCGCCGCCCGCCGGATGCTCGCCAAGTTCCTTCAAGGCGGCGGGCGTGCCGCCATTTCGACCGCCGGGGCCCTTCAATTGCTTCTCGGCGATCACCGACACGGCGCGGTTGAGACCGATCGAGAACACGTCCTCGATATTGTCGAGATTGGCGTAGGTGCCGTCATGTAGCACGAACGGGCCGTAGCGCCCCAGCCCGGCGGAGATCATCTTGCCGGATTCCGGATGCTTGCCGACGTCGCGCGGCAGCGACAGCAGGGCGAGGGCTTTTTCGTGGTCGATCGAATCGACGGTCCAGCCCTTGGGCAGGCTGGAGCGCTTGGCTTCCTTGCCGTCGCCGCGCTGGACATAGGGGCCGAAACGACCACTGCGCAGCGTGATTTCCTCCGCCGTGTAGGGGTCCTTGCCCAGCACCTTGGTGCCGTCCTCGCCATTGCCGTTTTCGGCATTGGGGTTGGCGGCGTCGCCGAGCTGGCGGGTGAAGGAGCATTCGGGATAGTTCGAGCAGCCGACAAAGGCGCCGAATTTGCCGAGCTTCAGCGACAGGTTGCCGGTGCCGCATTTCGGGCAGATGCGGGGGTTCGAGCCGTCCTCCCGCGCCGGAAACACCAGCGGCGCCAGTTCCTCGTTGAGGGCGTCGAGCACATCGGTGACGCGCAATTCCTTGATGTCGGCGACGGCGCCTGAAAAGTCCTTCCAGAAATCGCGCAGCACATCCTTCCAGGCGAGCTTGCCGTCGGAAATCTCGTCGAGTTTTTCCTCGAGCGAGGCGGTGAAATCATACTCGACATAGCGCTCGAAGAAGCTTTCGAGGAAGGCCGACAACAGCCGGCCCTTGGCCTGCGGCAACAGCTTGCGCTTGTCCATGCTGACGTAGTCGCGGTCCTCCAGCGTCTTCAGGATCGCCGTGTAGGTCGACGGCCGGCCGATGCCGAGCTCTTCCAGCTTCTTGATCAGCGAGGCTTCCGAATAGCGCGGCGGCGGTTCGGTGGTGTGCTGGGTGGCGTTGATCGCCTCGCGCTCGAGTTGTTCGCCGGCACGGATCTCGGGTAGACGGCGGTCTTCCTCGTCTTCCGCATCCTCGTCCTTCTGGTCGGTATAGGCGGCAATGAAGCCATCGAAGCGAATGACCGAACCGACGGCGCGAAGCTCCGCGCTGCGGCCGCCGTTGACCGCCTCGATCTCGACCGTGGTACGCTCGATCTCGGCCGGCTGCATCTGGCTGGCGATGGCGCGTTTCCAGACAATCTCGTAAAGCCGCGCCTGGTCGGCATCGAGATATTGCCTGACCGAAGCCGGCGTGCGCATGAAGTCGGTCGGGCGGATCGCTTCGTGCGCTTCCTGGGCGTTCTTGGCCTTGGTGGTGTAGTTGCGCGGCCTTTCGGGCAGGTATTTTGGGCCGAACTCTTTTGCGATCGCATCGCGCGCGGCTGATATCGCCTCGGGCGCCATCTGCACGCCGTCGGTTCGCATATAGGTGATCAGGCCGGTGGTCTCGCCGCCGATGTCCATGCCTTCATAGAGCCGCTGCGCCACCTGCATGGTGCGGCTTGCCGAAAAACCGAGGCGCGAGGAGGCGGCCTGCTGCAACGTCGAGGTGGTGAAGGGCGGGCCTGGATTGCGCCTGGTCGGCTTGGCTTCGACCGACAGCGCCTTGAAGGTCGCGCCATCCAGCATCGCCTTGATGTTGTCGGCCTGCGCCTTGTTCGAAATGTCGAGCTTTTGCAGCTTCTTGCGATCGAAGGCAGTCAGCCGCGCCTCGAAATTATCCTTGCGCGGCGTGCCGAGAATGGCGGCGATCTGCCAGTATTCCTCGCGGATGAAGCGCTCGATTTCCAATTCGCGGTCGCAGACGAGGCGCAGCGCCACCGACTGGACGCGGCCGGCAGAGCGGGCGCCCGGCAGCTTGCGCCACAGCACGGGCGACAGCGTGAATCCGACGAGATAGTCGAGCGCGCGGCGGGCGAGATAGGCGTCGACCAGCGGCGCATCGATCTGGCGCGGATTGGCCATCGCTTCTAGCACCGACGATTTGGTGATGGCGTTGAAGACGACGCGGCTGACCGGCTTGTCCTTCAGCGCACGCTTCTGCTTCAGCACTTCAAGGACATGCCAGGAAATGGCTTCGCCCTCGCGGTCCGGATCGGTGGCGAGGATCAGGCCGTCGGCGTCCTTGACCGCCTTGGCGATGTCGGCAAGACGTTTGCTCGAGGCGGTGTCGACAGCCCAGGACATGGCAAAATCCTCGTCCGGACGCACCGAGCCATCCTTGGCCGGCAGATCGCGGACGTGGCCGAACGAGGCCAGGACCTTGTAGTTCTTTCCGAGGTACTTGTTGATTGTCTTCGCTTTGGCCGGCGATTCGACGACGACGACGTCCATGAGGTCTCATATCAGCTGTGGTGCGGCAGAAGAATTCCGCTGCGCGCGACGAAATCTCGTATAATTGTCGCTCACATGGCCGTGCTTTTGCATCCGGTCAAGGGGAGGCGCCCAAAATGCAGTCCTGCATTGAGGGGTGCGTCATGTGATATCCGCAATCCTGGATAGCGAGAGCGGCTGCCCTGATCGTTGGACAAACCGGCAATGAATCCGGGAGAACGGGACAAATACTTCCGCGGATATAAGAGAAACATCGATCACGCGCCAGCCCTGGTTTGAAGAGACGGCCGGCACGATGCGACGTTGACGGGCGAGACAGGCGTGGCAAGCGGCCGTCTGCGCCACGCGATGGTGATTGGCGGATCGGCGCGGTCGCCGCTATATGGCAGCGCAAACCATCAGGAGTTCGGGAATGGCGTTGGATATCGGCTATGTCAGCGCGGTCGGGGCGGGGGCGATCTCGTTCCTGTCGCCTTGCGTGCTGCCGCTGGTGCCGCCCTATCTCTGCTATATGGCCGGCGTGTCGGTCGACGATTTCCGCGGCAATGCCGGCGTCACCGCCAAGGCCGACGCACGCGGCGCGCTGCTTTTTGCCTCGATCGCCTTCGTTCTCGGCTTCTCGACCGTCTTCGTGGCGCTGGGCGCCGGCGCCTCGACCATCGGCCGGCTGCTGCGCGTCTGGCAGGAGCCGCTGGCGATGGCGGCTGGCGTGCTCATCATCCTGATGGGGCTGAATTTTCTCGGCATATTGCGCATCCCGCTGCTGTCGCGTGAGGCGCGCTTCCAGTCGCAGGGCAAGCCGGCCAGTATCGTTGCCGCATACGTCATGGGGCTGGCCTTCGCCTTCGGCTGGACACCCTGTATCGGACCGGTGCTGGGGCCGATCCTGACGCTGGCCGGCGGCCGCGAGACGGTGGGCGAGGGCGCGGCTCTGCTTGCCGCCTATTCGCTCGGCCTCGGCATCCCGTTCCTGGTCGCGGCGCTGTTTTCCGGCGCCTTCATGCGCTTTCTCGCAAAATTCCGCGTCCATCTCGGCCGCGTCGAAAAGGCAATGGGCGCGCTGCTGGTCGTCGCGGGCGTGTTTTTTCTGACCGGCGGCGTGCAGGCTGCATCCTACTGGCTGCTGGAGAATTTCCCGGTGCTGGGGCAGTTGGGATAGGTACAGCGATCGCAACTGGCTTGGCCGGCAGGACAATCGCTTCAGGTCTGCGCTGCCCCTCATTGCCCTGCCGGGCATTTCTCCCCGTATAGTGACGGGGAGAAAGACGCCTTCGCAAAGGATTTCGCCAATCTCCACCGTTGCAGAAAGCGAGCCGAGGTTGCGGCCAGCCCCCTTCGCCCCGTCACTAAACGGGGAGAAGGTGCCGGCAGGCGGATAAGGGGCAGCGCCGACTTCGAAAATTGGACTGCCGCACCGTCTCACCGGAATTTAACCGCATTGGTGCAGCATTGCGCCAACACTAGACATGCCTTGATCCCCAACCCTTTTCAAATGGTCGCATTCCATGAGCCAGAGAACCTGCCTGTCCGTCATCCTCGCCGCCGGCGAAGGCACGCGCATGAAAAGCGATGTGCCAAAAGTGCTGCACCCGATCGCCGGCCTGCCGATGGTCGCCCATGTCGTCAAGGCTGCGGAAGCCGCAGGCAGCGGTGATCTGGCGCTGGTGATCGGCCATGGCGCGGACGAGATGCGCAAGGCCACGCAAAAATTCGCGCCGAAGGCGGAGACCTTCGTCCAGGACAAGCGGCTCGGCACGGCGCATGCCGCGCTGGCGGCTCGCGATGCGATCGCAAAGGGTTACGACGACATCCTCGTCATGTTCGGCGATACGCCGTTGATCGATCCGGAGGTGCTGACGGCTGCGCGCCTGAAGCTGGCTGATGGCGCTGCCGTCGTTGTGGTCGGCTTCCGCACCTCAAATCCGTCCGGCTATGGCCGGCTGATCGAAAAGGGCGGCAAGCTCGTCGCCATCCGCGAGGAAAAGGACTGCACCGACGAGGAGAAGAAAATCACCTTCTGCAATGGCGGTCTGATGGCGGTTGCAGGCAAGCACGCGCTGCAGCTGCTCGACCAGGTCGGCAACGACAACGCCAAGGGCGAATATTACCTCACCGACATCGTCGAGATCGCGGGCGGGCAAGGCCTTAATGTCATCGCCGCAGAAGCTGGCTTTGAGAATGTGCTCGGCATCAACAACCGCGCCGAACTGGCTGCGGCCGAAGGCATCTGGCAGGCGCGCCGGCGGCGCGAGGCCATGCTCTCCGGGGTTTCGCTGATCGCGCCCGAAACCGTCTTCTTTTCGCACGATACCGAGATCGGCGCCGACACGATCGTCGAGCCCAATGTCTGGTTCGGGCCGGGCGTGACAATCGCCACCGGTGCCAGGATCCATGCCTTCAGCCATATTGAAGGCGCCACGATCGCTTCGAATTGCGCTGTTGGTCCGTTTGCGCGGCTGCGGCCGGGTTCCGATCTCAAGCAAAAAGCCAAGGTCGGCAATTTCTGCGAGGTCAAGCAGGCGACGGTCGAGGAGGGCGCCAAGGTCAATCACCTGACCTATATCGGCGATGCCCGCGTCGGCGCCGGCGCCAATATTGGCGCTGGAACCATCACCTGCAATTATGACGGCTACTCGAAATTCTTCACCGACATCGGCGAAGGCGCCTTCGTCGGCTCGAATTCGTCGCTGGTGGCGCCTGTCACAATCGGCAAGGGCGGCTACGTCGCTTCGGGCAGCGTGATCACCGAAAGCGTGCCCGACGATGCGCTCGCCTTCGGCCGCGCCCGCCAGAGGACGCTGCCTGGCAAAGGCAAGGAATTGCGCGAGCGTTTTGCTGCGGCTGCGGCGGCCCGGAAAAAAGGCTAGCCTGGCTGCTGTAACCGGATTGCAAGAGCGCCCTGTCATGGTGCATTTGTGCAGAACCGTTCCGGCTGATACGGAACGAAGCGCAATGTGATTTTTGCGGCAGCCCGGCCAACCCTAAATGGCGCCGGGTTTTCAGCCGGAATCGAGGGCAACGTCTATGTGCGGTATCGTCGGAATTGTCAGTCACTCGCCGGTCGCGCCGCTCATCGTCGATGCGCTGAAAAGGCTCGAATATCGCGGTTATGATTCGGCCGGCGTCGCCACTGTCGAGCACGGCCAGCTGGCGCGTCGCCGCGCCGAGGGCAAGCTGATCAATCTCGAACGCCGGCTGAAGGACGAACCGCTCGACGGCATGATCGGCATCGGCCACACGCGCTGGGCGACGCACGGCGTGCCCAACGAGACCAATGCGCATCCGCATTTTTCCGACGGCGTCGCCATCGTCCACAACGGCATCATTGAGAATTTCGCCGAATTGCGCGACGAGCTGATGCGCGACGGCTACACATTTTCATCGCAGACCGACACCGAGGTCGTCGCACACCTGGTGGGGCGCGAACTGGCCAGGGGCCTGCAGCCGGTCGAGGCCGCGCACCAGGCGCTGAAGCGGCTGGAAGGCGCCTTTGCGCTGGCCATCATGTTCAGGGGAGACGAGGATCTCATCGTTGGCGCGCGCAACGGCCCGCCGCTGGCCGTCGGCCATGGCGATGGCGAGATGTTTTTGGGCTCCGACGCCATCGCGCTTGCCCCCTTCACCAATTCGATCACCTATCTGGAGGATGGCGACTGGGCGGTGGTGCGTCGCAACGACGTCGCCATCTTCGACATGGACGGCAACAAGGTCGACCGCAAGCGCCAGCAGTCGCTCAGCACCAGCTTCATGGTCGACAAGGGCAACCGGCGCCATTTCATGGAGAAGGAAATCCATGAACAGCCCGAGGTGATCTCGCACACGCTGGCGCATTATGTGGATTTCGTTGGCGGCGTCTCGAAGCCGCTCGACCTGCCGTTCGATTTCGCCAAAATCGACCGGCTGGCGATTTCGGCCTGCGGCACTGCCTATCTGGCCGGCCTGATCAGCAAATATTGGTTCGAGCGCTATGCGCGGCTGCCGGTCGACATCGATGTCGCTTCGGAATTCCGTTACCGTGAAATGCCGCTGTCGAAGACAGACGCCGCCTTCTTCATCTCGCAATCGGGCGAGACCGCCGACACGCTGGCCTCGCTGCGCTATTGCCGCAAAGCGGGCATGAAGATCGGCGCGGTCGTCAATGTCCGCGAATCGACGATGGCGCGTGAATCCGACGTTATCCTGCCGACGCTGGCCGGGCCGGAGATCGGCGTCGCCTCGACCAAGGCCTTCACCTGTCAATTGTCGGTGCTGGCCTCGCTTGCCGTGCGGGCCGGCGTGGCGCGCGGTACGATTTCGCAGGAACAGGAAACGACGCTGGTCCGCCAACTGTCGGAAGCGCCGCGCTATGCCAACCAGGTCCTGAAACTCGACGGCCAGATCGAAAAGGTCGCGCGCGACCTCTCGCACTACAAGAACGTGCTCTATCTTGGCCGCGATACCAATTTCCCGCTGGCCATGGAAGGCGCGCTGAAGCTCAAGGAAATCTCCTATATCCATGCCGAGGGCTATGCTGCCGGCGAGCTGAAGCACGGGCCGATCGCGCTGATCGACGAGAACATGCCGGTGATCGTCATTGCCCCGCATGACCGGATTTTTGAAAAAACCGTGTCGAACATGCAGGAAGTGGCGGCGCGCGGCGGCAAGATCATCCTGATCACCGACAGCAAGGGTGCCGCGCACGCCACGGTGAAGACGATGGAGACGATCGTGCTGCCGGACGTGCCGGAAATCATCTCGCCGATCATCTACGCGCTGCCGATCCAGATGCTGGCCTATTTCACCGCGGTGTTCATGGGCACCGACGTCGACCAGCCGCGCAACCTGGCGAAATCGGTGACGGTGGAATAGCGGTCGCCGCGGCTGGATGCATGTATCAATTCCTGATACGTCTTCCTTGCGTGCAGCTTGGCTATTAGCGGAAACGCCCATCGCTTCGTCATCCTGGGGCGGAGCAAGGAGCGCAGCGACGCAGCGAAGACCCTAGGATCCATGCCGCGACTTCTGAGCAATGCTGCGGCGCAAATTCTGCTCCGCTGCACTCCTCGGCTAAGGTTATGGCATGGATCCCAGGGTCTCCGCGACGGAGCTTCGCTCCTGCTTCGCCCAGGGATGACGAAGTTGGGGATGAAACTCGCGCCGGAACTTGAGAAGATCGAGCCGCTGGAAGTCGCGGCATAGTTGATCTTTTAAAAATTGCAGTTCCAAAGCCGGATGCGGTTCATTAATGTCGCGCCGCAATCAGCGCTGCGGTGAACCATGTCCGATGCTTCCAAGACCTCAGGCATGACCCGGCTGCGGAATTACTTTCTGACAGGCTTTGTCGTCTGCGCGCCGCTGGCGATCACCGCCTACATCGCCTGGTCGTTCATCGGCTGGGTCGATTCCTGGGTGAAACCCTATATTCCGGCGCGTTACAACCCCGATAGCTATCTGCCGGCGCCGGTTCCGGGATTCGGGCTGATCGTCGCCTTGATCCTGATCACCCTGATCGGTTTCCTGACCGCCAATATCGTCGGCCGGGCTATCGTCTTGTTCGGCGAGCGGCTGCTCGGCCGCATGCCGCTGGTGCGCGGCATCTATGGGTCGCTGAAGCAGATCTTCGAGACCGTGCTGTCGAACAAGGGCGACATGTTCCGCCAGGTCGGGCTGGTCGAATACCCGCGCAAGGGCGTCTGGTCGCTGGTCTTCGTTGCCAGCGAGAAGGAAACCGAGATCAACCAGAAGCTCGACCAGGAGGGTGATCCGCTGATCGCGGTGTTCATGCCGTGCACGCCCAACCCGACCACCGGCTTCCTGATGTATGTGCCGAAATCCGATATCGTGCTGCTCGACATGACGATCGAGGACGGCGCCAAGCTGATCGTTTCGGCAGGGCTGGTGGCGCCGGCGGTCAAGACGAACATGGTGACGTTGAACGGCAAGCCGATCGGCGGCCAGATCGGCAATCCGCCGGTGGATGCCGAGCCTCAGCCGGCGCGCAAGAGCCGCACCGCCTCGTCGCGTCCGAACAAATAGAGCAGCATGCGAAGGGCGGCGCCGCGTTCGGATTGCAGTTCCGGATCGCGCGACAGGATCAGCCGCGCGTCGTCGCGAGCGGCTTCGAGCAGGTCGGCATGCGCCTCGATGCGCGCCACCTGGAAGCCAGGGGTGCCGGACTGGCGGGTGCCGAGCAACTCGCCTTCGCCGCGCAGCTTCAGATCCTCCTCGGCGATGCGAAACCCATCCTCGGTTTCGCGCATCACCGACAGCCGGCGCGTTGCCGTCTCGCCGAGCGGATCCTTGTAGAGCAGCACGCAGGACGACGGTTTTTCGCCGCGACCGACCCGGCCGCGCAACTGGTGCAACTGAGCGAGGCCGAAGCGCTCGGCATGCTCGATGACCATGATCGTCGCATCCGGCACATCGACGCCGACCTCGATGACCGTGGTGGCGATCAGGATGCGTGTCTCGCCGGCCTTGAAGGCGCGCATCGCCTCGTCTTTTTCGGCGCCCTTCATGCGGCCGTGCACCAGGCCGATCCGGTCGCCGAACAGCGGCTTCAAGGAGGCAAAACGGTCCTCCGCCGACATCAGCTTGATCTCTTCGGACTCCTCGACCAGCGGACAGATCCAATAAATCTTCTGGCCGTCGGCGACTGCGTCGCGCATGCGGCCGACAAGTTCGTCGAGCCGCTCGAGCGGCAGGGTGGCGGTGCGGATCGGTTGGCGCCCGGCCGGTTTTTCCGTCAGCTTCGACACATCCATGTCGCCGAAAGCAGTCAGCACCAGCGTGCGCGGGATCGGCGTCGCCGTCATCACCAGCATGTCGGGCGCGTCGCCCTTGGCGGTGATGGCCAGCCGCTGGTGGACGCCAAACCGGTGCTGTTCGTCGATGACGGCGAGGACCAGGTCGTGGAACGTCACCGTTTGCTGGAACAGCGCATGGGTGCCGACGACGATGTCGATCTCGCCACTGGCCAGGCCGGTCAGCGTCTCGGCGCGCTCGCGGCCCTTTTCGCGGCCGGTGAGGATGGCGATGCGCAGGCCGGCTTGTTCCGCCAACGGCGCAATCGTCGCAAGATGCTGGCGCGCCAAAATTTCGGTCGGCGCCATCAATGCCGCCTGGCCGCCGGCCTCGACAGCGCGCGCCATGGCGAGCAGCGCGACAACCGTCTTGCCTGACCCGACATCACCCTGCAGAAGGCGCAGCATGCGTTCGGGGTCACCGAGATCGGCATTGATTTCGGCAAGCGCCATTTCCTGCGAATTGGTCAGCGAATAGGGAAGGGCGGCGCGCAGCTTTTCGACGAAGCGGCCGTCCCCGACCAGCGGCCGGCCGGACAGGCGGCGGACTTTTGCGCGCACCAGCGCCAGCGACACCTGGCCTGCCAGAAACTCGTCATAGGCGAGACGCCGCCAGGCCGCGCCGTCGACGGACACGTCGATCGGGTCGGCGGGATTGTGGATGCGGGAGAGAGCATCACCGAAGGCGGGAAAGCTGCGGCGGCGCAGAAACTCACCCTCCTGCCATTCCGGCAGCACCGGCAAGCGAGCGAGCGCCTGGCCGATTGCCCGGCGCAGCACTTTTCCCGAGAGGCCGGCGGTGAGCGGATAGACCGGCTCGACCAGCGGCAGGTTTTCCACTTCGCTGGCCAGCGCGATGTGGTCGGGATGAACCATGGTCGGGCGGCCGTTGAACCATTCCATGCGGCCGGAGACCACGACATGCTCGCCCTCCGGCATCGTCTTTTCGAGATAGGCGGCATGCGCATGGAAGAAGGTCAGCGCGATCTCGCCGGTGTCGTCATGGGCGTAAACCCGGTACGGCACCGATCGGTTGCCGCGCGGCGGCGGTTGGTGGCGATCGATGCGCACTTCGAGGGTGACGATCGCGCCTTCGACCGAACCGGCGATGCCCGGCCGGTTGCGGCGGTCGATCACCGAATGCGGCAGCACGAACAGAAGATCGCCGGCACGTGCGGGGCGGCGGTCGCCGAGATCGGCCGGCACGATTTTCTCGATCAGGGCGCCGACCTTCGGCCCGACGCCGGCAAGCGAGGTGATCGGGACAAACATCGGATCGAGGAGGGAAGGTCTCACGGGTGAGAGACCACGCGATGTCGGCGCTCACCCCCCTCTGGCCTGCCGGCCATCTCCCCCTCAAGGGGGGAGATCGGCAGCTTTGCCGACAGCGTGCCTTCTACAGCATTGGAGATTTGCGAAAGCAGAAACAACATCCAATCTCCCCCCTTGAGGGGGAGATGTCCGGCGGGACAGAGGGGGGTCTTAGCGCCGACGGTGTCAGGAGTGTATGCCACAACGGGATGTTAGACACCCGCCGGACCGTTGCAAGGCTGACACCGCGCTCTATCCACGCTATATGCGCCGCTTCAGGCAAGGATGCTGGACAATGACCGGAACAAGACGATCAAGCGAGGGGCTCGATGCCCGCCGCCGCAAGCTTCTGTTTCGATCCTGGCATCGCGGCATGCGCGAAATGGACCTTATTCTCGGCAGTTTCGCCGACGCCGAGATCGGCGCCTTGACCGGCGACGAACTCGACCAATATGAGAGGCTCCTCGAAATTGCCGACACCGAATTCCTGCCCGTGATCACCGGCGAGCGGCCGATTCCGGCTGACATCGACTGTGCCGTCCTGCAAAAAATCCTGGCGTCGCGCCAGGCGATGACATTCTGAAATACGTGATTTCATGAGCCTGATCCCCACCATCGGCCTGCCGAAAGGCCGCGCAGGCCAGTTCATCGTCGACGGCGTCGCCGACGGTTACGAAGCCTTCGCGCTGGTGCAGGCCGCGCACGAGATCGCGCCCGACAAGCCGGTGCTGTTCGTGGCACGCGACGGCCAGCGCCTGCCTTCGATCGTCGAGGCGCTTTCATTCGCCGCGCCTGGCCTGCCGGTGCTCGAACTGCCGGCCTGGGACTGTCTGCCCTATGACCGCGTTTCGCCCGCCTCGGATGCAGCCGCGCGGCGGCTGGACGCGCTCACCGCGATGATCGCGCTGGCAAAAAACCCACACCGCGCCGTCATCCTGACTACCGCCAACGCGCTGCTGCAGCGCATTCCGCCGGCAGGCCTTGTCGAGGCGCAGACATTTCACGCCAAACCCGGCAACCAGATCGACATGAACGCACTGGCGTCGCGGCTGGAGATATCAGGCTTCGAGCGGGTGCCGACCGTGCGCGGCGTCGGCGAGTTCGCCGTGCGCGGCGGCATTCTGGACCTGTTGGCGCCGGGCTGGACGGAAGCCCTCAGGCTCGATTTCTTCGGCGATACGCTGGAATCGATCCGCGTCTTCGACGCCGCCACGCAGCGCACCACCGGCCAGCGCAAGTCGATGGCGCTGCAGGCGATGAGCGAAGTGGCGCTGACGCCGGAGACCATCAGCCGCTTCCGCCGCTCCTACATCGACGCTTTTGGCGCGCCCTCGCGTGACGATGGGCTCTATGCGGCGGTCAGCGAGGGACGGCGTTTTGCCGGCATGGAGCACTGGCTGCCGTTCTTCTACGAGCGGCTGGAGACGGTGTTCGACTATCTGCCGGACACGCCTGTCGTGTTCGATCATCTGGCGCATGAGGCGCTGGCGGAGCGCCATGCGCTGATCCTCGACCATTACGAGGCGCGCAGGAAGCAGGCCGACGGCGCGCTGAAGGACGCCGTCCCCTACAAGCCGGTGCCGCCCGACCTGCTTTATCTGTCGCCGGAAAACCTCATCGCCTCGCTTGGCCCGCGCGAGGCGATCGACTTCACGCCGTTCGACGCGCCCGACGCCGGCGCCAGGAAAATCTTCCATGCCGGGTCGCGGCATGGCCGCAGCTTCGTCGAGGAACGCGCCGACCCCAACGTCAACGTCTTCGACGTCGTTGTAAAACACATCGCCGACGAGCGCGCCGCCCGCCGCCGCGTCGTCGTCGCCGGCTGGACCGAAGGTTCGCTCGACCGGCTCGGCCAGATCCTGGCCGAGCATCATCTCGGCAACCTCGAGCCGGTGGCTACGCTGGCCGAGGCGGAAAAGCTCGAACCGGGGCAGGCGGGACTTGCCGTGCTGCCGCTCGAATCCGGCTTCGAGACCGAGAAAATGGTCGTCGTCGCCGAACAGGACATTCTGGGCGACCGGCTCATCCGTCGCTCGAAGCGCAAGAAGCGCCCTTCCGATTTCATCGCCGAGGCCTCGGCTTTGGCCTCCGGCGACATCGTCGTCCATAGCGACCACGGTATTGGCCGCTTCATCGGGCTGCGCACCATCGAGGCGGTCGGCGCACCGCATGATTGCCTCGAAATCCATTACGCCGGCGACGACCGGCTGTTCCTGCCGGTGGAGAACATCGAGCTTTTGTCGCGCTATGGCTCGGATTCGGCCGAAGCGACATTGGACAAGCTTGGCGGCGGCGCCTGGCAGTCCAGAAAAGCGCGGCTGAAGAAACGCCTGCTCGACATGGCCGGACAGTTGATCCGCATCGCCGCCGAGCGGCAGATGCGCGCTGCCCCTTCGCTGGTGCCGGCAGACGGTCTCTATGACGAATTCGCCGCGCGGTTTCCCTATGAGGAGACCGACGATCAGCAGACGGCGATCGATTCGGTCATGGGCGACCTGGGCGCCGGCAAGCCGATGGACCGGCTGATCTGCGGCGATGTCGGCTTCGGCAAGACGGAGGTCGCCCTTCGCGCCGCCTTCATTGCGGCGATGGAAGGCTTTCAGGTCGCGGTGGTGGTGCCGACAACGCTGCTGTCGCGCCAGCATTTCAACACCTTCTCGCAGCGCTTCTCCGGCCTGCCGATCCGCGTCGCCCAGGCCTCGCGGCTGGTCGGTGCCAAGGAACTGGCAGAGGCCAAGAAAGGCATCGCCGACGGCACCGTCGACATCGTCATCGGCACTCACGCGCTGCTCGGCTCGTCGATCTCGTTCAAGAATCTCGGCCTGTTGATCATCGACGAGGAACAGCATTTTGGCGTCAAGCACAAGGAGCGGCTGAAGGACCTGAAGAGCGACGTGCATGTGCTGACGCTGTCGGCGACGCCGATCCCGCGCACGCTGCAACTGGCTTTGACCGGGGTGCGCGAACTGTCGCTGATCGCCACGCCGCCGGTCGACCGCCTGGCGGTGCGCACCTTCATCTCGCCTTTCGATCCGCTGGTCATCCGCGAGACCCTGCTGCGGGAACGCTACCGCGGCGGTCATTCCTTCTATGTCGTGCCACGTATCAGCGATCTGGCGGAAATTCATGATTTCCTTCGTGAATCCGTGCCAGAGCTAAAGGTGGCTGTCGCTCACGGCCAGATGCCGCCCGGCGAGCTCGACGACATCATGAACGCCTTCTACGACGGCCAGTACGATGTGCTGTTGTCGACCACCATCGTCGAATCCGGCCTCGATATCCCGACCGCCAACACGCTGATCGTGCATCGCGCCGACATGTTTGGCCTGTCGCAGCTCTACCAGCTGCGCGGCCGCGTCGGCCGCTCCAAGGTGCGCGCCTATGCGCTGTTCACGCTGCCGGCCAACCGCAAGCTGACCGATACCGCCGAGCGCCGGCTGAAGGTGCTGCAGTCGCTCGACACGCTCGGCGCCGGTTTCCAGCTCGCCAGCCACGATCTCGACATCCGCGGTGCCGGCAATCTTCTCGGCGAGGAACAGTCCGGCCACATCAAGGAGGTCGGCTTCGAGCTCTACCAGCAGATGCTGGAAGAGGCCGTCGCCGAGGTCAAGGATTCCGGCGAGGTGCAGGATGGCGGCTGGTCGCCGCAGATTGCCGTCGGCACGGCGGTGATGATCCCGGAAAGCTATGTTCCGGACCTGCAGCTGCGGCTGGCGCTCTACCGCCGCCTCGGCGATCTCGAAAACACCGAGGAGATCGACGCTTTCGGCGCCGAGCTCATCGACCGCTTCGGACCGTTGCCGGAGGAAGTGAAGCATCTCTTGAAGATCGTCTTCATCAAGGCGCTGTGCCGCAAGGCCAATGTCGAAAAGCTCGATGCCGGGCCAAAGGGCGTCGTCATCCATTTCCGCAAGCGCGAGTTCTCCAACCCCGTCGGACTGGTCACCTTCATCGGCGAACAGGGTTCGCTGGCCAAGATCCGGCCGGACCACAGCGTCGTCTTCGTCCGCGACTGGCCGACACCTGAAAAGCGGCTGGCCGGTTCAGCGGTCGTCATGACGCAGCTGGCAAGGCTGGTGGAGAAGGCGGCTTAGCGCGGCTCAGCCGGCTCCCCCTCCTCCCCTTGTGGGAGAAGGTGGCCGCGAAGCGGTCGGATGAGGGGTGTTCCAGCTTGGCAAAACCGTGCTCCGGCCAACACCCCTCATCCGTCTTGGCGCTGCGCGCCAATCCACATTCTCCCACAAGGGGAGAAGGAAAGACAGGCGGCGAGCTTGCGCCATTCGCCACCACCGAAATTCCGGTCTAGAATAGGAAATCGGCTTCGTGTATGGAGCCGCGATCCCCATATTGGGGCGAAATGGCGGGCGACAGCACCCGCTGGAAAGAATTTTGGGTGCAACGATGACGAAATGGTCGCCGAATTCGTGGAGAGCAAAGCCGATCCAGCAGGTTCCTGCCTATCCGGATCTTGCCGCGCTGAAGAACACGGAAGCCCAGCTCGCCACCTTTCCACCGCTGGTTTTTGCAGGTGAGGCACGCAAGCTGAAGAAGCAGCTTGCGACCGTCGCTGCCGGTGACGCATTCCTTCTGCAGGGCGGCGATTGCGCCGAGAGTTTTGCCGAACATGGCGCGGACAACATCCGCGACTTCTTCCGCGTCTTCCTGCAGATGTCCGTGGTGCTGACCTTCGCCGGCGCGCAGCCGGTGGTGAAGGTCGGCCGTGTTGCCGGCCAGTTCGCCAAGCCGCGCTCGTCCGACAACGAGACCAAGGTCGGCGTGACGCTGCCCAGCTATCGCGGCGACATCATCAACGGCATCGAATTCGACGCCAAGTCGCGCATTCCCGATCCCGCACGCCAGGAGATGGCCTACCGCCAGTCGGCGGCGACGCTCAACCTGTTGCGCGCGTTTGCGCAGGGCGGCTACGCCAGCCTGGAGAACGTGCATCAATGGATGCTCGGCTTCGTGTCCGACAGCCCGCAGGGCGAGAAATACGAGTCGCTCGCCAACCGCATCACCGAGACGATGGACTTCATGAAGGCTGTCGGCATCACCTCGGAGACCAATTACGCGCTGCGCGAGACCGACTTCTATACCAGCCACGAGGCGCTGCTGCTCGGCTACGAGGAGGCGCTGACCCGCGTCGATTCGACCTCGGGCGACTGGTATGCAACCTCCGGCCACATGATCTGGATCGGCGATCGCACCCGCCAGCCCGACCATGCCCATGTCGAATACTGCCGTGGCATCAAGAACCCGCTTGGCCTGAAATGCGGCCCGTCACTGACGCCGGACGGCTTGCTGCAGCTCATCGACCTGCTCAATCCGGAAAACGAGCCCGGCCGGCTGACGCTGATCGCGCGCTTCGGCTCCGACAAGGTCGCCGAGCATCTGCCGAAGCTGGTGCGCGCAGTGCAGAAGGAAGGCCGCAGCGTGGTGTGGTCGTCGGACCCGATGCATGGCAACACGATCGAGGCCGCCGGCTACAAGACACGGCCGTTCGACCGCATCCTGAAGGAGGTGCAGAGCTTCTTCGAGGTGCATCGCGCCGAAGGCACGCATCCGGGCGGCATCCATATCGAGATGACCGGCAAGAACGTCACCGAATGCACCGGTGGCGCCCGCGCCATCACCGCCGAGGAATTGCAGGACCGCTACCACACCCATTGCGACCCGCGCCTCAACGCCGACCAGGCGATCGAACTGGCGTTCCTGGTCTCGGACCTGCTCAAGAAGAGCCACCCGGTTCAGCACAAGCAGGCCGTCAACGGCTGATTTCAGTCACCATCGATCAGATCTTGCCGCGCATCTGGCACGCTCCGGTCTGATCGACGAGTACCGGCTCTACATCCACCCGGTCGTGCTTGGCGGCGGCAAGCCGTATTTCCAGTCCGGCCTGTCGCTGACCTTGAAGCCGCTTGGTAAGGAAAGCCTAACCCAGGGCGTGACGCTGCTGCGCTACGCACCCGCCGGTTTTTAGCGAGGATCCGGCTAGCGGCCGCGCTCCCAGCGCAGTCCGTTGAGCCGGGGATCGGCGGCAAACGCCGTCCTCGAAAACTCGATCCGGTTTTGCGGGAACTCGCAGATCGCCTGCACGCCGAAGGCGCCCAGCCTGATGCGCCAGGTGTGGGGTTCCAGCGGTTTCGGCTTGGCAAAGCCGCTGCATGCCAGCAGCGCCACATTAGCGCCTTTCGGGTCGCGCACGGAGCGATAGCGGATCGCCTCCAGCCCGGCTTCGCGCGCGACATCGGCAATATTTTGGCAGGCCGCATAGTCGGTCGGGTGCGTCCACGCCGCTGCGTCGCGGTCGAGCGGCGGCCGCGTCAGGTCGATCACCTTTGTGCTGCGTATCGCTGCGGCGAAGGCGGTGTATTCGGCGGCGTCGCGCGGCCACGGCGTAGCCGGCGATTCGGCGAAGAACAGCAGGCGGTAAAAAGCCATCTCAGAGACGGCGGTCATCATGGTTTCCGCCGCATAGTAGACGCCCTTGGTCCTGCCGGCGCGGCGGAAGCGCGAACCGTGCGGATAGATCGAGCCGTAGCGGAAGGGCGTTGCCAGGAGATAATGCAGATGCCGGCATTCCAAGGGGATTTGCGGCTTGGTTTCCTCGATCAGGTCTTCGAGGACGGCCTGCTCGTCGAGCGTGTCAACGACTTTCAATGTCGAGACGCGGTGCTGCGCCTCGACCATGCGCCAGTATTTGCCGTCGAGCCCATACTTGCCATCGAGCCCATACTTGCCACCTCGTTTGGCGGCTTCAGACGAGAGCGCGTCGGGAGTCCAGATAGGCGATGACATCGACAAGCCCTGATATCGTCACGATTTTTTCGAGCGGGGTGCCATCGAAGGCCGTGTTGGCATTCTTCAGCCATGCCCGGGCAACGGTCTCGTCGCCGCCGACAATGGCGTCGAGCGAGCGGAACAGGCGGACGAACAGCACGGCAAGCTCGAACGGCTTGGTTCCACGCTCCAGCAGGAATTCCTGCCTGCGCATGCGCGAAACCGTGGCTTCCGAAACCCCGATGATGGAGGCCAGCATCCTGGCGGTAATGTCCAGCAGGTCGGCGGCGCGCAGCGTCGCCTTAGTCAGCACTGCATTTTCGGCCGTGTTGGCAGCGAGATCGGGTTGCATTGTCGGCAGCGTCTCCTTTCTAATGAAAATATAATGCACAAAAATGCATATGGAAAGATGTTGCTTTAACAATTTGGCGGACCGTCGAGAGGCTGTTGGCGCGGCCTGCCGCTTTCTCCAAACCGTGCTGTGCGGAACACGCCCGTCGAATGTCGCATTCGCTTGAGCACGGCCGCTGCAAAACTGGAATCCTGGCTAGGGACGCCGAGGATCACGGCTGCGTCGGGAGGCCCGAGATGGACAACACACATAGCGGCTCTTGCCTGTGCGGGGCTGTCCGGTTCAAGACGCGAGGGGCCTTGCGCGACGTCATCTATTGCCATTGCTCGCAGTGCCGGAAGCAAAGCGGGCATTTCTACGCTGCAACCAATGTTGCCAATGCAGACATCACGATTATGGGCGCGGAAAGCATCACCTGGTACGAAGCATCTTCGTTTGCCAGGCGCGGTTTCTGCAAGACATGCGGCTCGTTGCTGTTCTGGAACCCGCAGGATGATGAATATGTCTCGGTTCTCGCCGGACTGTTCGACAAGCCCACCGGACTTCAGGGCCAATGCCACATCTTCGTCGGCGACAAGGGCGACTACTACACGATCGACGATGGGCTGCCGCAGTTCGAAAAGTCGACGCCGTCGATCAAGGTCGCCGATGAGTGACAAGCTCGCCGGCAAATGATTTTTGCAGCGATCGCCTTATTCCCTTGATCCGGCCATTGCGCTATCCCCCTGCCGTTGGTTCGGAAAGGTTTGGCATGCAACGGCTGATCGATGCTTTCTACAATTCAGTGCGGGCATTTCGCAAATTGGCTTCCAGCGAAAAAGCCTTCCAGCAGGAGCTGATGCTGCTCGTGCTGGCGCTGCCGCTCGGCTGGTTTGTTTCGGTGTCGTGGCGCGGCTATGCGCTGCTGATCGGCGCGGTGCTGCTGCTGATCATGGTCGAAGTGCTGAACACCGGCATCGAGGCCGCATGCGATGCGTTCAGCCGGGAGTTCAACGTCGATATCCAGCTCGCCAAGGACTGCGGTTCGCTGGCGGTGCTGATTTCGGTGGTGATCGTTGCCGGCGTCTGGGGCATCGCCATCATCGAGCGAATCATGGGGCTACCGATCTAGCCATCAAACCCCTACATGCCGGTCACCACAACCTGATCCCATGATCTGTTCCGAAACCCGGTATCCACTTTCCGGGATCTGGTCTGAGGAGACCGACATGACCGCCGATTCCCTGCTGCTCGAACGCGCAGGCCTGCCGGACGATTTGCGCTGGCTGGCTGAAAAATACCCGCGCGAGGTCTGGCAGGGCCACGCCAATATCCATGGCATCGCCACTATGTGGCTGCAGCGGCACGACATGTTCCGCGAGCTCGGCGGCATGCTGACCAACGGCACTGACGACTATCGCGGGGCCGGCTGACGGCGCCGGAGTTCGCGCGCTGGTTCGCGCCGCGGCTCAATCATTTTCTTGGGCACCTCAACGGCCACCATAATGTCGAGGATATCCATTATTTTCCGGTCTTCGCCAAGGCCGAGACCCGGCTGAAGCGCGGCTTCGAGATTCTCGATGCCGATCATCATACGATCCATGAAGGGCTGGAGCGCAATGCCGAGGCGGCAAACGCTTTCATCCGCACGCTAAGCGAGAGCGAGGACAAGCAGCGCTTTGCCGCCGATGCCTATGCCGACGAGAACAGCCGGCTGATCGCCATGCTGACCCGGCACCTTGCCGACGAGGAAGACCTGATCATCCCGCTGATCCTTGATCGCGGCGACCGGGCGCTCGGCATCGACTGATCCTCACGTCTCCTTGCTGCGCTCCTTCTTGGCAATGGTGTGAGCGATGAACCAGGCGAGGATCGCTGCTGCCAGGCCAATCGCCAGGGCGATCAACAATCGCTCGTGACGGACCAACGCCTGGCCGACGATGCGCTCCGCGCCCAGCCCGAACACATAGCCGACGGTGGTGAACAATCCGGCCCAGACCATCGATGAAATGGCGTTGAGAATGACAAAGCGCGTCACGGCAATGCCGGACAATCCGGCCGCGATGCCGCCGACAAGGCGCAGGCCATAGATAAAGCGGTTCGTCAGCACGAAAATGTCGGGATGGGTGGAAACAAGACGATAGGCGTGGCTGAAACCCGGGCGGCGCTTCAGTTTGACCACGAACGGATGGTCGGCGAAGCTTCGTCCGAGGATAAAGAAACAGCTGTCGCCGGCAAAGGCGCCGATGGCGGCCGCCAGGAACGCCTGCCACAGGACGAAAACATGCTGATGCGCGAAAAAACCGCCGAGGAGGGCGGCACTTTCGCCCTCGGCGACACAGCCCAGAAAGACGGCAATCAGCCCATATTGCTCGATGAGATTGTGGATGGCATCCGTCATGAAGGCGTCCGCTGCTTCGACAGTATCTCGTCGATCCGCTTCACCTGTTCGGCCAGCTGCGCGATCTCGTCGCGCATGCCAACGATCTGGCTGTGGCGCAGTTCGTCCAGCTTCTCATGCAGCGCCATGATCTCGATCTCGGCCTTGAGATTGACCTCGTAGTCGTGGGCGGCGTCGATGCGGTCGCGCTCGGCCTGGCGGTTCTGCGCCATCATGATCACCGGCGCCTGCAGCGCAGCGACCATCGACAGGATAAGGTTGAGGAAGATGAAGGGATAGGGATCGAAGGCGTCGCGCGACAAAAGCCAAGCATTGCCTGACGTCCACAGGATCAGGAAGGCGATGAAGACCAGGATGAAGGACCACGAACCGCCGATCCGGGCGATGGTATCGGCGAGGCGGTCGCCAAACGTCTGGTGAAAAGCGACGGCCTTGTTGGTGTCCTTCGCGATCGTGGTGCGTTCGAGCGTGCTTTGCAGCACCTGGCTCTCGACCTGGCTTAGGCCATCCGGCCTTCGCCGCAGCCAGCGGTTTGCCAGATCTTCGATCGTCTTGTTCATTGTCGCCTCCGTCGCAGCGTCCGCATAGACCTAGAGGCTGCCGGTTCGCGCGGGAAGTGGTAGATTGACGCGACAGGGTGAGGAAACAATGATGGATTTTCAGAAAATCCGCGCCCGCGCGGCCAAACGCAAGGGCGGGGAAGCGGTGCTGGCATCGCTGCTGGGGCCGATGCCCGACAATGCCGCGGTGGCTGACATTAGCGATGACCGCATCCTGTCGACGATGGCCGAGCGTGTTTTTGCCGCCGGTTTCGTCTGGCGCGTCATCGAGCAGAAATGGCCGGGTTTCGAACAAGCGTTTCTCGGCTTCGAGCCGAAGCGGTTGTTGTTCCAGCCTGACGATTTCTGGCACGATCTGACGGCCGACGAGCGCATCGTGCGCAATCCGCAGAAGATCAAGGCGGTTCGCGACAACGCGGCTTTCGTCGAGCTTGTGTCGAAGGAGCACGGCGGCTTTGGCAGGTTCCTCGCCGACTGGCCAGAAGACGACCAGGTTGGACTGATGGCCTATCTCGGCAAGCATGGCAGCCGGCTCGGCGGCAATACCGGCCAGTATTTTTTGAGGTGGCTGGAGTGGGACGCCTTCATCATCTCAAGCGACATGGCGGCCGCACTGCGCGACGCCGGCCTGGACATCGCCGAACACCCGACATCGAAGCGCGATCTCGACAAGATCCAGAACCAGATCAATGCCTGGGCGGCGGACATCGGGCTGCCGCGCCGGCATATTTCGCGCATCCTGGCGATGTCGATCGGCGAAAACCATTCGCCGCAGGCATTGCGCGAATATATGGGCGAATAGGACGCGATCGGTATCCGGCGGTCCGATCGGTCTGACACGAATGACCTGTGTTATTCGGTCTGACACGAATGACCTAGGTCATTCGGTCTGGGGTGGTCCAAGCAAACGCCATTGCCCGGCCAATTCCGTCGCGCTAAGTCAGCAGGCATGACCGACAAGACCGCTTCCGACATATTGCGCATCGCCGTCGCCCAGCTCAATCCAACGGTTGGCGATGTCGCCGGCAATCTCGCCAAGGCGCGCGAGGCGAGGGCGGATGCCGCTCGCCAGGGCGCCGACATCGTGCTGTTCACCGAGCTTTTCCTTGCTGGGTATCCGCCCGAAGACCTGGTGCTGAAGCCGGCGTTCCTGAAGGCCTGCGAGCGGGCGGCGCAGGATTTCGCTGGCGACACTGCCGATGGCGGGCCGGGCGTCATCATCGGCACGCCGCTGAAGCGCAAGAGCGGCACGCACAATTCGATCATCTTTGCCGATGGCGGCAAGATCCTTGCCGAGCGCTACAAGCTCGATCTGCCGAACTACGGCGAATTCGACGAGAAGCGCGTCTTCCAGGCCGGCCCTGAAATCCAGGGGCCGGTCAATTTCCGCGGCGTGCGCCTGGGGATTCCGATCTGCGAAGATATTTGGGGCGATGTCGGCGTCTGCGAGACGCTGGCCGAAAGCGGTGCTGAAATCCTGCTGGTGCCGAACGGCTCGCCCTATTATCGCGGCAAGGTCGATGTTCGCCACCAGATTGTCATCCGCCAGGTCATCGAATGCGGGTTGCCGATCATCTACGCCAATCAGCTTGGCGGCCAGGACGAACTGATCTTCGACGGCGCGTCGTTTGCCATCGGCGCCGACAAGACGCTGGCCTTCCAGATGAGCCAGTTCGAGGAAACGGTCAACGTCACCACCTGGAAGCGCAACCGCGCCGCCGCAGGCGCGCAAAATAGAAATAACGCCGCCGCAGGCGCGCAACTTGGAAATGGTCCTGATGGCTGGGTCTGCTCCGAAGGACCGATGTCGAAAATCCCGGAAAAGGAGGAGGCCGATTACCGCGCCTGCATGCTGGGCCTGCGCGACTACGTCAACAAGAACGGTTTCAGGAATGTCGTGCTCGGTCTTTCCGGCGGCATCGATTCGGCGATCTGCGCCGCACTTGCCGTCGATGCGCTCGGCGAGGAGCGGCTGCGCGCCGTGATGATGCCTTACCGCTACACCTCGAAGGACTCGCTCAAAGACGCCGAGGATTGCGCCCGCGCGCTCGGCTGCCGTTACGACATCGTGCCGATCTTCGAGCCGGTCGAGGGATTCCTGCATACGCTGACGCAGCTTTTCGAGGGAACCAAGGAAGGCATCACCGAAGAAAACCTGCAGAGCCGCGCGCGCGGCACCATTTTGATGGCGATCTCCAACAAGTTCGGCTCGATGGTGGTGACCACCGGCAACAAGAGCGAGATGTCGGTCGGCTACGCCACGCTCTACGGCGACATGAATGGCGGCTTCAACCCGATAAAAGACCTCTACAAGATGCAGGTCTATGCGCTTGCGCGCTGGCGCAATACGCATGTGCCGCCGGGTGCGCTGGGCCCATCCGGCGAGGTGATCCCGAACAACATCATCGACAAGGCGCCGTCGGCGGAACTGCGCGAGAACCAGACGGATCAGGATTCGCTGCCGCCCTATCCGGTGCTGGACGACATATTGGAGTGTCTGGTCGAGAACGAGATGGGTGTCGACGAAATCGTCACCCGCGGCCACGACCGGGCAACGGTGACGCGCATCGAGCACCTGCTCTACATTGCCGAATACAAGCGCCGGCAGGCAGCGCCGGGCGTGAAGATCACCAAAAAGAATTTCGGCCGCGACCGCCGTTATCCCATCACCAACCGGTTCAGGGACGGCGGATAGATCGCCGTTTTTTGCTCCTGTGAAAATGGCTGCCGCGAGGAAGTGCACAACCCGCGATTGTTGCAAAATCGCCTCACCAGTTGGACCAGATGCGCTTTCGGCAACCTGCTGGCTTGGCGCGGCGTAGACGCGTCTCTATAACGGCGTCTCCGCGATCCCTACGCATCGGCCTGAAAATCGGAATCGATTTTCAGAAAGCACGATGCGCAGATTCAAGAAGTTAGAGCGTACTTCGTGCGTCCGAATGGACGCACGTCGCTCTAATGGGAGGACCGAATGCCAGGATTTGACATCGTTATGCGAGGCCGCGAAGCCTAGGTCTCAGAGGGCGCGCCGGAAGGTTTTTCAGCTTCACGGCCGGGCAATCTGACAGCAGGCATTCGTCGATGCCGGTCGCCGCCCGTATTCGGGCGAGCCGCCAATATGCCGAACCTCCCGCATTCCTGGGCACTAATTCGCCCAACGCGGTTTTCTCAACTTCGACCTTACCGGGACCGGGCTCGTTTGCGCCCGAATGACATCATGGCTCGTTTTCAGATCGATTTGCGCGCCGGCGCCTTTCGCAGCGTCCTTGGCTTCACGCTCAGTCATTGGCGGCGCCAGCCGTGGCGGCTTTCGCTCATCATGGGCACATTTTCCTGCTGTCGACCTTGGCCGACGTGCTGACGCCGCTCTATTCCGGCCGGCTGGTCGACGCCGTCGCCAGCAGTGCTGCGGCCGACGATGTCGCCTGGGACGCGGCGATGGCGGCCTTTTCGATGCTGGTGGCGCTGGCGCTCACCGGTGTCGTGCTGCGCAACCTCGCCTTCATGGCCATCGTCGAATTGACCCTGAAGATGGTGGCGGATATCGCCGCCGACGCCTTCCACCGGGTCCAGCGTTTCTCCACCGACTGGCACGCCAACAGCTTCGCCGGATCGACCGTGCGCAAGATAACCCGTGGCATGTGGGCGCTCGACCTGCTCAACGACACGATCCTGATCGCGCTGCTGCCGTCCGTCGTCATGCTCGTCGGCTCGACGCTGCTGCTCGGCTGGTTCTGGCCGCTGATGGGTGCTGTCGTCGCCGCAGGCTCGGTGCTGTTCATCGCGGTGACGGCGCTGCTGTCGCTTGGCTATGTCGCGCCCGCGGCAAGGCTTGCCAATGCTTGGGACACGCGCCTTGGCGGCTCTCTGGCCGATGCGGTGAGCTGCAACGCCGTGGTCAAGGGCTTTGGCGCCGAGGAACGCGAGGAAACACGCCTCGCCAAGGTCGTCGCCAGATGGCGCGCCCGCACGCGCCGCACCTGGGTGCGCGGCACCATCAACGGCACCACGCAAGGATCGATGCTGCTGCTTCTGCGAACAGCGGTGATCGGATTTTCGCTGCTTTTGTGGGCGTGGGGGCAGGCGAGCGCCGGCGATGTCACCTTCGTGCTGACCTCGTTCTTCGTGCTGCAAGGCTATCTGCGCGATATCGGCACGCACATCCGCAATTTGCAGCGCTCGATCAACGACATGGAGGAACTGGTCGACTTCCAGTTCGAGCCGCTCGGCATCGAGGATGTGCCCGGCGCCAGGCCGATCCGCATCACCGACGGCCGCATCAGCTTCGACAACGTCACCTTCCATTATGGCAGCCACCGACTGCCGCTGTATCGCGACTTTTCGGTGGACATCGCGCCGGGCGAGCGCGTCGGGCTGGTCGGCCATTCGGGTTCGGGCAAGACGACCTTCGTCAAGCTGATCCAGCGGCTTTACGACGTGAACGCGGGAACGATCCTGATCGACGGCCAGGATATTTCCGGGGTGGCGCAGGCGTCGCTGCGCGGGCAGATCGCTATCGTCCAGCAGGAGCCGATCCTGTTCCACCGGTCGCTGGCCGAAAACATCGCCTATGCCCGGCCGAGCGCGACGCAGGCCGAGATTGAGCGTGCCGCACGGCTGGCAAGCGCGCACGACTTCATCATCGATCTGCCGAAAGGCTATGGCACGCTGGTCGGCGAGCGCGGCGTGAAACTATCGGGCGGCGAGCGCCAGCGGGTGGCGATCGCGAGGGCTTTCCTCGCCGATGCGCGGATCCTCATTCTGGACGAGGCGACGTCGAGCCTCGATTCGGAATCGGAGGTGCTGATCCAGCAGGCGATGGAGCGGTTGATGGTCGGCCGCACGACGCTGGTCATCGCGCACCGGCTTTCGACGGTGCGAGCGCTTGACAGGCTTCTGGTGTTCGATCGCGGCCGCATCGTCGAGGAGGGCTCGCATGATCAGCTGATCCGGCTGCAAGGCGGCATCTACCGCCGGCTGTTCGAGCGCCAGGCGCTCGAATTGACCAAGGGGCTGGCGATCTGACGACTTGCAGCGCCGCGCGCGTCCAACAACTTTGAATCTGCGCATCGTGCTTTCCGCAAATCGGTTCCGATTTTCGGGCCGATGCGTTAGAGCGACGTGCGTCCACTTGGACGCACAAAGTACGCTCTAACAACTTTGAATCTGCGCATCGTGCTTTCCGAAGATCGGTTCCGATTTTCGGGCCGATGCGCTAAACGCGCGGCGCTGCCGCCTTTTCATCGCCTTCGTCATGTCTTATGTCTGCGGCCAAGCGCGGGGGCGTGTCTTGTCAACAGCAAAACCATCCGGTACGCCCCATTCATGACAGTTACCGTCCGTTTCGCCCCATCACCCACCGGCCGCATTCATATCGGCAATGCGCGCACTGCGCTGTTCAACTGGCTGTTCGCCATGAACAACAAGGGCCGCTTCATCCAGCGCTTCGACGACACCGACGTCGCACGCTCGACGCAGGAATTCTCCGACGCCATCCTCTACGACCTGCATTGGCTTGGCATCTTTCCCGACGCCACGGAATACCAGTCACGGCGCTTCGAGATCTACGATGCGGCGGTGGAGAAATTAAAGGCGGCGCGCCTTCTCTATGCCTGCTACGAAACACCGGAAGAGCTTGATCTCAGGCGCAAGGTGCGCCGCACACGCGGCCTGCCGCCGGTCTACAGCCGCGAGGCGCTGACGCTGACGGCCGAGCAGGTCGCCGAATACCAAGCCGATGGCCGCCGGCCGCATTGGCGCTTTCTGCTGCCCAATTTCACCAGCGATCCGCTGCAGCCGGAGCGCACCGAAATCCACTGGAACGATCTGGTGCGCGGCGAGGAAACCGTCGACCTAGCCTCGCTTTCCGACCCGGTTCTCATGCGCGAGGACGGCACCTATCTCTATACTCTGCCTTCGGTGGTCGACGACATCGAGATGGGGATCAGCCATGTCATCCGCGGCGACGACCACGTCACCAATACCGGCGTGCAGTTGGCCTTGTTCCAGGCGCTGGGTGCCGAGCCGCCGGTGTTCGGCCACCACAATCTGTTGACCACCGCATCGGGCGAGGGCCTGTCGAAGCGGAGCGGCGGGCTGTCCATCGAAAGCCTGCGCGAGACCGGCATCGAGCCGATGGCGGTCGCCTCGCTGGCGGTGCTCGTCGGCACCTCGGAAAACGTCGCCGCCGTGCAGACGATGGCTGAGCTTGCCGAGCGATTCGATCCGGCGGCGACATCGAAATCCCCGGCCAAATTCGATCCGGACGAGCTTTTCGTGCTCAATCGCACGCTGCTGCACCATATGCCGTTTTCCGAGGCGCGCGACCGGCTGATCGTGCTCGGCATTTCCGGCGAACAGGCGGAGCCGTTCTGGCTGGCGGTGCGCGGCAATCTCGACAGGTTGGCCGACGCCGCAATCTGGTGGCGCACACTTCGCGACGGCCCGCAGGAGCAGCCGGACTTTTCCGACCCCGACCGCGAGTTCCTTCGCCAGGCGTTCGACCTTTTGCCGGAAGACCCCTGGAACGGGTCGGTCTGGAACGAGTGGACCGGCAGGATCAGGGAAGCAACCGGCCGCAAGGGCAAAGCGCTGTTCACGCCGCTCAGGCTGGCGCTTACGGGCCAGCCCTCGGGACCCGAGCTTGCAGATCTGTTGCCGCTGCTGGGTCGGGAAGGAACGTTGGCCCGACGACCCTGACCTTGCGCTGTTCCGGCGGCGGCAAGGTCGTCGGCGAGGGTTTTGCGGCACGGGGCTCGATGGCTTCGAGCCGGCCTTCGCCATTGGCCAAACTCGCGGGGTCGGCGGGGTCAGGCTGTTCCGGGCCTGGCGGGTTGCCGGCAATGATCTCGAAATTTCGCGCGGCGTTGCAGCCGCAGGCCGGCGGACGCGCGGGCTGCTTGTAGAGATAGGCGGTCGGCAGCTCGCTGTAGGGCCTGCCGGTTACCGAAGACGTCATGCCGCCCGAGTCGTCGCCAAAGCCGCGCGCATAAAACACCTGCATCTCGGTGCCGGGGCAACTCGAATCGCAGTTCTTCTGGTCGCGCTCGAAATCGCCCAGCGAGGCGGCGTTCGACATCGGGAAGAAATAGCCGTCGCAGGTGCGCACGCACATGGTGCGGAATTCGCCGTGCGGCTGGCCCATGTCGTCGCCATTATCGAGCATAGTGCGGATGTCGCGCGGACCCATGGCTTGATCGGGCTCTTCAGGCCGGTCGGACGCGCCGGGTCCAATTGCGTCGCTGCCCAAAAGCTGGTCGAGCAAGTTTTTCTCGCCGGTTCCACGGCTGGCGTCGCGGCCCGGTGCCGGCTTTGGCGGCGCCGCATCATCGCGGCAGCCATTGGCGTCGAGCGAAGCCAATATGCGTGCGCGATTGCGGTGCGAGCCGTCGCCGGCGAGTTCAGCGCGCGTGGCTTGCAAGCCGTCGAGATTGGCTGCCATGCGATCGATGGTGGCGTCGAGTGTGGCGCATGCGTTGGCGTTGCGGCGCGACAGCGAAAAGCCGCAGCCGGCGCGGCTGGATTGGCTGACGGCCTTTGAAATCTGCTGGCGCTGCCGCACGATTGCATCGTCATATTTCCTGAGCAGGGCTGGCTTGGTGCCGCCACCGCGCGAAGCGGCCGCGAGATCGGCTTCCAGCTGCCGGCAAACACCGGAGGCGGCCTGCAGTTCGGTGGCGGCAAAGGCTGATAGCGCCAGGGCACCGAGCAGCGCTGCGGCACGCGTCAGTTTTAGCGGTTTCTCGCCCCGGGCGTTGGTGCTGCCCCTCACCTGCCTGCCGGCATCCTCTCCCCCTATAGGGACGGGGAGAGGGGCGCTTTTGTCACCGGTTTCGCTAATCACCAGCGTCGCAGTAAGGAAGCCGAGACTGCGGCCAGCCCCCTTCTCCCCGTTACTATACGGGGAGAAGTACCCGGTCCACCCTCCGCAGCTGCAGCGCAGCTGCTGCGGAGGACGGGCAGGGCGATGAGGGGCGGCGCCGCCTTTGACAGTTGATGCGGCGGCATGCGTCAGCTTCCACCTCGCGCCCATCCGGAACTCCGCTTGCCTCGTCGGTTGCGAAGGTTACCGCGTCTGCGGTTAACTGTTCATTTAGCTTACCGCGAAAGGCCGGTTTCGCCCAGACTTACGACCGCCTGCGCCTTGTGGGCCGCTTCGACCACCGCGAGCGCCGTCATGTTGACGACGCCGCGTGACGTCACCGACGGCGTCAATATATGCGCCGGCCTGTCGGTGCCGAGCAGGATCGGGCCGACATGCAGCGCGTCCATCATCGCGCGCAGCGCAGTGAGCGTGATGTTGGCCGAATCGAGATTGGGGAAGACCAGCAGATTGGCTTCGCCCTTCAGCCGCGAATGCGGATAGACGCGCTGGCGCAGCGGCTCCGACAGAGCCGAGTCGGCATGCATCTCGCCGTCGCATTGCAGGTCCGGCGCGATGCGCGCCAGGATCGCCGCTGCCTGCCGCATCTTGAGCGCGCTTGGCGAATCGCGCGAGCCGAAATCCGAATGCGACAGCAGGGCGGCCTTGGGCTCGATGCCGAAGCGCTGGATTTCCTCGGCCGCCAGCACCGTCATCTCGGCGATCTCCTCGGCGGTCGGATCGACGGTGACATGGGTGTCGGTGAGGAAAATGATGCCGCGCTGCGAGATCAGCATCGAAAGCGTCGACAGGTCGTGATCCTTGATGCCGGCGCGCGGGCCGATGATCAGGGTGACATTGCGCAAATGCCGCTCGAACCGTCCTTCCAGGCCGCAGACCATGGCGTCGGCGTCGCCACGCTTGAGGGCAAGTGCGGCGATCACCGTGTTGTCGGTGCGCACCATGGTGCGCGCGGCCTCCGTCGTCACGCCACGCCGGCCGGCGAGCTCGATCAAAAGGTCGACATAGTGGCGATAACGCGGATCGTCCTCGGGATTGATCAGGCCGAAATCGACGCCCGGCTTGATGCGCAGCCCGTAGCGTTTCAGCCTGACTTCGATGACATGCGGACGGCCGATCAGGATCGGCTCGGCGATGCCTTCCTCCAGCACTACCTGGGCGGCGCGCAGCACGCGCTCGTCCTCGCCGTCGGCATAGATGACGCGCTTGGCGCTCGACGTCTTGGCCATCGTGAACACCGGCTTCATGACCAGGCCGGAGCGGAAGACGAAGCGGTTGAGCGTGTCGATATAGGCGGCAAAATCGGTGATCGGCCGTGTCGCGACGCCGGTGTCGCAGGCTGCCCTGGCCACCGCCGGCGCGATGCGCAGGATCAGCCTGGGATCGAACGGCGAGGGGATCAGGAAATCGGGCCCGAAGATCGGCGTTTCGCCGGAATAGGCGCGGGCGGCGACGTCAGACGGTTCCTCGCGGGCAAGGGCTGCGATCGCCCGCACCGCAGCCATCTTCATCTCTTCGTTGATGGCGCTGGCGCCGCAGTCCAGGGCGCCGCGGAAAATGTAAGGAAAACAAAGCACGTTGTTGACCTGGTTGGGAAAATCGGAACGGCCGGTGCAGATCATGGCGTCTGGTCGCGCCGCCCGCGCCGCTTCCGGCATTATCTCGGGGTTGGGGTTGGCCAAGGCCAGGATCAGCGGTTTTGGCGCCATGTGCTGGAGCAATTCCGGTTTCAGCACGCCGGCGGCCGAAAGGCCCAGGAACACGTCGGCGCCCGGCAGCACATCGGCCAGCGTGCGCGCCTCGGTGTCCTTCACATAGGGGTCCTTCCAGCGGTCCATTTCGTCGACGCGGCCCTTGTAGGCGACGCCGAAACGGTCGGTGACCCAGATGTTTTCGATGCGCGCGCCGAGCAAAACCAGCAAGTTGAGGCAGGCGAGGGCCGCTGCCCCGGCGCCGGAGGTGACGATCTTGATGTCGGAGATCGTCTTGCCGGCAAATTCCAGCCCGTTGAGCACGGCGGCGGCGACGATGATCGCGGTGCCGTGCTGGTCGTCGTGGAAGACCGGTATGGCCATGCGCGCCTTCAGCCGTTCCTCGACCTCAAAGCATTCGGGCGCCTTGATGTCCTCGAGGTTGATGCCGCCGAAGGTCGGCTCCAGCGCCGAGATCGTCTCGACCATCCGCTCGATGTCAGGCGCGTCGATCTCGATGTCGAAGACGTCGATGCCGGCGAATTTCTTGAACAGCACCGCCTTGCCTTCCATCACCGGCTTGGAGGCCAGCGGGCCGATATTGCCAAGGCCGAGCACCGCCGTACCATTGGAGACGACGCCAACCAGATTGGCCCGCGCCGTGTAGTCGGCGGCGGCTGCCGGATTGTCGCGGATTTCCAGACAGGGCGCCGCGACGCCCGGCGAATAGGCAAGCGCCAGATCGCGCTGGTTGCCGAGCGGCTTTGTCGCCTGGATTTCCAGCTTTCCAGGGCGTGGATGCTTGTGGAAATAGAGTGCGGCTTCGTCGAGGTCCGACCGGGCTGCTTTTTTGTTTTCGCCTTGCATGCCGGCCGCTCCTCAGTCCAGTCCGTTTGCTGTTTTGAGTCTCTTAGCATGCAGCCGAGGCTTTTCGAGAGGTGATATGTCGCAAAGTGCGGCCTTTGGCTTCGCATAGCGTCCCGCTGCGTGGTCCCATCGAAATGCTGGACGCGGGGCGGCGCGGTGCGGCGAGCTACGCCGACATCCCAGTTTGAATGTCTGCAACGGGTGGAAAACGACCTTCACGCGCGAGCCGCATCGAATACGAGCGCGCTTCTGTTCGCTTGGGCGGAGGAGAAAATTCTACGTCTTGACCGACGTGCCGAGTTTTCACACGCCCTCGGTCGTGAACTGCCGGAGCCGACATCACCCCGCGGCCCAACAATGTCAGCGTTAGATCATTTCGATGAGGGTGACGACTGGCAGGCTCTCGAAATGCTTGTCGCAAGTCAGGAGCGTCGCGTCATGCGCCCGAGCGGTCGCGAAAATGATCGCATCTGCGGTCGCCAATTTGTGCTTCCGGCAGGCTTCGGCGGCCGCTAGGGCGATTTCCGTGTCAAGCGGGACCACCGTACAGACCTGCGTAAAGGCGATGGTCTGATCGGCTTTGTCTTCGCCTACTTCGCGAGTGAGCCATTTTGCGAGTTCCAACTGCACAATGGTCGGAACGAGCCAGTCGGCTCGCTCGGGCAGATGCTCTGCCACCTGCTCTCCAGTCGGAGAGCCTATCAGCCATTCGATCCAAGCCGAGGTATCGACGAGCACCATCAGAAACGGTCCGACCGGTCGCGAAATTCCGTCGCCGAAGCGCCCTTCGCCAGCCCCTTCAGCGCTTCCCGCTTCGGCACAGGGACGAGTAGCACGCCCGTTCCCTTCGGGATGAAGGCCAAGGTCAAACCCGCTTCCCAATGCTGGGCGGTCCGGATCGCCTTGGGGATCGATATCTGGAACTTCGAGGACAGGGTTGCAGTCTCGGGCATTATCATACCCTCACTTGATCGATGCGCCAAACGTAAGACGCAATGAGGGCCAATGCAAGGAGCTTACGGCAGCCGTCTAGTCTCGGATTTCGAGACAGGGCACCGCCACGCCGGGCGAATAGGCGAGCGCCAGGTCGCGCTGGTTGCCGAGCGGCTTTGTCGCCTGGATTTCAAGCTTTCCAGGGCGTGGATGCTTGTGGAAATAAAGGGCGGCTGCGTCGAGGTTTAGCATGCAGCGCTGGTTTTTCACGATGCCAAATGACGCAACCGCCAGTTTGGGGGGATGGATCGTGGAAAACCCTACCATGTCAGATTGTTGCGCTGAAATCCTCACCTGCCTCGTCGCGGCCGGCGCGGATGTCATCGAGCGCGTCGCGCGGCCGGGCGTGTCCAGTCGCGGGCGGTCACTCACGTCTGAACGAGCCTCAAGCAGTTTCCAGACGCTATCGACAATCGTGGCGGGTATTTCCGCAGCGGTCGACGGCATCGCGAAATGGAGCGACGTTTCGAGGATCAGCCTCGTCGGCTGGGCCACCGGCGGGCATTGGGCCGGCGCCTATGCCAGCCGGTTTCCGCAGACGGTCGATCGGCTCATCCTCTACAACACCCTGTATGGAGGCTCAAACCAGCATCCCACTCTTGGCACCGGCTCGCTGCTCGAAAATCCGGATCGGCCCGGGACGTTCAATGTCCATGCGTTCGGCGGTTATCGGCTGAATACACGTCCGAGCCTGTTCACCGCCTGGGACGACAGCATCCCGGTCGCGGACAAGGCTCAGTGGCGCGATCCCGCGGTGGCCGCGGCCTATGGTGATGCGGCACTCGCCTCCGACGAGACGGCGTCGACGCGCCAGCCGCCGAGTTTCCGGTCACCGAGCGGCGCCATGGCCGACAGCTTCGAACTCGCGTTCGATCGCCGGCAATGGTCGGCGGCGGCGCTCACCATGCCGGTGCTCGTCATCCGTTCCGGACGGGATTTCTGGAGCCGACCGGAGGATGCGATGGCAATTGTGGACGAAGCACCAAAAGCGGAACGCCTAAACATCCCGGACGCTACCCACTTCGTGCATCTCGACCGCGAGGCCGCAGGGCGCGGTGTGTTCCTCGGCGCCGTGAAGCGGTTTCTCGATCGGCAGGAGGAATGACCATGAAGGGCAGTTCATGTGTCCTGCGGGAGCAGTAGCCGCAACGGTCGACCGCCTCCAGGCTTTGCGGCTGCCGTCCACCCGACAGCTACTCACTGCGCGGTTGCGGGGCTACGCCTATCTCCGCCGCGCCACATCTCGACTCCCCCGTCTCCGCCATTTCCCTGCGCGTACAAACGTCAGACTTCACTGGGCCGGCGCCGTTTCCTTGGATGTACATGCTTTTTTGTCATCGATGAACGCACCCATCGCGGCGAGGTGATCGGCGAAGCCGGCAACGAACCGCCTGACCTTCAACGGAATGAAGCGGTTCGATGGATAGACCGCATGCACATGGTGCGGCGCATAGTGCCAGTCCGGCAGCACATGTTCGAGCAAGCCTTCGGCGATGAGCGGATCGAGTATCACCCTGTGCCCGAGGCCGATGCCGACGCCGGACAGCAACGCCTGATGATTGAGCAGCGAATTGTCGGAGCGCATGGCCGGCCGGATTCGCACCTCGGCCTTTTCGCCGCCCGGGCCGGTGAGCGGCACGACATCGCGCTTCCTGATGTGGGCGTAAAGCAGATAATCATGGTCGGCTATATCTTCCGGGCGTCGCGGCCGGCCCCTGCGGTCGAGATACTCTGGCGTCGCCGCAAGGCAGCGCCCGATCACGCCGAGCTTGCGCACGATCAGCCGGTCGTCATCGATGGTCCCCATACGGATCGCCACGTCGAGCCCCTCTGCGATCACATCGACGAAACTGTCGGTCAGCGCCACGTCGAGCAACAGTTCCGGATAGGCGCGCTTGAACTCGATCAAGTAGCTGCCAAGCACACCTGCGCCGAAGCTGGCCGGCGCGCCGACGGCAAGACGTCCGCACATCTTCGATTCGAGGCAGCCGACGCTGCGGTCCGCCTCCTCGAGGCGCTCGATGATGTCGCGGGCGCGCTCCAGATAACGCCGGCCGGCTTCCGTCGGCGAAACATGACGAGTCGTACGGTCAAAGAGCCGGACCCCTAGACGCTTTTCCAGTGCGCGGATCTGCTGGCTGACGGCCGGCTGGCTCAAGCCCAACTCGCGCGCTGCCGCCGAGAAGCTGGCGGTATCGCAGGCGCGTACGAAGCTGGTCAGCTCGGTCAAGCGGTCCATGATGGCAACTCTCCGTCGTGATTAATAAACAAGAGTAATAAGACATATAAGCAATCGGCAAGTTCAAAAAGCTGAGCCTATGACATAGACCCGCCTTGCTCCGCCTGGAGCTCTAGATCCCCAAACTGGAGACGATGCAATGCCGCTTTCCCGCCGTCATTTTCTCGCCGGTGCCGGCCTAACCGGCGGCACTCTCCTAGCCAATGTATCCGTTCCGGCGGTGGCCCGAGCGCCGCTGGTCGACGCCGCAACGCTTGGCGCGCTGCGCCGCAACGTGGGATCGGTCCAGGTTACGGCGCTACTAGATGGCTATATCGACATTGGTTCCGAGCTGGTCATCGGGCTCGCTGAGGCCGATGCGGAGCGGCTGGCTGAGGCCAGCTTCCAGAAGCCCGGACCGCGCCGCGCACCGGTCAATGCCTATCTCATCAATCTGGGCGACCGTCTGGTGCTCGTCGACGCCGGTACGTCGGACAGCATGGGCCCGTCACTCGGCCGACTCCCGGCCGCTATCGAGGCGGCCGGCGTCTCTCCGGACCAGATCGATACATTGCTGATTACCCACATGCATCCCGACCATATCAACGGCGTGCTGACTCCCGCCGGCCAGGCGCTGTTTCCCAATGCCGAACTCGTCGTCACCGCCACCGACTACGCCTTCTGGCACGACGATGCGAACATGAACCAGGCGCCGGACGAAGCGAAGCCGTTCTTCATCGGGGCACGCAAGGCTGCCGCCGCTTATGCGGATCGCCTGCGGCAAGTGGACGGCGAGCGCGAGGCGCTCGGCTCGATCCGCACCGTGCCGCTGCCCGGCCACACTCCGGGCCATGCCGGCTTCATCGTGGAATCGGACGGTGAGGCGCTGTTCATCTGGGGCGATGTCGTGCACATGGCGACCTACCAGTTCGCGCGCCCGGATTGGAGCATCGCCTTCGATGTCGATTCCAAGCTGGCTGCCGAAACGCGCAAGCGGACCCTCGACCGGGTCGCTGCCGACCGGATGCTGATCGCCGGCATGCATTTGCCGTTCCCCGGCATCGGCCATGTGGCGCGCGATGGCGACGCCTATCGCTTCGTGCCGGACGAATGGCCCTATGCACTGTAGCGGCGGCCGGCGCGGGAAGGGGCCATCATAGCCCCGCTGCTCAACACCACACCCGCCCCCTCGCCAGCGCAGCCGATGTCTTTGAGACTTCGGACGATAAATCGGCTCCTTATGGTCTGGCACGGCACCTGCAACGCCTGCGTTCAGAGCCGTCACTTCCTGACAAGAACGGCCGAGATGGATCGCCTCCCGGCGTTCCCAGCGGGTACCAAGCGTTAGGTACCAAAACGCGCTGACGTAGAGGCCGCCACCGCCCAGTGTGATGTCTACAACGGGTGCAGCCTGCGGAATGCTGTCATTCGTCTCGTCGATTGGGCACGAGAAAGTGGCGCCAGCAGATGCCTCACCCAGGGTTATAAATATTCGCGCACAAACACACCCGCGCTGTGAAGAGTGCGGCGACCGGCACTCAATCCTGCATTCCAAACCGGCCAAGCGTGAATCATATACGGCCAAATTTCGAGACGTACTTTGACGTCAGCCGCGCCAGCGGCTTCCGCGAGCCGAGTTGCGTCCGACAACAGCGCCTCGGCCGAACCGACTTGTATCAGCATTGGGGGAAATCCGCCCAGATCGGCGAACAACGGCGAGATCAGGGGATCGCGCCGACCAACGCCATGGGGAACATAGGCGGTGGCCAGTTCCTCCAAATACGCCCGGTGGATGATAGGGTCGATCGCGTCCTTAGTTGATAGTGTCGCGCCGGACATCGAAAGGTCCGTCCAGGGCGAGACCAGCCAAAGACATCGCGGCAACCGCTCCCCTGCCGCGCGCAATATATTGACCAAGCACAGGGTGAGGTTGCCGCCCGCACTGTCTCCGCCAACCACGATGCGGTCCGGCGCGATCCCTTGCCGGCTCAGAAAGCGCCATGCGGTAAGTGCGTCTTCATGTTGCGCAGGGAAAGGATGTTCCGGTGCGCGTCGATAGTCGATCGCGAGGGTGCGCATTCCCATTGCTCGACCTGCCTCGGTGACCATTCGACGATGACTTTGGAGAGAGCCGGAGCAGTAGCCACCACCGTGGAAGAAGAGCAGAACCTTATCCCTGTCACTCTCAGGCGCTAGCGACCACTCTCCCTCAAGGCCGTCGAGAACCGCATCCTCGCATCGGATGTCGTCCGCAATCGGCCACACCGAACCAACCTCGTCGAGCCGCGCCCGGCGTTCGTCCCAGTCCACCGGTCGTGGCTTTGACGCCAACAACCTGCGGACGGCGTTGATCTCCGTCAGATCGAGGTGTTCGTCCACATCGCTCATTTTGCTTCCCTAGCCTCATCAAGCCTAGAAAACCGGCGGACAGCAACAGCCAAACGTCATCCATAAAGTGCCAATGCCAGCGCTTGGAATTTTTCGTTAGAATCAGAAAAACACCCTTTTTCTCGCAGTTGCCAGCGGGAAGCGTTAGGCGCTAAAACGCGCTGACGTAGAGGCCGCCATCGACCGGGATGTTCTGCCCGGTCAGGTAGCCGGCGTGAACCGAGCACAGGAAGGCGCAAATCTGGCCGAATTCCTCCGGCGTGCCGAGCCGCTTGGCCGGAACGTTGACTGCTGCCTGGGTCTTGCGTGCGGCGGCGGCTGCCGGATCTTCCGGGGTGCCGGCTTCATGCGGGGGACGCAGCCGGTCGGTGTCGAGCTTGCCCGGCAGCATGTTGTTGATCGTCACATTGCGGTCGATCACCGTCCGCGCGACGCCGGCCAGGAACGAAGTCAGTCCGGCGCGCGCGCCGGACGACAGATCGAGGCCTGGAATGGGAACATAGACCGACAGCGAGGTGATGTTGACGATGCGGCCGAAGCCGCGCTCGGCCATGCCGTCGATGACAGCCTGAACCAGTTCGACCGGGGTCACCATGTTCTGGGTGACGCCTTCGAGGATCTTTTCGCGGTCGAGCTCGCGGAAATCGCGAAGCGGCGGTCCGCCATTGTTGTTGACGAGGATATCGGGATCGGGGCAGGCGGCAAGCAGCGCCTTCTGCACCTCGGGCTTCGACACGTCGCCGACGATCTCGGTCACCTCAACGCCGAATCTTTCGCGCAGTTCGGCGGCGGTCTTGGCCAGTTGGTCGGCGTTGCGCCCGTTGACGACCAGATCACAGCCCGCTTCGGCCAGCGCCATGGCGCAACCGCGCCCAAGGCCTTTGCTCGAAGCACAGACGATGGCCTTTTTTCCGCGAATACCGAGATCCATGGCGATTTCTCCTCTGATTTGGGTCGCAACCTACTCTTGGGGCTGGACCAATCGCAACCGTCATACGGTTGTTGCATGAATCGAGGCATAGCCTGTTCGGAAGCAACGGTGAGAATCCAATGCCTGGCGCAGAGCCCCGCACATTCCGCAGCATGTTCATCTCCGACGTCCATCTCGGATCGAAGGCGGCGAAGGCCGAGTTCCTGATCGATTTCCTGCGCCATCACGACGCCGATATCATCTGTCTCGTCGGCGACATCGTCGACGGCTGGCGGCTCAGACGGAACTGGCACTGGCCGCAAAGCCACAATGACGTCGTCCAGAACTTGCTGCGCAAGGCGCGCAAGGGCGCCAGCATCACCTACATCGCCGGCAATCACGACGAATTCGCGCGCCAGTTCCAGGGCGTGCATTTCGGCGGCATCGTCGTCGCCGACCGCGTCGTCCACGAGACTGCCAACGGCAAACGCTTTCTCGTCATCCATGGCGACCAGTTCGACACCGTCGTCCACAATGCGCGCTGGCTGGCCTATCTCGGCGACTACGCCTATGATGCGGCGATGCTGGTCAACCGCGTGGTGACGCGGCTTCGCCAGCTGCTTGGCCTGCCTTACTGGTCGTTTTCGTCCTGGGCCAAGGTCAACGTCAAGAAGGCGGTGAATTTCATCGGCTCGTTCCAGACCATGCTGACCGAGGAAGCGCGCCGCTCGCATGTCGACGGCGTGATCTGCGGCCACATCCACCATGCCGCGATCGAAAATTATGAGGACGTGCAATACATCAACACCGGTGACTGGGTGGAGAGCTGCACCGCAGTGGTCGAGCATTTCGACGGCCAGATGGAGATCCTGCACTGGGCGCACGTCCTGCCGGAGGCTCCGGTCGGCGGCGAAGTGCTGGTGCCGATCGACATCGTCGCCATCAAGGGCAGGGCAGTCCAGGCTGCCTGACGCGATGATGCGTTCATGCATGTCGCGCAAAAGCATGCCCTCGGGCCTGACACGAGGGTGTGCAGCGGTTTTGCGATAACGACATACATAAAACAAGAACCTAAAGCGCGTCGCATGAGGCGGTCAAACGCGACGCGCTTTAGCGCAGCGGTTTCATCGCTTTTTTTGCCATGTTATGGGATCGGCGTGCGTTGGCTGGCCGGCCGGTCGAATGCTGCGCCGACGGATTGCCTGCTGATGTCCTCCCTGCCGCCGCTTTTACTCGAACAACTCGTCAAGCCGCGTCAGTTCGAGCTGCGCATGGGCCTGATCTTCTTCACGCTTTTCGTGCCGCTCGGGATACATTTGCCGTACTTTCCGCTGTGGCTGCAGGCAAACGGTTTTGATGCCGAGCAGATAGCGATCATTCTCGCGGCACCGATGTTCCTGCGCGTGGTGACGACGCCATGGCTTACGGCACTGGCCGACAGGGCGAGCGACCGCGCCCATGTCTATGTCGCGCTGACGGCCGCATCGCTGGCGCTGTCCGCCGGTTATTTCCTGACGCCGACCTATGCCATGGTGCTGGCCGTTTCGCTGGCGCTCACCGTCGCCTGGACGCCGCATTCGCCGATCGCCGATTCGCTGGCGCTGTCGGGGGTGCGCCGCTTCGGCTCGAATTATGCCAACATGCGCAAATGGGGATCGATCTCCTATCTGTGCGCAAATCTTGCCGGCGGTTTTATCCTGTCGGCGACCGGCGCCCAGGCAGTTCCGGTGATCATCTTCGTGGCGTTTGGCGCCGCACTTGTCGTCGCACTGATCGCGCCGCGGCTCGGCCGTCCCCGCCGTGCCTCGCCGCTTTCGGCTGCCGACATCCAGCAGTCGGCGCCAAAACTCCTCAACGGCTATTTCCTGTATTTCTCCGTCGGCGTCGGCGTCATCACCGCCAGCCACGCGTTTTTCTACGGCTTCGTCTCGATCTACTGGAAATCGATCGGCATCGGCGACTCTGTGGTCGGGCTGCTTTGGGGTTGGGGTGTCCTGGCCGAGATCGGCATGTTCATGATCTTTACTCGGGTTTTCGGTTCCTTCTCGGTCGTATCGATCATGGTGATGGCGGGAATAGGCGCGATCGTGCGCTGGATAGCCTTTCCCTTGATCTGGCCGCTTGGCCTTGGCGTAGGTGGGTTTTTCGCAGTCCAGACGCTGCACGCGGTCTCGGTGGCGCTGGTGCTGATCGGCCTGCAGAAAATGATCGGTGAGACGGTCGCGGAGGAACGCACCGGGGCCGCGCAAGGCATCGCCTATTTCTCCAACGGCTTTTTCACCGCTGTGGTGACACTCCTGTGCGGCCCGCTTTACGACCGCTTCGGCGTCGACGGCTTTTTTGCCATGATCCCGATCGCCCTGGTCGGCCTTGTGCTGATCGGGCTTGCGGCGCGTTCAGCCCCACAGCACCGGATCGGGCGGTGACACCAGCGAACCTTGGTAGACAAGGCCAGGCGCACGGTCGCGGGCCAGCAGCAGTGGACCGTCGAGATCGACGAAATCGGCATCCTGGGCCAACAGCACCGCCGGCGCCATGGCCAATGACGTGCCGACCATGCAGCCGACCATGACGCCAAAACCCAGTTCGCGGGCGCGATCGCGAAGGACGAGGGCAGCGGTCAAGCCGCCCGACTTGTCGAGCTTGATGTTGACCGCATCGTAAAGGCCGACAAGCCAGGCAAGGTCTTTAGCCTCATGCAGGCTTTCATCGGCGCAGATCGGCACCGGATGGGCGATGTTGCGAAGGATGCCATCACGGCCCGCCGGCAGCGGCTGTTCGATCAGCGCGATGCCGTGCTCGGCGGCAAAGGCCAGGTTTGCAACGATGTTGTCGTCGCTCCAGCCCTCATTGGCGTCCAGGATGATGCGACTCGCCGGTGCCGCCTCCCTGACCGCGCGGATGCGGGCCATGTCGTTGTCGCCGCCGATCTTGACCTTGAGAAGCGGGCGCAGGGCATTGGCGCGGGCCTGGGCTGCCATGGCTTCGGGCTCGCCGAGCGACAGCGTGTAAGCCGTTTCGAGCGCCCTCGGCGGCGCCGTGCAGATGCTGGAAGCCACCGGCTTGCCTGCGATCTTCGCCTCCAGGTCCCATAGCGCGCAGTCGACGGCGTTGCGCGCCGCGCCCGCCGGCATGGCGTCGAGCAGCGCGGCCCGGCTGATGCCGTCGTGAACCTGCTCCCGCATCGCCTCGATCGCATCGCGCACAGCCTCGATGGTTTCGCCATAGCGTTTGTAGGGGACGCATTCGCCGCGCCCGCTCTGGCCGTCCTCGCTGATCGTCACTGTGACGACCTCGGCTTCGGTTTTCGAACCGCGCGAGATGGTGAAGGTCCCGGCGATGGCAAAGCGCTCGGACTCGACCGAAATGACACGCGCCATATTTTTCTGCTCCGGCTGTGCGACAACAAGCTTGTCGGCAAATCGACAGGTGGGTTCTGTCAGGTTAAAAAGATCGGCCCGTCAGGCTAAACAGGACGCCATGTTGACGATCCGCAAACGCGACGCAAGCGGCACGACCGCCAAGGAGGCCGACCACCAGCCGCGCGTTGTGGTCGGCGAGGACGGCGGCGTCCTCGGCTGCGCTTTCTCCGGCACCTGGACGACACGCACCGTGGCGCTCGTCGATGCCGAGATGCGCAAGATCGAGCAACGCAGCGGCTTTCAGACGCTGGCGCTCGACCTCTCGCATATCGAGAAAATGGATACCGCCGGGGCGTGGGTGATCGACCGTCTGGTCAGCGCCTTCGAAAAGCAGGGTGTGAAAATCACGATGCAGGGGCAAAGCGAGGTTGCCTCGATCCTGCTCGGCGCCGTCGGTGACGCCGTTCGACGCGAACCTGATTCCGGCACCGTTGGGCCGCCGAACATCGTCATTCGCGCGCTCGAGGCGGTTGGCCGGCGCGTCTATGAGATGCGTGACGATTTCCTGGCCGCGATGAACATACTGGGCGCCACGATACGCGGCGCGCAGATGAAGCTTGGCCGCGGCCATGCGGTCAATCCGGCGGCGATCTTCAACCAGATGGACCGCATGGGCGTCGGCGCCATCCCGGTGGTTGTGCTGATGTCGGCCATCGTCGGGGCGATCGTCGCCCAGCAAGGCGCCTATCAGCTCAGCTATTTCGGCGCCGATATCTTCGTCGTCGACCTTGTCGGCGTGCTGATCCTGCGCGAGCTCGGCGTGCTGATGACTGCGATCATGATCGCCGGCCGTTCGGGCAGCGCCATCACGGCTGAAATCGGCTCGATGAAAATGCGCGAGGAGGTCGACGCGCTGAAGGTCATCGGGCTCAATCCGATCGGCGTTCTGGTGTTTCCGCGGCTGGTCGCGCTGGTGATCGCACTGCCTTGCCTGACGATCATTGCCAATTTCGCCGCACTCGGCGGCGGCATACTGGCGGCATGGCTCTACTCCGACATCGCACCGGCCGCCTTCATCGACCGGCTGCGCGTTGCCATCGATCTCAGCACCATCTTTGCCGGGCTGATCAAGGCGCCGTTCATGGCCATGATCATCGGCACGATCGCCTCGGTCGAAGGCATGAAGGTCGGCGGCAGCGCCGAATCGCTCGGGCAGCACGTGACTGCTTCAGTGGTGAAGTCGATCTTCGTGGTGATCATCCTCGACGGGCTTTTCGCCATGTTCTACGCAGCGATCGAGTTCTGACATGGCGCTGCTTGGCACAAAGCCGACCACGACTACGCAAAGGGCCGACGAGGACGAGATCGTGCTTTCTGCGCACGACGTCACCGTCTCCTTCGGCGACAAGGTCATTCTCGACAAATTGTCGCTCCATATCCGGCGTGGCGAAATTCTCGGCTTCGTCGGCGCCCCCGGCGCCCGCAAGTCGGTTCTGCTGCGCACCATTCTCGGCCTGGTGCACAAGCAGTCGGGAACGATCAAGCTGTTCGGCGTCGATGTCGAAAAGGCGAGCGAGAGGGAGCGCCTTCGCATCGACATGCGCCTTGGCGTCCTCTTTCAGCACGGCGCGCTGTTTTCGGCGCTCACGGTGCTCGAAAACGTGCAGGTGCCGATGCGCGAATATCTCGATCTGCCGAAAAAGCTGATGGACGAGCTGGCGATGCTCAAGGTCGAACTGGTCGGGTTGCCGCCGGATGCGGCGCAGAAATTCCCGTCCGAGCTTTCCGGCGGCATGATCAAGCGTGCGGCGCTGGCGCGCGCGCTGGCGCTCGACCCCGACATCGTGTTCCTGGACGAGCCGACATCCGGCCTCGATCCGATCAGCGCGGCTGAGTTCGACGAACTGGTCGTCAAGCTGCGCGATACCATGGATCTGACCGTATACATGGTCACGCACGATCTCGACACGCTGTTCACCGCTTGTGATCGGGTGGCCGTGCTCGGCAACAAGAAAGTGCTGGTCGAAGGCACGATCGACGACATGCTCAAGAGCGAGGAACCCTGGGTGAAATCCTATTTTCGCGGAAAACGTGCGCGGCAACTTGATCTTGCGGCCCGCGCGTAGCCATAAGTGGATAAATGGAAACCAGAGCCAACTACGTCATTGTCGGCATTTTCACGCTAGCCGCGATCCTGGCGGCATTCGCGTTCGTCTATTGGACGGCCGCGATCGGCGACAGGGGTGAGACGGCGATGCTGCGGGTGCGCATTCCGGGATCGGCTTCCGGCCTCGGCCGCGGCAGTTTCGTGCTGTTCAACGGCGTCAGGGTTGGGGATGTCAGGCGCGTCTATATCGACCCCGCCAATCCGAACGACGCCATAGCCGAAGCCGAAGTGGGCCGCACGACGCCGATCACCAAATCGACGCAGGCCGATATCGGGATCGTCAGCCTCGCCGGCCAAGCGAGTATCGAGCTCAGGGGCGCTGACCCCAAGGAGGTCAACCTTCTCGACCAGGCGGAGCAGGAGGGCCGCGTCGCCGAGATCGTCGCCAACCCGTCGGCGGTCACCAACCTGTTGCAGACGGCGCAGAACATCTTCACCCGCGCCGATACGGTTCTCTCCCAGCTCGAAGGCTTCACCAGCGACGTTCGCGGGCCGCTGACGCAGACCGTCAACAATGTGCAGACCTTCTCCGACGCGCTGGCCAAGAACTCCGACGGCATCGACAAATTCCTCGCCAACGTCAGTTCGCTGTCGGAGGAACTGAGGGGCGTCTCGGGCAAGCTTGACGGCACGCTGAAGGCGGCGGAAGGGCTGCTCAACGCCGTCGACAAGGATCAGATCAAGAGTATTGTCGCCAACGTCGATACGGTGACCGAGAACCTGAAGGAAACCAGCAAGCAGTTCGACACGGTCGTCAGGAATGTCGACACCGCAGTGGGGTCGATCAACGATTTCGCCCAAAGGACGCAAGGCACGCTGGCCAAGGTCGACGGCGTTCTCGACGGCATCGATCCGGCACAGGTCCGCACCGCGCTGGCCAACATCCAGAAGGCCAGCGAAAACGCCAACGAGGCTGCCGCCGACATCGCCAAGGTGACCAACAAATTCGCCAACCGGGCCGACGATATCGACCAGACGATCAAGGACGCGCAGCAGCTCGCGGAGCGCCTCAACGACGCTTCGGTGCGTGTCGACGGCATCCTCGTCAAGGTCGATACATTGCTCGGCTCAGGCCAGGCCGACGGCATGATAGCCGATGCAAGGAATACCCTGAAATCGTTCAAGCAGGTCGCCGACACGCTGAACGCCCGCCTCGGCACCATCACCGACAATCTGGCGCGATTCTCCGGCCAGGGCCTGCAGGACGTCGAAGCGCTGGTCCAAGACAGCCGTCGCTCGATCAACCGCATCGAAGAGGCGGTAACGGATCTCAGCCGCAATCCGCAGCGAATCCTGTCAGGCGGCGAAGGTGAGGTTCGGCAATTCGATGGCAGGGTGCGGCGTTGACTTCGGCTTTCGCCGGCCCCAAGAACGGCAGGCAAGTACGCTGCGGGTGCGATTTGCTCATTCGATTCGGGGACGACGGGGATCGCGTGTGAAGTCGGTCGTGCTTAAATTGGGCGTGCTTAGATTGGGCGGGGTCAAAGCGGGCGGGCCCACTGCGGGTGTGGCATTGCTTGCGCTTTCGCTGGCCGGCTGCGCGTTTTTGCCGGGCGGCGGGCCGGCGCCCCTGGACACATTCGAACTGTCGGCGCCGTCGCTCGATGCGCGCGGCCGCGGCCGCCAACAAATCCTCATCGCCCAGCCTTCCGCGCTCAAGGCGCTGGACAGCCAGAACATCGTCATCAAGCCGTCGGTGCGCTCGATCCAGTACCTCAAGGGAGCGCAATGGGCCGACCGGCTGCCGCTGATCGTGCAGGCGCGGCTGGCCGAGACATTCCAGCGCTCGGGCAGTTTCGCCGGCGTCGGCAAGCCGGGCGAGGGCCTGGCGATCGACTATCAGGTGATCGTCGAGGTCCGTTCCTTCGAAGTCCGCGTCGACGGCGGCCAACACGCCGAGGTCGAGCTGTTCGTGCGGATACTGAACGACCGCAATGGCGAGGTGCGCGCCTCCAAGAGCTTCAACTCGACCGCGCCCGTCTCCGGCAGCGGCAACCAGGCCTATGTCGACGCGCTCGACAGGGCGTTCGGCGATGCCGCCAAGGACATCGTCCGCTGGACCGATTCGGTGATCTGACCACAGCCGGAACGGCCGGGCACTCAATTGTCGCTGCCGGCGCCGGTAACGATGTGAATGTCGCTGCCGGCGCCGGTAACGATGTGAAATTCAAACCCGAAGCGATTGCTCTAAAAGGCGGGAATTTCCCGCCTTTTTCCGTTCGCTTATCGTCTGATCAATGCAGGCGGCCACTGGCGTGGGCTAGCATCGTATAGACCTTGCCGGTGTCCGACGTCAGGTAGGTCTGCGCCATCATGTTGTCGCGGTCGTTGCGCGAGACGTCCTTGAGCAGCTTTTCGAAGTCGTCGCAGTAACGGTCGACGGCGGCGCGGAATTCCGCCTCCATCTGATATTTGCGTCGGATCTCGTCGAACGTCTGCTGTCCCTTCAGCGTGTAGAGACGCCGGGTGAACACGTCACGCTCGCCGCTCCGGTAGCGGTTCCACAGTTCGATCGAGGCGTCGTGATCGATAGCGCGGGCGATGTCGACGGAAAGCGAGTTGAGCGACTCAACGACATGAAGCGGCGAACGCTGGGCAGGGGCTGCCGAGCGTGGCGCTTCCGAAGGTGCTGCTGGCTTGGCGGCCTCTTCGCGCGATGCCCCGCTCAAGAGATCGCGCACCCAGCCGCCCTGCGGCGCGCGGCCATTAGGGTCGCGCTGGCGCGGCGCCGTCTCCGGCGGGCGTTCCAGGTCGCCGCGCAGTGTGGTGTCACCCGACGGCGCCTGCGGGGAAAGGGGTTCCGGGGCCGGAGGGCGGCGCAGCGGCTCAGTGGCGCGCGGGGCAGGCGCCTGCTGTGCCGGGCGCAGGTTGCGCGGCTCCGAGGAGTCGGTGCTGCGGCCAGATTTCGCAACGATATCAGAGAGTTCCTTCAGGGCGCTGATCTGCTCGGAAACGGCACGGCGGATGGCCGTGGTCGATTCCTTTGCCTCTTCCGGCATCTCGATGACACCCTTCTTGAGCTCGGCGCGGGTAAGGTCGAGCTCGCTCTTGATCGAGCTGGCGGTGCGTCGCATCTCCTCGGTCGCGTCGGCAAAGCGCTTGGTTGCCGAATCGACGACGTCGGCAATGGAGGTACGGATCTTGTCCGCCGACTCCAGCGTCTTGCCTTCGGCGTTCTGCAACGTCTGGCCGACCAGATCCTCGAACGAGCGCATGACTTTTTCGAGATCCTCCGACTTCTTGACCAAGCCGACGGCGAGGTCCTCCAGCGACGACTGCCTTTCCAGCGTGTGTTCGAGGTTGCTCTGGGCCGAGCTCAACAGGTCCGAAGCACTCGACAGCAATCGGCTGTGCTCGTCGAACTTGGTGGCGATCGAGGCAACCTCGCGCAAGGTCGAGGACGACAGCTCGGTAAGCCGTGTCGTATTCGAATCGACCAGACGCGCCGAGCTGGCAAAAGTCTGCGCGGCTTTTTCCGTTGTCGCCGCAAAGCTTTGCGTGCTGCCAGTCAGGCGTTCGTCGACCTGGCCGAGATTGGCCGCCGCCTGTTCGATCAGCTGGCCGAGCTGTGCGCTCGAGGTGCTCATGCGGCCGATGAGGTCGGCGACGCTGTCGGCGAGCGTCGAGCGCGCCCCTTCAACGGCCGACAATGTTTCGGCCGTGCGGCTGGCGAGCGCGTCGACCAAAGCGGCGTTTTCGCTGCGCAGCTTTTCGGTGGCGCGTTCGGTCACCTCTTCCATGCTCTTTTGCAGTTCCGAACCGCCCAGGGCGAAGCGCTCGACCAGAGGCCGTGCCGTTTCGTCGAGGATTTTCGAGATCTCGGCCGAACGTGCCGCAAGCATGGTGTTGAGTTCGCGGGTGTTGGTGCCGATGGTCTTGGCGGCGTCGTTGGTGCTCTGGCCGATATGCTGGCCGACCGCCGTGAAGGTTTCGGCGATCGAGTTGGCGCGCGAAATCAGCTGCGCCTCGGCGGTCGAAACCTGCTCGTTGAGCTTCTGGCCTATCGTTTCGGTGGTGTTGACCAGACGGTTTTCGACGCCGGCAACCTGTTCCTCGACGCGAGCCGCCGCGGCCGCCGCGCTGGAGGCCAGGCGCTCGTCGGCGCCGGCGAGCGCCTGCTCGATGTCACGGGCGTGAACGGCCAGGTCCTGCCCGGTCTGCCTTGCACGTTCGGCAACCCGCTGCTCGGTGCTGGCGAAGGCCCCGACGATGTTGTCGGCATGTTCTCCGATCGTCGACGTGCTGTCGGCGATACGCGACACCAGGCGGTGATCCGCCTCATCGAAGATGCGGCCGATCTCGGACGCGCGGGCCGACAGCGCTTCCGAACCTTCGGCGATGCGCGAGATCAGCTGCTGGTCGGCAGCATCGAAAATGCGGCCAAGGTCCGATGCACGCGCTGCGAGCGCTTCGGCCGATTCGCCGATGCGCACGCTGAGCCGTTCGTCGGCACCTTCGAAATTGCGCAGGATGTCGCCGGCGCGTTCCGCCAGCGACTGTGCCGTTTCGACCGCGCGGGCAACCAGCTTCTGGTCCGCCGCATCGAATGTACCGGCGATCTCGCTGGCACGTGCAGCCAGCTGGTCGGCCGTTTCCTGGGCGCGCGCCAGCAACGAGTTCGAGGTGTCGTCGACGCGGGCCATGATTGCGCTCGATGCACCCTCCGCCCGGGCAACGAGCGCGCTCGACGTGTCTTCGGCACGTGCGGCGAGGCGGCGATCCGCTTCCTCGAAGGTGCGTGCGATATCCTCCGCCCTGGCAAGCAGGGCAGCAGAGGTCTGCTCCGCCCGTTCGGCGATCTTGGAATCGGCGTCACTGAAAGCCGCGCCTGCCTGCTCATGCAGTGCGCTGGTGACTTCCATGACCTTTTCGCGCAGCGCTCCGGCAACGAAGACGGCGCTCTTTTCGAGCACGTTGCGGACGTTGTCGACGCCGGTCGACAGCGCGCGCTCCATGGTCCCGGCGCGCTCCTCGATGATGCCGGTCTGGCGGCTGAACGCCTGCTCGATCTTTTCGACGTCGGCGGCAATGGCGTCCGAGATGTCGGTGCTCCTGGCGGCGATCTGGTCGATATGGCCGGACAGGGAACGGTCGACTTCCTTGCGCGTGTCGGCGAGCCTGGAGAGGTCGTCCTCCAGCGCACGGGTCAGCGCGTCGCGGCCTTCGGCCAGCTTGCCGACGTGCCCGGCGATGATGTCGTCTATGTCGCCGCGGCTCGCCGCAATTTTCTGCAGGTCTGCTTCCAGCGCACGTCTGAGGATGTCGCGGCCTTCGGCCAGCTTCTCGACCTGGCCGGAAACCAGCCCGTCGATGCTCGACCGGCTTTCCGCCAGCTTGGCGAGATCGTCTTCGAGCGCCTTGGACAGGATCGAGCGGTCCTGGATGAGCTTCTCGGCGTGGCTGTTCACAAGACCGTTGACGCTGCCGAGGTCGGCCTCCAGCGCCCGCGCAAACTCTGCGCGATTGTCGGTCAGCTGCTGAGACTGGTCGGCGACGACACCCTTGATGGTGTTGAGGTCTGCTTCCAGCGCACGTCTGAGGATGTCCCGGCCTTCGGCCAGCTTCTCGACCTGGCCGGAAACCAGCCCGTCGATGCTCGACCGGCTTTCCGCCAATTTGGCGAGATCGTCTTCGAGCGCCTTGGACAGGATTGAGCGGTCCTGGATGAGCTTCTCGGCGTGGCTGTTTACAAGACCATTGACACCGCCGAGATCGGCCTCCAGCGCCCGCGCGAACTCTGCGCGATTGTCGGTCAGCTGCTGAGACTGATCGGCGACGACACCCTTGATGGTATTGAGGTCTGCTTCCAACGCGCGTCTGAGCAGGTCGCGGCCTTCGGTCAGCTTCTCAACCTGGCCGGCAACCAGCCCGTCGATGCTCGACCGGCTTTCCGCCAGCTTGGCGAGATCGTCTTCGAGCGCCTGGGACAGGGTCGAGCGGTCTGCGGCGAGCCTGTTCATGTGATCGGAGATCAGCCCGTTCACATTCTGCAGGTCGGTCTCCAACGCCTGCGACAGTTGACCACGATCTTCCGCCAGCTTTTCGGACTGGCCTGATATGACCTCCTTGATCGTGTTGAGATCGGATTCGAGCGCTCGCTTGAGGATGTCGCGGCCTTCGGCCAGCTTCTCGACCTGGCCGGCAACCAGCCCGTCGATGCTCGACCGGCTTTCGGCCAGCTTGGCGAGATCGTCTTCGAGCGCCTTCGACAGGATCGAGCGGTCTTCCGCAAGCTTTTCGGACTGGTCCGATATAACGCTTTTGATCGTGTTGAGATCGGACTCGAGCGCGCGCTTGAGAATGTCGCGACCCTCGGCCAGTTTCTCGACCTGCCCGGTAACCAGCCCATCGATGCTCGACCGGCTTTCCGCCAATTTGGCGAGATCCTCTTCGAGCGCCTGGGACAGGGTCGAGCGATCTGCGGCGAGCCTGTTCATGTGATCGGAGATAAGGCCGTTCACGCCCTGCAGGTCGGTTTCCAACGCTCGCGCCAGTTGACCACGATCTTCCGCCAGCTTTTCGGACTGGTCTGATAGAACGCTTTTGATCGTGTTGAGATCGGATTCGAGCGCGCGCTTGAGGATGTCGCGACCTTCGGCCAGTTTCTCGACCTGCCCGGTGACCAGCCCATCGATGCTCGACCGGCTTTCCGCCAGCTTGGCGAGATCGTCTTCGAGCGCCTTCGACAGGATTGAACGGTCCTCGGAGAGCCTGTTCATGTGATCAGAGATAAGGCCATTGACGCTCTGCAGGTCGGTTTCCAACGCCTTCGAGAGCTGACCACGGTCTTCCGCCAGCTTTTCGGACTGGCCTGATATGACCTCCTTGATCGTGTTGAGATCGGATTCGAGCGCGCGCTTGAGGATGTTGCGGCCTTCGGCCAGCTTCTCGACCTGACCGGCGACAAGCCCGTCGATGCTCGACCGGCTTTCCGCCAATTTGGCAAGGTCTGCCTCGAGCGTTTGCGAAAGCAGGCTGCGATCGTCGGCGAGCCTGCCCGAATGGTCCTCGATCAGGCCTCGGATGCCCGACAGGTCGTCTTGGAGCGAACGCGAAAGCTCGCTGCGGTCTTCCGCCAGTTTGGCGGAATGGGTCTCGATGAGACCCTTGATGCCACCAATGTCGGTTTCCAGCGCCTTGGCGAGCAAGGCGCGACCTTCGGCGATCTTCTCGACCTGGCCAGCGACCAGGCCGTCGATGCTGGCGCGACTGTCGGCCAGCTTGCCGAGATCGGCATCGAGAGCGCGTGAAAGAATGCTGCGGCCTTCGGCGAGCTTTCCAACATGGCCGGCAACCATTTCGTCAATGATCGTGCGGGCTTGCACAAGTTTTCCAGAGTCTTCATTCAAGGCCTGCGAAAGCCTGTTGCGGCCCTCTTCGAGCCGTTCGAGATGGCTGCCGAGCGACGCATCGATGGCGGCGCGCGACTCGTTGACCTTGCGCAAATCCTCCTCCAGGGCGCGCGAGATCAGATTGCGGCCTTCGGAAAGCTTTTGCACCTGGTCGGTGACAGCCGCGTCGATGCCGGCGCGGCTTTCGGCGAATTTCTCCAGATCGGCCTGCATGGCCGCCGTCATGTGTTCGCGGCTTTCGGAAAGCTTGCGGCTGTGGTTCTCGACAGCCTCCTCGATGCCGACGCGGGCATCGGCAAGCCGCTGGATGTCGGCGTCGAAGGCGCGCGACACCACATGACGGGCCGCTTCCATGCGGCCGGCGAAATCGCCGGCGCGTGCTTCGAGCATCGACGAGGTCGACGAAACGATGTCGGCCATGTCGGCGCCGATCTGGGTCTTGCCCTGATCGATCATCGCCGAAAGCGTCTCCTTGCTCTCCTGGAAGGTATGGGCGATTTCGCGCGCACGCTCGACCAGGGTCTCGTTGATCTGGCGTGCGCGGGCCTCTAGCGCGGCGTTGAGCTTTTGGGTGCCGGTGTCCAGCGCTTCGGCGCGGGTCTGGAACTCACTGATCAGCACCTGGCCGCGTTCGGCCAGCGTCCGCTCGATGCCGTCAAGGCTGGCTTCAAATTCGGAGTTGAGCGTGCGTGCGGCGCCGCCGAGCAGCGACACCATGCCGGAGGTCCGATCGTCGAGCAGATCGGTCAGCGACCGGGTGAGGCCGTCGGTCGTCTCCGTCAGCTTGGCAATGCGTGTGTCGAGAAGGCTGGCGAAGGCTTCGCCGGAGGTCGACAGCCGGTCAGTGATGGATTCGAGCCGGCCTTCCACCGAATCGAAGATCGACAGCGAGCTTTGGTTGATCCTGTCGATCAGCGTGTCGCCAGAATTGGTGATGGTCATCGACAGGTTGGTCGAGGCGTTGAGGATGCTGTCGCGAATGATGTCGCTGGCAGCCCCGATTTCGTCCTTCAGCGTCTCATGCGCGCCGGTGATCGAGGCGCGCACGCGTTCGGCGTGGGTGACCACCGCTTCGCGCTCGCTGCCCAGCCCGTCGACAAGCGAGCGGATGCGGGATTCATTCTCCGAATAGGAGCGCTCGATCTGGTTGACCTCGCTGTGGACCAGGGTTTCGAGCTCGACGGCACGTGCAAGCGTGCGCTCGATGCCTTCACCCATGGCCGCAACCTCGCGGCGCACGGCTTGCCCGATCATCATGACGCGATCCTGGGCGATTTGCTCCGGCTCGGTCAGGCGGAAAGCCACTTCCGTCATCGACTGAGCGGCGATGCGCATCTCCTGTGCGCGGCGAATCATGGCTGCAAACGCCCAGAACAGGAGGACCGGCAGGATCGCAGCGATTGCCAGGCCAATCAGTTCGGGACGGGCGAAAAACTGGCCGGGCGTGCGGATTTGCCAAATGCCTGGGCCAAACAGCAGGTTTGCCAATGCACCGGCGCCCGCGACCCAGGCGAGCGAAACGAGCGCCACGACCCAGTAGATCGTGTTCGAGGCACGCCGATTGAGGGTGTGCAGCAGCGTCTTGTAATCTTTTTGACGAGGATCGTTGGCCGGAGTGAAGCCGGCCGACTGCGTGCCATTGCGCGTTTCAACAGGGCGCATTTCAACGGGGCGCGTTTCAACAGGGCGCAGCTCAGCAGGGCGCGGTTCAGCCGGCCTGGCGTTTGCCGCCTCTCTCTGGTCCTGGGCTTTCTGGTCCTGATTGGCGGCAAGCTCGGCATTCTGGCTCTGGTTGACGACAGGCTCGGCATTCTGATTCTGGTTGGCGACAGGCTCGGCATCCTGGCTCTGGTTGGCGACAGCCTCGGCATCCTGGTCACGGCCCTCGCGTGCCAACTCGTCGGCGGCCTGCGAGATCTGCGCTTCCAGATCCTCCATCGACGCGGCGATGTCGAGGTCGCCGCCGGCATCGCCGTTCAGATCGATTTCAAGTGCTTTTTCGAGTTCCCTGGCTACGTCGTTGTCGAGCGTTCTTGTCGTCGTTGTTTTCTTCGCCATGCCTTCGCTACCCTGTACAAGCTGCCGCGGGACTTGTTGATTTTGCTTTTCGTGTCCCACGCAAGAGGCTGAAAATGGACCTTTCGTATCGTAATGACACACCGGGGTAAAGAAAACATGCATTCGGTGCGATACGTAAAACTTTAAATATAAGGTTAACAGAACTGTGATTCCGGCGCCGCTATCGCAACATTTTTCCGGGCCAATCGTTAACCCGTCGTCCACAGGATGGGCCTATTTTTTGGCGGCTGCCTATTTTTGACGGCTGGAAGAACGGAGTTGCAGAGTCATGCGTGGCGAAAACGGCATTGCCTTCTCGATGCCCGGCGGCGATGTGTCGGGAACGGCCGGGTCGCGGCCCGTGGACTTGGCGCATCTGGCGCGCCAGACGATGGGCGACCGCAGCCTCGAACAGGAGGTGCTGGCGCTGTTCGTGCAGCAGGCATTGTCGGTTCGCGACAGGATAGTCGACGCCGATGTGAAACAAAGACTGCTCCTGGCGCACGGGCTGAAAGGCTCGGCGCGCGGCGTCGGCGCCTTCGCTGTTGCCGATTGCGCCGGCGCGATCGAACTTCAACCTGAAGATACCAATACCCTCAAGCGGCTTGGCTCCCTGATCGAAGAAGTCCGCGATTTCGTCGCCGCCATCAGCCGTTAAACCCATTTCCGAAAAAAACGGCATGGAGCGCCGCTTTCGCGCCGCAGTTGACTTGTCTGCGGGAGTGATTATCTCGGCTGGGACTCCCTTCAGGTGACAAATGACTAAGCTGACCTTCATCGCCCATGACGGCACACATTTTGACGTGGATGCCGAAAACGGCTCGACCGTCATGGAGAACGCGATCCGCAACGCCGTGCCGGGGATCGAGGCCGAATGCGGCGGCGCTTGCGCCTGCGCGACCTGCCATGTCTATGTCGATGAGGCATGGACGGCGGAGGTCGGCGAGCCGGAAGCGATGGAAGAGGACATGCTGGACTTCGCCTACGACGTCCAGCCGAACTCACGGCTCTCCTGTCAGATCAAGGTGCGCGACGCTCTCGACGGCCTGGTTGTGCGCGTGCCCGCCCGCCAGGGCTGAAGCGTGGAGGCTTAAGCGGGGGATATAGCCGATTTTTCCGGCGCCGGCTTGGCAGCGGGCCAATGGTCATGCAGTGTCGCGCCGTTCTCTACAGCGCCGCACGTTCCCTGGACCACGCAAAGCACGCTGTAGCACGGTGATTTGGCGCAGGATCCCCGGCGAGAATCGATTCCGATTTTCGGGGTCATGCGCATCGAAGGCGCATTCATGACCGATATCATCAGGACGGACGTATTGATTGTCGGGGCGGGGCCCGTCGGCCTGTTCGCCGTGTTCGAGCTCGGCCTCTTCGACATGACATGCCATCTGATCGACATACTCGATCGGCCCGGCGGGCAATGCGCCGAACTCTATCCGGAAAAGCCGATCTACGACATTCCCGGCTGGCCATCGATCTCGGCCCAGGGCCTGGTCGACAGACTGCTTGAGCAGATCGCGCCGTTCAAGCCCGACTTCACCTTCAACCGCATGGTCTCGAGCCTCGAAAAGCTCGAGGACGGCAGCTTTCGCGTCATCACCGACGAGAACGAGGTGTTTGAAGCCAAGATTGTGGTTATCGCCGCCGGCGGCGGCTCTTTCCAGCCGAAGCGGCCGCCAATTCCGGGCATCGAGCTTTATGAGGGCAAGAGCGTCTTCTACTCGGTGCGCCGGATGGAGGAATTCCGCGGCCACGACCTGGTTATCGTCGGCGGCGGCGATTCGGCGCTCGACTGGACGCTGAACCTGCAGCCGGTGGCCAAGAGCGTGACGCTGGTGCACCGGCGGCCGGAGTTCCGCGCGGCGCCAGACAGCGTCAACAAGATGTACGCCATGCAGGAGATGAAGGAACTGAATTTCCATGTCGGGCAGGTGACCGGGTTGACCGGCACGGACGGCCATCTCTCGGCGGCGACCATCAAGGGACCCGACGGTGACACCGAGGTGCCGTGCACTCGGTTGCTGCCGTTCTTCGGCCTGACCATGAAGCTCGGACCGATCGCCGAGTGGGGGCTCAATCTTCATGAGAACCTGATCCCGGTCGACACCGAGAAATTCCAGACGTCGGTACCGGGCATCTTCGCCGTCGGCGACATCAACTGGTATCCCGGCAAGCTGAAGCTGATCCTGTCGGGCTTCCATGAGGTCGCGCTGATGGCGCAGGCGGCCAAGCGCATCGTCAGCCCCGGCGAGCGCATCGTATTCCAGTATACGACGTCATCGACCAGCCTGCAGAAGAAGCTCGGCGTCGCCGGCTGAGTCTCTTACTCGACGAGAATCGCCCTTACCGTCTGGCCGAAGCTAACCCGGCAGCCGGCCGTTTTCGATGCGCTTCATGCGATAGCGCAGCAGCCGCAGGATGCGGCTTTCGAAATTGATGGTTTCGACGCGATCGAACTGCATCTGAGCGCGGTCGTGCTTGGCAAGAATAGCGGCGGAGATCTCCGCTGCCTTGGCCTTGGCCTCCTGGCACGTCTTGCGCGGGTGGGTCGCCTTCAGCGCATCCTCGAGTTCGCCGGCATGGTTCTTGGCGATCTCGACATGGCGGTCCTCATGACGCTTGATGTCGGCCGACAATGTATCCCAAAACAGCCTTACGCCGGCATCAGCCTTGCGCGGGCGGCGCCACTCGGGAAGGATCACCTTGACCTTGACGGTGACATCGGCGTCGGCAATCGCGCAGGAGTTCGATCTTTCCGCATAGCTGACGCGGGTGGTGAACGCCATCTGCGTGGCGCCTGGATGCCGCATCCCGGTGCTTTTCACCCGAGGTCCAAGTTTCGTAAGCTGGGATCCGATATCGTCGAGCGTTCTGCCGCCGATGCTGAAATAGCTATATGTCTTCACCAAATTCGCCGTGCCCGCCGGCAAGGCGGAACAAGCAAGCATCAGGGCGCAAAGCAGGGATCGTTTCATCATGTTGCCTCTTTGCCTACCTTGCGCTACGGCCGTTGCCGACGCAACGGAATTGATCTTTGGTGGATCAAACATGGTTTATCGACAATGACGACAGGGCGATGGCAGCTGGCGCATGGGCGCCATCTCGACCTTGGCGGCAAGGCGGTGATCGTCGGTATACTCAATGTCACGCCGGACAGTTTTTCTGACGGCGGACTGTTCGTCGCGCCCGAACAGGCGATTGCCCAGGCGCGCCGGATGGCGGAAGAGGGGGCCTCCGTCATTGACGTCGGTGGCGAATCGACACGCCCCGGCGCATCTCGGGTAGCCATCGAGGAAGAGCAGGCCCGCGTGCTGCCTGTCATCGAGGCGCTCGCCGGGCTCGGCGAGGCGCTGATTTCGGTCGACACCTATCGCGAGGACACCGCCCGGCTTGCCGTCGCCGCCGGCGCGCATATCCTCAACGACGTCTGGGGTCTGCAACGCGAACCGGGCATCGCGCGGGTCGCGGCCGAAACCGGCGCCGGGCTTGTCATCATGCACACCGGGCGTGACAGGCAAAAATTGCCCGACGTGATCGAGGATCAGTTTTTCTTCCTCGGGAAGTCCCTGGAAATCGCCCGGCGAAGCGGCGTTGCCGACGACCAGATCGTGCTCGATCCGGGCTTTGGCTTCGCCAAGGAAACCGCGGAGGAAAATCTCGACCTGATGGCACGGTTTTCCGAGCTCGATGTCTTGGGCTTTCCACTGATGGCCGGTACATCGCGAAAGCGCTTCATCGGCGCCGTCACCGGCCGCGACGCCTCGGCCAGAGACGCCGGAACAGCGGCGACGAGCGTCATACTGAGGCTCAAGGGCGCGCGGCTTTTTCGCGTCCACGATGTCGCAATCAATGTGGATGCGCTGGCGGTTGCGGATGCTATGCTGGCGCGTGAAACCGCCGAATAGCCCGCAAATCGAAATGCGTAGATCAAAGGCCTTAGAGCGTAGTCTGTGCGCCCAAGCGGACGCGCATCGCTCCAATCGAGCAGGACGCTGAGCGATGTATATCATCCGCATGAAAAATTGCGCCTTCTTCGCTCGGCACGGCGTGCTGGATGAGGAGGAGACGCTCGGCCAGCGTTTCTATGTCGACGCTGCGCTCACCGTCGAACCCGGCCGCGCGCTGGTCGATGATTCCATTGAGGATACCGTCCACTATGGCATTGCCTTCGGGGTGATCGAAAAGATCATCACCGGGGAGAGGCGTTTTCTGATAGAAGCGCTGGCGCTGGAGGTGGCCCGGGCGCTGACAGCCCGCTTTCCCCAGATAAAAAAGGCCGAGATCACTGTGCGCAAGCCGAACGCGCCGGTGCCCGGCGTGCTCGATCATGTCGAGGTGACCGTTGCCTGGCCCCAATAACACGGTCTACCTCAGCCTTGGCGGCAATCTCGGCGACCCGGCAAGGTCGATGGGCGCGGCGCTGCGCATGCTGGACGCCGACGGGAACACGCGCGTCGTTGTCGTCTCCTCGCTTTACCGCACGCCGCCCTGGGGCAAGCTCGACCAGCCGGATTTTCTCAATGCGGCCGCCGAAATTTCGACCGCGCTCGCGCCACATGCATTGCTCGATCTCTGTCTCGACGTCGAGCGCAGGCTGAAGCGGGTGCGCGAGGAGCGCTGGGGTCCACGGCTGATCGACATCGACATTCTGGTGTTCGGCGATCGGATTATCCACGAAACCGGGCTGGAAGTGCCGCATCCGCGCATGCTGGAGCGCGCCTTCGTTCTTGCGCCGCTGGCCGAGATCGCGCCTGACCTCACCGTCGACGGCAGAAGCGTGGCAGAGCGGCTTGCCGCTCTCGACAGCGCCGGCATCGAGCAATTGTCGTCCGGCCGGGATTGGTGGCTGACCTAAAGCATCGAACCAAAACCTCTAACCATTTTTGGCTCCGATGCACTGAGCTCAGCTCAGCCGGAAAACCCGCCGCCGTCGAGGAACACCTGTTCCTCCGGCGTCGTCTCGCGGCCAAGCATCCTGTTTCGATGCGGAAAACGGCCGAAGCGCTGAATGATCTCCAGGTGCTCGACGGCATACTTCAGATAGGATTGGGCTTTGGCGGTGGTGAGGTCCACCGATTTGAGCTGGTCGGCGAGATGCTCCGAATGCTCATAAGGCAAATAGAGGAAGACGCGAAGCTCTTCGTCGAGCGCCAGATCCTGGCCGGCGGCGATCGCCTTTTCGGCAAAATGCCTTGCCAGCGGGTCGGTGGCATACATATGGCCGGTGCCGCGAAAGCAGTTTCGCGGGAACTGGTCGAGCAGGATCATCAGCGCCAGTGAGCCTTCGGCATGCTCCGACCATCCGTCGCATTCACGCCGCGCGGCAGCGTAATGCAGCTCGAGAAACCAGTTGCGGAACTCCGCGTCGAAGGCGTCATTCTTCTCGAACCATGCATCTTTCCCGGCGTCACGCCAGAATTTGGTGACGGAGAGCGCGCGCTCGTCCAGTTCGATCATCTGTTTGCTCTCCAATGTTTAGTCGGCAGGCTCGGATTTGTGCAGAACGCCGGCGGTTTCTTCATTGAGCGCCTGACCGGAGCGACGCGGCTGGCTGAGCGGTGTCGGAATGGGTGTGCCGATATTGCCCTTGAGGAAGCGCGCTCCGGCGCGAACTCCTTCGGCGAGCTGCAACTCGAAACGGGCGGAATCGCGGTGGCGGACGTCCTCGATCACCTCGGCGACTTCCTCGGGGTCGACGCCCAGTGCCTCCAGCGTGGAGCCGCCGAAGACAAGCGCTGATTCGAAGGTTTCGCGAATCTGGAAATCGACGTCGGCACGTATCAATTGCAGTGCGGTTCCGCGGTCGAAAGCGCGTGCCAGCACGGTGAGCAGGGGAAACTCCGCCTTGATCAGCTTTGCGATGCGGACGGCGACATCGGGCTTGTCGACGCAGATCAACACGGCGCGCGCGCGGCCGGCGCCGGCGGCACGCAGAATGTCCAGCCGCGTGCCGTCGCCATAATAGACCTTGAAACCGAAATCGGCCGCCGCCTGGATCATCTCGACCTCATTGTCGATGATCGAGACGTCGATCCCGCGCAGCAGAAGCGGCTGGCTGGCGATTTGGCCGAAGCGGCCGAAGCCGATGATCAGCACGCTGCCGGTCAGGCCATCGGCGATGTCGACGCCTTCGAGCGACTGCTCGTCGCGTGGCGTCAGATACCGCAATGCCAGAATGGCCAGCGGCGTCAGCACCATGGAGATGATGACGATCGCCGTCAGCGTCGCGTTAGCCTGGCTGTCGATGATGCCGACCGCCGCCGCGGCGGAATAGAGAACGAAGGCGAATTCGCCGCCTTGCGCCATGAAGACGGCGCGCTCGAGCGCCTCCCGGTGGCCGGTCTTGAGGATGCGGGCGACGAGATAGATGCCGATCGCCTTTATCACCATGTAGGCGACGACGTAGATGGCGACAAGCCGCCAGCTCTGGGCAACCACGTGCAGGTCGAGCGACATGCCGACAGCGAGGAAGAACAGCCCGAGCAGCACACCGCGGAAGGGTTCGATGTCGGCCTCGAGCTGATGGCGGAAGGTGGATTCCGACAACAGCACGCCGGCCAGGAAAGCGCCCATCGCCATCGACAGGCCGCTGAGCTGCATGGCAAGCGCCGACCCCAGAACGACCAGAAGGGCGGCGGCGGTCATCACTTCGCGGGCGCGGGCATCCGCCAGGATGCGGAAGAACGGATTGAGCAGGTAACGCCCGGCCAGCACCAGCCCGACGATGGCGGCAAGACCGATGCCCACCTCCGTCAGCCGCTGCGTCAAGCTCATATCGGCGCCGCCCGGTGCCAGGAAAGCGATCAGCGCCAGCAGCGGCACGATCGCCAGGTCTTCGAGCAGCAGGATGGAGACGATGCGCTGGCCTTTGGGCGCGGCCATCTCACCGCGTTCCTCCAGAAGCTGCATGACGATCGCCGTCGAGGTCAGCACGAAACCGGCGCCGGCGACGAAGGATTGCGAGACCGGAAAACCTCCCGCCAGTCCGACCCCGGTCAGCAACAGCGCGCAGACGCCAACCTGCAATGCGCCAAGGCCAAAGATCTCTCGCCTGAGGCCCCACAGCCGTGATGGCTGCATCTCCAGCCCGATGATGAACAGGAACATGACCACGCCGAGCTCGGCGACGTGAAGAATGGCTTCCGATTCGGAAAAGATGCCGATGCCGAACGGGCCAATGACCACGCCGGCCGCCAGATAGCCGAGGATGGAGCCAAGCCCGATGCGCTTGAAGATCGGCACGGCGACAACACCTGCGGCGAGCAGCGCCACGACGTGGATCAGATCGCTGCCCGCTGCTTCTGCCGCCATGCCTGCCGTTCCGTTCTCTCTAAGGACCGCTGCACATGCTGCGGCATCGAGCGGCAAAGATAGGGGCTTCGGTTGAGATCGAACAGTCCGAATCCGGAAACTGGTGCAGCAGTGTTGCAGGCGCGCTCCACAACTTTATCCACCGGCTGCGTTGTGTGTTGCAGCAATCGGGCGCTAAGGACGCCGCGGCTTTGGCCGTGAAGGGCGGGTGACGATCAAGTCGGCCGCCTTTTTTGAGGGAGACGACTGACATGAAGACATTTTTGCTTGTTGCCGTTGGCATCGCGGCGCTGCCGGATCGGCCTGCTCGAAGGCGCCGGACTGCACCACCGAAATGCTGACCAAGAAGGCCCAGGACATGACCGCGGCCCTTCAGGAGGCGATTACCAAGGATCCGGCCAAGGCAGCCGATCTCACCGCCAAGGTCCAGGCGGTCACAACCAAATATCAGGGCGCGACGACGGCGGAGGAGGCCTGCAAGGCCTATGACGAGCTGACTGCCGCCAGCAAGGCCTGAGAATCGATTTGAGTTTTGCTAAAAGAAGCGGTGGCCGTGGCTGCCGCTTTTTTGGTGAATAGTGAATAGTTAATAGTGAATAGTGAATAGTCAGTAGTCAGTAGTCAGTAGTCAGTAGTCAGTAGTCAGTAGTCAGTAGTCAGTAGTCAGTAGTCAGTAGTCAGTAGTCAATATCTAATTCCATTCACCATTCACCATTCACTAAATTGCACAGCGCGTTGCATTTTCACTGGATGCGCAGACGATCGTTCAGTTCGGCGCGATGGAGCCGACTTCGAGCGTATCGACGCGCTTCAGCTTCATGCCGATGACCGGCACCAATTGCTGGTCGACGCGCACCGCAACCGTCACTGTCATCGAATTGTCGTTGGGGACAAGAGCCTGCATGACGCCGCGCAACTGGTTACGGTTGATGGTGAAGACGACCTTGCTGGCGCTGACCACATTGCCGCCGATGATGTCGAGACCGGAACCGGCGGCACCGCCCATGAAGCTGCCCTTGTAGCCCTCGCGGCCCTTGTGCTGGATCGTCGCCGACATCTGCTGGGTGAACATGCCGACCCGGCAACCGCCGTCGAGCGACATGCCGATCTTGCCGTCCGGCGTCGAACCGGTGAAATTGCAGGTGAATTTCGTGCCCTTGTATTTGCCGGCGACGATTTCCCCCGGGCCGACCCATTCGCCTTTCACCGATTGAAAGAAATTCTTGTCCCGTTCTGCCGCAAAGGTCTTTTCGGCCATGCCGGCGGTTGTTGAAACCACGACTGCCATGGGCAGGACGCTAGACAAGATCACGCTTTTCATCGACGACACCCGGCAACAAAGAGACTGGTTTGGAACCCGTCCGACCATGAACAAGATTGGTTAATGCTTCGTCACCGGTTGCGGATGACCCCGAAAATCGGACGCGATTTGCGCTGGGATCATGGGCAAAACAAACGTGTTGCAGCATCCCTTGGCGCGCCACCAGGACGTGCCGCGTCGGAGACGGTCGTCAGGTGTCGGAAGCGGATGTTTCCTTCTGCTTTTTGGTTGCAAATGATGTCAGCGCGGACAGGAAATCGCCCATGCCGGGCCGCCTCGCGGCGCTGAAGGGCAGGGGCCTTGCGGTCTCCATCGCAGCAATGCCGATGCGCGCCGTCATCATGCCGTTGACGACGCCTTCGCCAAGTTTTGCCGAGAGCCGGGCGGCAAGGCCATGGCCGACGATCTGCTGCACGAAACTGTCGCCGACGGCAATCGAGCCGGTCACCGCCAGATGGGCGAGAACGCTGCGTGCCAGCCGGAAGAACCCCAGCGTGCCCGGCCGGCCGCCATAAAGCTCCGACAGGCGGCGAATCAGCCGGCCGGCTTCGAACACGACATAGGCGACGTCGACCAGAGCGCGAGGGCTGACCGCCGTCACCAGCGACACACGCTTTGCCGCTTCGAGGATCATCACCTTGGCGCGTGCATCAAGGGGGCCGAGGATTTCGGTCTCGGCCAGGCGCACCAGATTGCCACCGTCGATGATCTCGTCGCGCAAGTCTGCCAGGGCGCGTCTGCCGGCCGCGGTTTCGGGTTTGGCCGCGACAAAGGCTGACAGTTCCTCGACCACGGCGCGAGCGGCTTTCGGATCGTCGCGGGCGATGGCGTCGAGCGCCCGCATCTGCAGCTTTTCGACCTCGGCGAGGCGGGTGATCGCCAGGAACTCGCGGACGAGGATGACCAGAAGCGCGAGCAGCGCGACCACGGCCATCCCGGCGGCCAGCCAGCCCAGCCATTCGGCACGGGCGAACAGATCGCGAATCAGCCGGTCGGTCCAAAGGCCGAGGGCCAGCGAAACCAGAACGCCCAATGCGCCGAAGAACAGGCTGACTGATATCGAGCGCTGCCGTGGCGCGGTCGCCGGCGGCGGTTCGGCGGCGATGATGTCCGGCTCGTCGAATACGTCGATTTCCGCCGGCGTGACGACGGCAAGGTCAGCGTTCACGGTGCGTGGTTTTCTGGCCGCAGCGGCGTCGGGCTGGCGCGAGGCCGCCTGTTGCTTTGGCGGGGCTTCCGGCTCGATGCGAAATGCCGCCGGCTTGCGGGGCGCGGTCATGCCAGATGATCTCCGATCAGGAACTGCAGGGCACGGTCGAGCCTGATATGCGGCAGCGACAGCGTGACGCCTTCGGCAGTGCGTTCGAGTTTTGGCGGGCGAAAGCGCACGAAGCGGATCGCCGGGTCCTCATTGGCCTGCCGATGACCCGGGTTCTGCCGACGGTCTGGTCCGGAGACATCGAACACTGCATCAATTTTCTCCGGCAAGTCACCGGGAAATATGGCTGTTTCTGTTCTGCCATCAAATGTGTCGCCGTTGATCTTTTCACCTTTCAACGGTGTACCGATGATGACCGGCAGCGTTTCACGGCCTTGCTTGACCGTGCCTTCCCGGGTCGCCCGCACCGCCGCCAGGGCGACCACGTCGACTTCGGCGCCGGTGAAATTTGCGCGCGCCACGGCACGGTCGGCGAGCCGCCGCACGATCGCCTGCAGCCGGTCATGGCTTTCGTGATGCAGATGGTCCGCCTTTGTCGCCGCCACCAATATGCGGTCGATGCGCCTTGAAAAAAAGTCCGTCAGGAAATTGCCGCGACCGGGGCGGAAGCAGGCGAGGATTTCGGTCACCGCACGTTCGAGATCGGCCATCGCGCCGGGCCCGGCATTCAAGGCCTGCAACGCGTCTATCACAACGATCTGACGGTCGAGGCGCGTGATGTGCTCCCGGAAGAACGGCTTTACGACATGCGTCCTGTAGGCCTCGTAGCGCCGCTCCATCATCGCCTGAAGCGACCCGGGCCGCGCCCGCCGCTCGCTCAGCCCCGGCAACGGCGCGAAGGTCAGCGCCGGTGAGCCCTCAAGGTCGCCGGGCATCAGGAAACGGCCGGGTGGCAGGGTCGAAAGCGCCCGCTCGTCGAGCTTGCATGCCTTGAGATATGCGGCGAAGCTCTCGGCGAGGCGTCGCGCCGTCATCTCATCGGCGTCGGCATTTGCGTCGATTGCGGCGGAGAGCGCGCGCCATTCCTGCGAAAGGTCGGCGCGCACCGGCAGCACGGCCATGTCAAAGGCTTCGCGTGAGAAATCGGCGTAGGATTTGCCGAGCAGCGGCAGGTCAAGCAGCCATTCCCCAGGATAGTCGACGATATCGATCGACAATCTGCCTGATGAGAACATGCGGCTCCAGCCGGAGGCCGATTCATATTCGATGGTAAGCCTCAGCTCGGAAATGGCACGTGTCGAATCCGGCCACAGGCGGTCGTTGACCAAGGCCGCGATGTGGTCCTCGTACTGGAATCGCGGCACGGCGTCATCGGGTTGCTCTTCGAGGAAGGCACGGGCAATACGCCCCGATTTCTGCGCCTCGAACAGCGGCAACCGCCCGCCGTGGATCAGATTGTGGACAAAGGCTGAGATGAACACCGTCTTGCCGGCGCGGGAGAGGCCGGTAACACCCAGCCGCAGCGATGGCGAAAAAAGCCCGGTAGCGCGCCCCGACAGCGTATCCAGGGCAATCTTCGCCTCGTCGGTGAAAGTGGTCAGCGATGATGCCAAAATGCGGTCTCTCGGGGCTTCGGTCCGCCCCGATATAGGCGCTGGCGGCTAGTGTGGCGAATCCGAAATTCGCAGTACCTTGGAGCATCGCAGTGAGCGAATTTCGGATTCTAAGTCACACTGGCAAACCATCGTTTCTAGCGTGGTTTTGGATTTGAAGTTCCTGAACGCTAACGCCATTGAAGTGGCAGGAACGTCAAATCCACCACGCTACGTTCGAAATGGCGTCAGATATCGGCCGGCGACAGGAAGGCTTCGAGATAGCCTGTGCCTTGCGCGGCGTTGGCAAGACTGCCTGGAAAACGGACGACCGCGAGGCCGGAGGTCGGGAAGCCGTGGTTCAGCATTCCCCTGGCAGCCTCCTCGCCATCGCCCGAAAGCGCGATGGTGAGATCTTCCGTCATCGGATTGTGGCCGACGACGAGCAGCGAGCCTGGCTCGCCATTGCCGCGGATGAGCTTGAGATAGCCGGCGGCATCCTCGCTGTAGAGCGTCTCCAGGAACAGGACCCGGCCCGTATCGGTGTGACCGGCCAGGCCCTCAAGCGTTTGGCGCGCTCGCTTTGCATTCGAGCAAAGGGTCAGGTCCGGAATGTAGTTGCAGGCCCGCATGACCGCACCCATCGTTTCGGCGTCGGCGACGCCGGATGCGTCGAGCGGACGATCGAAATCGCGCATGCCCGGCAGGGCCCATCCGGCCTTCGCATGCCTCAGCAGATAAAGCTTGCTCACCGGTCCCTCGCTTGTGCCAAACACCGAAACTCGTCAAAAGGCGCTGCGGGATTAGTCATGAGAAACGCCTTGCGCACAATGGCCGGCGCCCTACAAACCTAACGAATCATACGCGAATTCGGTCGCGCCCTTCATGCGAATGATGCGGCCCATGGCATTTTGGCCGAGATTAACAATTGCGTGAATCTGTCGTCGATTGCGCTTGTGCAGCATTCGGTCCGTGAATATATAGGCGCCAAATTTGGGGCTGTCTGGGTGAGTCGAATGAACGACATCGTTACCGCCGATTACGTACCCTCCGAAGACGAGCCGTTCATGAACGAGCGGCAGAAATCCTACTTTCGCCTGAAGCTCGTCACCTGGAAGAACGACATACTGCGCGAAGCGCGCGAAACTCTCGAAATCCTGCAGCAGGAAAACGCCAACCACCCCGATCTCGCCGATCGCGCCTCTTCGGAAACCGACCGCGCCATCGAACTTCGCGCCCGAGATCGCCAGCGGAAACTCATTTCAAAGATCGATTCTGCGCTTCAGCGCATCGATGAAGGCACTTACGGCTATTGTGAGGAAACCGGCGAGCCGATCGCGCTGAAGCGGCTCGATGCGCGTCCGATCGCGACCCTGTCGATCGAGGCGCAGGAGCGCCACGAACGCCGCGAGAAGGTCTACCGCGACGACTGAAGCACGGGCGAAGCGTCCAGACGGGCGAAGCGTCTAAAAGCAGCCAGCGAATTTGTCATGGCCGGTCTCCGGCCATTTTTTTATTGGCTGTTGGCCGGTTATCTCTTCTGGCTGGACAACTCGCCGAGAAGCTTCGTCATCTCGTCATCGAGAGACGACGGCTCTTTCGCCGCCGGCTTGCTCTCCGGCTTGGCGGGGTGCGGGTCATCAAACGGGACCTCGAGCTCCCTCATCAGCGTATCGTCGATGGAATCCTCTTTTGCCGGGGAATTCGGCTTTGCCGGGGAATCCTGTCTTGCCGGCGATGGCGCGTACCGAACGGCATTGGTGTAGGCGGGCAGCGGCGTGATGGTCGTCGATTGAGGGCTTTGCGCTGCTGGCCTCGGCGCCGGGGCGGGCTGATGCGGCCGGCCCGGCGTTGGGGCGTTGCTTGCCGGCTGCGGAGACGGTGTTTGCCTCACTGGCGCGGGAGCCGGTTGCGGCGCGCGCGGCGTTGGTGCCGGCTGATGGCCGCCGCCATCTCCGGTCAGTGCAGGACGGCGCAGCGCCGACAGCCTGATGTCGCGTTCGACGACGACGTCGGTTGGGCCGCCGATCAGCAGCAGGTGCTCGATATCGTCGCGGCGCACCAGCACCAACCGGCGGTGACTGTCGACTGCGGTGGCGTCCATCACCGCCAGCCGCGTCTTGCGGTTCCTGCCGCCGGCAACGAATGTTCCAAAAGTCAGATTGCGGACCAGCTTGATGATGAGGAGAACGATGACCACAAGGACAAGCGCGACAACGGTCCACAGGATCGCCGCGGCATAACCGGGACCCGCCACGCTATCCAGCCACTGCAGCATTGGTGCACCCAAAATCAGCTTTCGAAGAAGACGCGACACTAGACTGTTGCGGCACGCGACTGCAAGTTACGTTTCGCGCTTCGTGAACAGCTTGAAACACCCATTTTGTGGATTTCAAGCTTCTGCGAATTGAGGGCGTCTGCGTTCCCACTTCAATCCACGACGCTGGATTTTCAGCAAGTTGCTGGCGTGATGAATCCAAAATTCGCTCGCGTCGGACCAGGAATGATGCGAATTTCGGATTCGCCGCACCAGGCGCCGAACGGGTGTCATTTTTAGCGGACAGTGGCCGCCAAGGCCTTTTCCGGACCCTGAGAATGTGATTCAACCGGGCAGGGGCAAGTACCGGAATTCACGAGCAGGGGGCACATGGCCAAGGAAGCGCGCGGCGATTTCTATCCGGTACCGATCGTCGACCAGAACACGCGACCGGGCGCGGTCACCCGGCTCATCGTCTTCATCGTTGTGCTGACAGGAGCGGCGATCGTTTTCGGCCTTTTCCGAGAACGTCTTGGCGATCCATTCCTGCTTGGAATGCTTGGCGTGCTGGCGATGATCGGTGTCGGCTTCCTGTTCGCCACCGCCATCGGCTTCGTGCAGATCACACCGCGCTCGACGAGTGACGAGCTGTCGAAAGCCTTCGTCGATTCAATGTCGCAAGGCCTCCTGGTCACCGACACCAAGGGTCGTGTCGTCTACGCCAATCGGGCCTATGCCGAGATGACGGGCGCGGCTTCTGCGGCGGATCTAAAGACCGTCGAAGGGTTGCTGTCCGATGTTCCCGAGGCCTCGGTGACCATATACCGGCTCGCCTCCGGCCTGCGCGACGGCCAGCCCGGCGACGGTGAGTTTAGGCTTGCCCAATCCATTCGACCCGGCGCTGAGCCGGGCGCGCGCTGGTACCGTGTCCGCGCCCGCGCCTTCAGCGTTCCGGGCCAGCGGCTGCCCTTGCTCGCCTGGCAACTCGCCGACATCTCGAAAGAACGGGCCGAGCAGGAGCGCTTCTTCCTTGATCTGCAGGAGGCCATCGACCATCTCGACCATGCGCCTGCCGGCTTCTTTTCGGCCGACCAGGAAGGCCGCGTCACCTACATCAACGCCACGCTTGCGGAGTGGCTGGGCATCGACCTGACGAGCTTCACGCCTGGTGCCGTCACGCTTGCGGAGATCGTCGCCGGCGACGGCATGGCGCTGGTCCGCTCGGTCAAGGCCGATCCCGGCACCACCCGCAATGCGGTCATCGATCTCGATCTGACGACAGTGAAGGGCGAGGCGCTGCCCGTGCGTTTCATGCATCGGGTTTCGGCCAGCCGCGAGGGCGCCAACGGTCCGACGCGCACCATCGTGCTCAACCGGACGCAAGGCGAGGACGCTTCCGCCGATCTGCGCGCCTCGGAGATCCGCTTCACCCGCTTCTTCAATTCGACGCCGATGGCAATAGCGGCTGTCGACAACCGCGGGCGCATCCTGCGCACCAACGCGCCTTTCCTGTCACTGTTTTCCTCCGTCGTCGACGGGGACGCGGTCGATCGGCGCGTGCGGCTGGACACTGTGATCCATGAGCGTGACCGACCCGCCTTTGCCGCGGCGTTCGAAAAAGCGCGACAACGGCAGGCCGATATCGAACCGATCGATACGCTGCTGCCCGGCAATGAAGAACGGCACATGCGCTTCTACGTCAACGCGGTTGCCGACGGCACCGGCGAGGGCGCCGAAGAATCGGCCATCGTCTACGCCGTCGAGACCACCGAGCAGAAGGCGCTCGAGGGCCAGATGGCGCAAAGCCAGAAGATGCAGGCGGTCGGCCAGCTTGCCGGCGGCATCGCACACGACTTCAACAATGTGCTGACCGCCATCATCATGGCGTCGGACCTGTTGTTGACCAACCACCGCCCGTCGGACCCGTCGTTCCCTGACATCATGAACATCAAGCAGAACGCCAACCGGGCGGCCTCGCTGGTGCGGCAGCTTCTGGCCTTCTCGCGCAAGCAGACGCTGCGGCCGGAGGTGCTCAACCTGACCGACGTGCTTGCCGATCTGCGGATGCTGCTGGCCCGTCTGGTTGGCAACGACATCAAGCTGAAGGTCGATCATGGCCGCGATCTGTGGCCGGTGAAGGTCGACATCGGGCAGTTCGAGCAGGTGGTGGTCAATCTGGCGGTCAATGCGCGCGACGCGATGCCGAACGGCGGCGAGCTCATCGTGCGCACCCGCAACGTGACCACACAGGAGAGCAAGAGCCTTCCCTACCGCGAACTTGCGCCTGCCGATTATGTGGTGGTCGAAGTTGAAGACACAGGCAGCGGCATCGCCCCCGAAGTGCTCAAGAAGATTTTCGAACCCTTCTTCACCACCAAGGAGGTCGGCAAGGGCACCGGCCTCGGCCTGTCGATGGTCTATGGCATCATCAAGCAGACAGGCGGCTTCATCTTCTGCGATTCCGAGGTCGGCAAGGGATCGGTGTTCCGCATCTTCCTGCCGCGCTACATTGCAGAGGCGCGAACGGCAGGCGAGCCCGGCGAGGCGCCGGCTGCACCGGCAAAGGTCGCCGACGCAGCCAAGGACCTGTCAGGTTCGGCCACGGTGCTGCTCGTCGAGGACGAGGATGCCGTGCGCATGGGCGGCATGCGGGCGCTGACGTCGCGCGGTTACACCGTCCACGAAGCGTCCTCGGGCGTCGAGGCGCTGGAAATCTTCGAGGCGCTCGGCGGCAAGGTCGACATTGTCGTTTCCGATGTGGTGATGCCGGAAATGGATGGGCCGACGCTGCTTGGCGAATTGCGCAAGCGGCAGCCGGACATCAAATTCGTCTTCGTTTCCGGCTACGCGGAGGACGCGTTCGCCAAGAACCTGCCGGCAGACGCGCATTTCGGTTTCCTGCCGAAGCCGTTTTCGCTCAAGCAACTGGCCACAATCGTCAAGGACGTGCTGGAATCTTAGGGTTCACTAATTCGCACTTGCGAAATGGCGTGAGGCTGCCATGATTATGGGGCCAAACAGACGGCGGGTTTTGGGGGAGCATGCCGTGACGCCGCACAACGAGGCAGGCAAGGGTGATTATGCGGCAACAGTGCTGTTGCCGGGCGATCCACAGCGTGCCGAATGGATGGCGGAAACCTTTCTCGAGGCGCCGCGCTGCGTCAACCGTCGAAGGCACGCCCTCGGTTTTACCGGCCTGTTTCACGGCGAGCCCGTCAGCATCCAGTCCACCGGCATCGGCGTCTCGTCATTCCTGATCTACGCGCACGAATTGCTGGACTTCCATGGCGTGAGGACACTGATCCGCACCGGCACCTGTGGTGCCCTGACTGCCGCGGTCAAATTGCGCAGTTTGGTGATCTCGCAAGCGGTGCGGGGTGAAAGTGGCGAGAGCGGCCAGGTTTTTGGGCTTTATGGTGCTGATGCCGGACCCGATCCGGAGCTGGTTTCCCAAGCCCTGGCCCGGGCTGCCGAAATCGGCATCGAACATCAGGCCGGGCTGACCATCTGCAGCGACATATTCTATCATCCCAAGGGGCGCGACCGCTTCGCCGAAGCGCAGGCACAGGGGGCGCTGGCCGTGGATATGGAGACCAGCGCGCTCTATTGCATCGCCGCGCATTTCGGCGCCAGGGCCTTGTCGATCCTGACTGTCGTCGACAATGTGGTGACCGGCGAGCAGACCGATTATTCCGAGCGCCAGGCGCTTTTCACCGATATGACCCGTCTGGCGCTCGATGTCGCGATCGAAAGTTAAGCTGCTTGCCGCTTCGGCGCCGTGTGTTCTTCGATGCCGGGCCGATGGCCGCGCAGATAGAGAGCACAGGTCGTGCGCAGCATCGAGGCGAAGTTCGGAATCTGGCCATTGATCTCGATGGCCTCGTCATAAAGCTTCGAGATGAATTTCGGCGTCGTCAGGCCCTGGCTGTCGGCGATCTCGTCGAGCAATGCCCAGAACGTCGCCTCGAGCTGGATGCTGGTCGAATGCCCGTCGATACGAATCGACCGGTTGATCTGCCGGTAGCCGTCCGGATCCTGCCCGGCAAAAACCCTGCACATCGGTACCTCCCGTTCTTATTGATCTGGCCGTTCTTATTGATTTTGGGCGCCATCAGCAGTGATTCGCGCCTTTGGCAGTGCCTGTCGTGGCCAATTATCTTCGGCTGGAAAGCGGAAAACAGCAATCGGACTTTCGTCCTTAGGCGGTTTTCCCCGTCGTTAGATTAGCGCGTGGTAATTGGCTGCCACCACGTTTGCCGCAACCCGCGCATAATCACGCCGACGCGCACATCGCGCTTACCGCACGGAGTGTCATTTGGCGAAGGCGATCCACACCATGATCCGGGTTCTCGACGAGGCCCGGTCCGTCGACTTCTACCGGAAAGCGTTTGGACTGGACGTCGCCGAACGGCTCGATTTCGAAACCTTTACGCTCGTTTATCTGAGCAATGCCGAGGCGGAGCTCGAGGTCGAGCTCACCGTCAACAAGGGCCGCCAGGAGCCTTATACGCTCGGCGACGGCTACGGCCACCTCGCGGTTTCGGTCGCCGATCTGGACAGCGAGCATGACCGGCTCGGCGCGCTTGGCCTGAACCCGAAGAAGATCGTCGAGTTCAACCGCGACGGAGCGGTGCTCGCACGCTTCTTCTTCATCGAGGATCCCGATGGCTACAAGATCGAGGTCCTGCAGCGTCAGGGCCGGTTCAAATAGGAGATACGACGGCCGCGCCGGCCAGCGCGGCGCCAGCCAAGGCACCTTCGGGTGCAGACAGCAAGCAAGGGAGGAACAATTGGTCACAATTTATGAGAGCAAGCCGGTCCATGAAACGAAGCCAGTTCTATCGCGCCGCGAGCTACTGAAGCGCGGCGGAGTCGGCGCGCTGCTGGTCATTTCAGGCAGTGCCGTCATCAGCCCGGAACATGCCTGGGGTCTCGAAACATCCGCGCTCAAGCCCGAAACCATGGCGACCCTGATCCAGATGGCGCGCGACATCTACCCGCACGACCAAGTGCCTGACAAATATTACGCAATCGCCGTCAAGGCACATGATGAGCAGGCCGGCAAGGACCCTGCCCACAAGGACCTTGTCGAAAAGGGCATCGCCGATCTCGATCTGAAATCGGGCAAGGACGGCTACACCGGTCTCGGCTGGGAGGAGCAGCGCGTTGCGGTGCTCAGGGATATCGAGGACACGCCGTTCTTCCAGGCCGTCCGCGGCGGGCTTGTCGTCAGCCTCTACAACCAGAAGGAGGTCTGGCCGATCTTCGGCTACGAGGGCGAGTCCTACTCCAAGGGCGGCTACATGGCGCGCGGGTTCGACGACATCGAGTGGCTCTGAGCCCCGTCGTCGCAACCGCACACAGACATCAATGGGAGGAAACCTTGGCAGCACCATTTGATCTCAACAACGACGGCGTGGTCGTCATCATCGGCTCGGGCGCCGGAGGCGGCACGCTCGGCAACGAACTTGCGCAGAAGGGCATCGATGTCGTCATGCTGGAGGCGGGCGCCCGTCACGAATACGAGGATTTCATCAATGACGAGTGGGGTTCATTCGCCCAACTCGCCTGGACCGACAAGCGCACGACCTCGGGCGACTGGCGGGTGGCGAAGGATTTCCCCAACCTGCCGGCATGGATCGTCAAGGCGGTCGGCGGCTCGACCACGCACTGGGCGGGTGCCTCGCTGCGCTTTCAGGAGCACGAATTCAAAACGCTTTCGACCTACGGAAAACTGGAAGGCGCGAACCTGCTCGACTGGCCGATCACGCTTGCCGAGCTCGAGCCCTACTACGCAAAGGCCGAAGACAAGCTCGGCGTGACGCTCACCAACAACATCCCGGGCCTTCCCGGCAACAACAACTTCAAGGTGATGAAGGCCGGCGCCGACAAGCTCGGCTACAAGGAGTGCCACACCGGCCGGATGGCAATCAATTCCGAGCCGCGCGACGACCGCAATGCCTGCCAGCAGACCGGCTTCTGCTTCCAGGGCTGCAAATGGGGCGCCAAATGGTCGACGCTCTACAGCGAAATTCCCAAGGGCGAGGCGACCGGCCATCTCGAGGTCAGGCCGAATGCCATGGCCATCAAGATCAACCACGATGCATCAGGCAAGGTAACCGGCGTCGTCTATGCCGACAAGGACGGCAGACTGAGGGAACAGAAGGCCCGCATCGTCGCCGTCGCCGGAAATTCGATCGAGAGCCCGCGGCTGCTGCTCAATTCGGCATCGAGCCAGTTTCCCGACGGCCTTGCCAATTCGTCGGGGCAGGTCGGCAAGAACTACATGCGCCACACCACGGGCTCGGTCTACGGCATCTTCGACAAGCCGGTGCATATGTATCGCGGCACCACCATGGCCGGTATCATCCGCGACGAAGCCCGCAACGATCCCTCGCGCGGCTTCGTCGGCGGCTATGAGCTCGAGACGCTGTCGCTCGGCCTGCCGTTCATGGCCGCCTTCCTCAATCCCGGCGGCTGGGGGCGTTCCTTCACCACGGCGCTCGACCACTACGACCACATGGCCGGCATGTGGATCGTCGGCGAGGACATGCCGCGCCAGGAAAACCGCATCACGCTGCATGCCGATATCAAGGACGCGCACGGCATGCCGGTGGCGGACGTCCATTTCGACGACCATGCCAACGACACGGCGATGCGCAACCACGCCTACAAACAGGGCTCGGCGCTCTACGAGGCGGTCGGGGCGACGCGGACCTTCCCGACGCCACCCTATCCGTCGACTCACAATCTCGGCACCAATCGGATGAGCGAGAAGGCGGCCGACGGCGTCGTCAACAAGCATGGCCAGGCGCACGATATCAAGAACCTGTTCGTGTCGGACGGTAGCCAGTTCACCACGGGCGGGGCTGAAAATCCGACATTGACGATCGTGTCGCTGGCGATCCGTCAGGCTGAGTACATTGCCGGACAAATGTCGGCCAAAAGCATTTAGCCATAGCCTCCCGACTGCTGCTGGCGCGGAACCTCACAAGGTTTCGCGCCTCTTCTTGTCGGCCGTTCAACGCTTCGTGCAGGTCGAGGCGGTGAAGGCGCCGTCAGGCTGCTTCATGATGATGTCGAAGGACGGGCTGGTTTGGCCGTCCAGGGTGGCTTGCGTGAGCGAGATCGAGTTGCCGCCGGTCGTGTAGCCGCCCAACGGGCCCAACCAGGTGATCTCGCCATTTGCATTCATCTGATAGTTGTAGCCCTGTCGGCCGGTTCCGAAGCTCACCGGGCCGCTATAGACATTGCCCTTGACGGTGATGTCGCCAAGGCTGAGGAACATGCCAAGCAGATAGACTTCGCAGTGATAGGTGCCGTCCGGCAATTTGCCATCGGTGAAGTCGGCGCGGGCGCTGCCGGTTGCCGCAACCAGAAGCATGGTGCTGAAAATGCGAGAAATCCTGGAGGTCATGCGGTCGCTCTTTTGAAGACCAATCTTGCCCCATTTTCCTGCAGCGCCGCAACGGTTCGTCGTCTTTTGCTCAAAATTCATGCATTAATTCGCGAGTGATCAAAAATTGGGCGATGGCGGGGGGCTTTTTCTCAAGCAGAGCACTGGCAGCGGCGCTTATCTTTCGCGGCTAATATATTAACCGGCTGATAGGGCTGAGAAATCCAGGCCCCCTTGATTTTGCCCCTGCGGTTGGCACAGCCGTTGCCTGGTCTGTTCGCGATGCGATCAACCAGTCAGGGAGTTTTGAAATATGCGGGGCAGTTTCTCGACAATAACAAAAATGTTTTCGGCAGGCGCGGTCACGGCCGGCCTGCTGATGAGCGTCCCGGCCAGGGCGGCTGACGACACGATCAAGGTGGGTATCCTCCACTCGCTGTCGGGGACCATGGCGATTTCGGAGACGACGCTGAAGGACGCCATGCTGATGCTCATCGAAGAGCAGAATGCAAAGGGCGGCCTGCTCGGCAAGAAACTCGAAGCGGTCGTCGTCGATCCGGCTTCGAACTGGCCGCTGTTCGCCGAAAAGGCGCGCGAGCTGATCTCCAAGGACAAGGTCGCGGCGGTGTTCGGGTGCTGGACCTCGGTGTCGCGCAAGTCGGTGCTGCCGGTGTTCAGCGAACTCGACAACATCCTGTTCTACCCCGTCCAGTATGAGGGCGAGGAGAGCGAGCGCAACGTGTTCTACACCGGCGCGGCGCCGAACCAGCAGGCAATTCCGGCTGTCGACTATCTGATGAGCGAGGACGGCGGTTCGGTGAAGCGCTGGGTGCTTGAAGGCACCGACTACGTCTATCCGCGCACCACCAACAAGATCCTCGAAGCCTATCTGAAAGCCAAGGGCGTCGCTGCCGAAGACATCATGGTCAACTACACGCCGTTCGGCTTCTCGGATTGGCAGACCGAGGTCGCGGCGATCAAGAAGTTCGGCTCCGCCGGCAAGAAGACCGCCGTCGTCTCGACGGTCAACGGCGACGCCAACGTGCCGTTCTACAAGGAGCTTGGCAACCAGGGCATCAAGGCCGAGGATATCCCGGTCATGGCCTTCTCGGTCGGCGAGGAAGAGCTTGCCGGTCTCGATACCGCGCCGCTCGTCGGTCATCTCGCCGCCTGGAACTATTTTCAGAGCATCGATACGCCCGAGAACGCCAAGTTCATCGCCGACTGGCACAAGTTCATCAAGAGCGACAAGCGCACCACCAACGACCCGATGGAAGCCCATTATGTTGGCTTCAACATGTGGGTGAAGGCGGTCGAGAAGGCCGGCACCACCGATCCTGACAAGGTCATCGACGCCGTGATCGGCGTCTCGGTGCCGAACCTGACCGGTGGTTATTCGACCATGATGCCGAACCATCACATCACCAAGCCGGTGCTGATCGGCGAAATCCAGGCCGATGGCCAGTTCGAGACCGTCTCGCAGACGTCTGGCCTGGTGATGGGCGACGAGTGGTCCGACTATCTGGCCGATTCGAAGGACCTGATCTCCGATTGGCGCGCGCCTCTGTCCTGCGGCAATTTTAATGTCGCCACCGGCAAGTGCGGCGGCAAGGGAACCAACTGATCCTCCCGGGTCTGACGGTCGTGGATTTCTCCACGACCGGGACCGCGACGCGTCCGGGCGAGCTCGACCTCTCCTCCAGTCCGCCCGGACGCGAAGTTTCACTCAAGAATCGCAAGAAATCGATGATCCTCACCCGCGTGATCGGCCTGACGCTGCTGCTCCTCCTGGGGATGCTGTCGCCGTCGAACGCTGCCGAAGCGGATCTGCGCGCCATCATTGCCAAATTTGCCACTGCCTCGAATTTCTCGGCCACCGAAGCTGTCGTGCGCGAGCTGGCGGCCACCGGTGATACTGCCGTCGAACGTCCGCTTGGCGCGCTTGCCGAGGGCGATCTTTACGTCCGCAAGGCCGATTCGCTGGTTTTCATCGGCAAGGCAGCTGGCGGCAGCGTTGAGCTGCTCGACCCGCTGAGCGGTGAAAAATCCGGCGACGCGGCCAAAAGCGAGATCACCAAGATCAAGGTCAACAACACGCTGCGCCGCGCCATCCGCGATGCGCTGGGCACGCTGACGCTCGGCGCAAATGATCCGGCCGCGCGCATTGCCGCCGCCGACACCATGTTTAGGACGCCCGACGCGACAAACATCGAGCCGCTCGATGCCGCAATCGCCAGCGAGAGCGTGGCAAGCGTCAAAGCGCTGCTCGAACAGGCCCGCGCCGCATCGGTTCTGGTGTCCGACAGGCCGGAGACCGACAAACTGGCGGCGGTCGCCCTGATTGGCGGGCGCGGCGATCGCAACGCCCTGTCCCTGCTCACCGCCGTCGAGGCCAATTCGGAAGGCGCGGTCAAGGACGCGGCGACGGCGGCGATCGCCAACATCAATTCGACGCTGGCGCTGTGGGATGCGGGCCAGAACATCTGGTACGGCATTTCGCTCGGATCGGTGCTGTTGCTGGCGGCGATCGGCCTCGCCATCACCTTTGGCGTCATGGGCGTCATCAACATGGCGCATGGCGAAATGGTGATGCTCGGCGCCTACACGACCTTTGTCGTGCAGGAGGTGATCCGAACCTCCTTTCCCGGCCTGTTCGACTGGTCGCTGGTTATCGCGCTGCCGCTCGCCTTCTCGGTCGCGGCGCTCGTCGGCCTCGTCATCGAGCGGGGCGTGATCCGTTTTCTCTACGGCCGGCCGCTGGAGACGCTGTTGGCGACATGGGGTGTCTCGCTGATCCTGCAGCAGGCCGTGCGCACCATCTTCGGGCCGACCAACCAGGAGGTCGGCAATCCGTCGTGGATGTCGGGTTCGTTCTATATCGGCCAGCTTGCGGTGACCTGGAACCGGCTCTGGATACTGGCATTCGCGCTCGGCGTGTTCGCGGTGCTGCTTTATGTGATGAAGCGCACCTCCTGGGGCCTGCAGATGCGCGCCGTCACCGCCAATCGCCGCATGGCCGCTTCGATGGGCATCAGGACGCCGTGGGTCGACGCGCTGACCTTTGCCTTGGGATCCGGCATTGCCGGCATCGCCGGTGTCGCGCTCAGCCAGATCGACAATGTCTCGCCCAATCTCGGCCGCGGCTATATCATCGACAGCTTCATGGTCGTCGTCTTCGGCGGCGTCGGCAATCTCTGGGGCACACTGGTCGGTGCCTTCTCGCTCGGCATCGTCAACAAGTTCCTCGAACCCTATGCCGGGGCGGTCCTCGGCAAGATCGTCGTGCTGGTCCTCATCATCCTGTTCATCCAGAAACGCCCGCGCGGCCTGTTCGCGCTGAAGGGCAGGTCGGTGGAAGCATGATCACGGGACGCTTCTTCGCCGCCGGTGCCGACCGCCGCATCGCCATCACAATCTTCATCCTTTTGGCGGTCGCCATCATCGTGCCGCTGCTCAATCTTGCGGTCTCGCCGACGAGTGCGTTCTACGTGCCGTCCTATGTCGTCGCGCTCACCGGCAAGTATCTCTGCTATGCGCTGCTCGCCCTGGCGCTCGATCTCGTCTGGGGCTATTGCGGCATCCTTTCGCTCGGCCACGGCGCCTTCTTCGCGCTCGGCGGCTATGCGATGGGCATGTATCTGATGCGCCAGATCGGCTCGCGCGGCGTCTACGGCAATCCGCTGCTGCCGGACTTCATGGTGTTCCTGAATTATGGGGAATTGCCGTGGTTCTGGTACGGTTTCGACCAATTCTGGTTTGCCGCGATCATGGTTCTTGCGGTGCCTGGCCTGCTCGCCTTCGTCTTCGGCTGGTTCGCCTTCCGCAGCCGCGTCACCGGCGTCTATCTGTCGATCATCACCCAGGCGATGACCTATGCGCTGCTGCTTGCGTTTTTCCGCAACGACATGGGTTTCGGCGGCAACAACGGCTTGACCGATTTCAAGGATATTCTCGGCTATAACGTGCAGGCCGATGCGACACGCTCGGCATTGTTCGCGGTCAGCGCCATCACGCTGGCGCTCGCCGTCTTCGTCACCTGGGCGATCGTCGGTTCCAAATACGGCAAGCTGCTGATGGCGGTGCGCGACGCCGAGAGCCGCACGCGCTTTCTCGGCTGGCGCGCGGAAAACGTCAAACTGTTCGCCTTCACCGTGTCGGCTGTCATGGCCGGCATTGCCGGCGCGCTCTACGTGCCGCAGGTCGGCATCATCAATCCGGGCGAGTTCGAGCCGTCCAATTCGATCGAGGTCGTGGTATGGACGGCCGTCGGCGGGCGCGGCACCATCGTCGGGCCGATCATCGGCGCGCTCGTGGTCAATGCCGGCAAATCCTGGTTCACCGGCGTGCTGCCGGCGTTCTGGCTGTTTGCGCTGGGCGGACTGTTCGTCGCCGTCACGCTGTTCCTGCCAAAGGGCATTGTCGGCATGTGGGATTCCTGGCGCGGCAATGCCAGGGCGCTGCGCGCAGCCTCGATTGCCGAGGAGGCCGGCACCGACCCTGACGTCCCGCCACCGCCGAAGATCGTTCGCTCGGCTGCGAGAACGCCTGGCGACTGGTCCGCACCCGGCCCCGAACCGCAGCCGGCGGAGTGAGCAATGTCGAAGAGCAACACCATCCTCTATCTCGACGGCGTCTCGGTTTCCTTCGACGGCTTTCGCGCCATCAACAATTTGTCGCTGGTGCTCGACAAGGGCGAGATGCGGGCGATCATCGGTCCCAACGGCGCCGGCAAGACCACGATGATGGACATCGTCACCGGCAAGACGCGCCCCGACGCGGGCGAGGTTTACTTCGATGGGCAGGTCGACCTGACGAAACATGACGAGGCCGAGATCGCCATGATGGGCATCGGCAGGAAATTCCAGAAGCCGACGGTCTTCGAAAGCCACACGATCGAGGACAACCTGATGCTGGCGCTGAAGGGCCCACGCTCGATCTTCCCGGCACTGTTCCATCGCCGCTCGGCTGCGGAGGCGCGGCGGATCGACGACATCCTCGGCATCATCCGGCTCGGTGACAAGCGCGACGAGCTCGCCGCCAATCTCAGCCACGGCCAGAAGCAATGGCTCGAGATCGGCATGCTTTTGGCGCAGGATCCGAAACTGCTTTTGGTCGACGAACCGGTCGCCGGCATGACCGACGCCGAGACCGAGGAGACCGCGCGGCTGCTCAGGGATATTGCCCGCGACCACTCGGTCATCGTCGTCGAGCACGACATGCATTTCGTGCGCGAGCTCGGCGCCAAGGTCACCTGCCTGCACGAAGGCTCGGTGCTTTCCGAAGGCTCGCTCGATTTCGTTTCGGCCGACGAACGTGTCGTCGAAGTCTATCTGGGGAGATGATCATGGTCTGGCGCGTTCCGTTCCATCATTTCGATCTTTCGTTCTTCAGGCGCTGGAGAAGGCGCTGACCATGCTCGAAGTCTCCAACGCCACGCTGCACTACGGCGCCGCCCAGGCGCTGCGTGGCGTCTCGCTGAAGGCCGGCGCCGGCAAGATCACCTGCGTGCTCGGCCGCAACGGCGTCGGCAAAACCAGTTTGATGAGATCGATCGTCGGCCACCACCGGCTGACGAGCGGAAGCGTTGCCTTCGAGGGGAAGGCGCTCGACCGGAGCGCGGCGTATGATCGCGCCCGGTCGGGCATCGCATTCGTGCCGCAGGGCAGGGAGATCTTCCCGCTGCTCACCGTGCGGGAAAACCTCGAATCGGGCTTTGCGCCATTGAAGCGCGCCGACCGCAACATCCCCGGCCACGTCTTCGAATTGTTCCCGGTGCTGAAGCAGATGCTCGGCCGCAGGGGCGGCGACCTTTCCGGCGGCCAGCAGCAGCAGCTTGCCATTGGCAGGGCACTGGTGATGCGGCCGAAACTGCTGGTGCTCGACGAGCCGACCGAGGGCATCCAGCCGTCGATCATCAAGGATATCGGCCGCGCCATCCGCTATCTGCGCGACCAGGCCGATATCGCCGTGCTGCTGGTCGAACAGTATCTCGATTTCTGCCGGGAATTGGCCGACGAGGTCAACATCATGGACCGCGGCCTGATCGTCCACACCGGCCCGGCCGAGGATCTCGACCGGGCGGATGTGAGGAAATTTCTTACGGTGTAAGGTTCATCCCATCGTCATCCTGGGGCGAAGCAAGGAGCAAGGCGACGCGGCGCACACCCCAGGATCCATGCCGTGCAGTCAGCCAAAGAGTGCAGCGGTCAAGAACAGAAGCCGTTTTCCAGCGTACAGTATCCTGGATTCTGCCCCGTCGCGACGCTCTGAAGTTACGGCATGGATCCTTGGGTCTTCGCTCCGCTTCGCGTCGCTGCGCCCAAGGATGACGAAGTCGCGATATCTGCTCAGTTTTTCTTCAACGACACCGGGTGCAACTCTGGCGCGCTGAAGATTGCGTGCTAGGCTTTACTTGGCCTTGTTGAGTCGGCCGCTTTCCGTATCAGTCACGTCGACAGATCAGGCGCAGGCTCAGCCGGCACGTTTCGTGCAAGCAGCCTCCTCCTGCGATCTGATCGTTGTTCAAACGCATTTGGGGCACTTGGGCCAGGGCAGCCGATGGAACGTTACGTCGAGGACTACCAGAAACGACGCCTTACCGAGCGCGTCGACATCATGACCGCCATCGATATTTTGAAATCGCAAGGATACGACCACGACCAACTGATCGCGGAGCTCACCAAGGTGTTCTTCGTCGATCTCGATGCCTACAACGAAGTCGTGGTGGCGGCATGACCGAAGGGGTGGATGCGCTGTGCCGCCAACGTCAGCCTGTGACGCGCTTCATCAGCGCCATGGCGCCGAACGGCGCGCGGGCCTTGCCTTCGGTAATGAAGTAGACGAACACATCACGCGGTTTGACCGGTGCTTCGGTTGAGGGATCGGCGCACGGCAGGTCGGCCGGCGCCTTGCCCTGCGCCCAGTTCTTCGCCCGGGCCGCCCATTCGTCGAGCGCAGTTGGCGTGTAGCAATCGGGATTGTCGTCGCTGCCGGTCTGCAGCCGGGCATAAATGAAATCGCCGGTGACGTCGGCGATCGCTGGATATTTGGTGTGGTCGGCGTAGACGATCGCGACCTTGTATTGGCGCGCCAGGGCGGCGAATTCCGGCACGACGAAGCTGTCGTTGCGCACCTCGACCGCATGGCGCAGCGCAACGCCGTCCTGCTTTTCAGGCAACAGCTTGAGGAAAGCCTCGAAATCGTCCGGGTCGAATTTTTTGGTTGGCGCGAACTGCCACAGGATCGGCCCGAGCTTGTCGCCGAGCGCGGCGACGCCCGATCCCAGGAAACGCGTCATCGACTCGCCGGCCTCACCGAGGACGCGGCGGTTGGTGACGAAACGGTTGCCTTTCAGCGAATAGACAAAACCGTCCGGCGCCTCGTTTGCCCATTTGACGAAGGTCGGCTCCTTGAAGCTCGAATAAAAGGTGCCGTTGACCTCGATGCTCGGCACCTGCCGGGTCGCGTAGTGCAGTTGCTTCGCCTTGGACAACTTGTCGGGGTAGAAAGACTTGTCCCAGGGCTCGAAGGTCCAGCCGCCCATGCCGGCGCGGATTGTTCCAGATTGAGTCACAGTCGTCCTCCCGGGTTGAAATGGATCAGGCCGTAGCGAGCGTTTCGACAGCTTTAGCCATGTCGAAATGCGGATTGGGCGTAGGGTGCATAGGCGGCTTGCGTCAGCCGGACGACAGCATCAAGATCACCGGCAAGCGCTCTTCTGATCCTTATTTGAGGATTTTCCAAACGCCAGCCAGTCTTCGCTCACTCCGCCGCTTCGCGCTTGCCTCCGGGGCGCCGCTCCAAAAGTCCCCTGAGGAACAGGCCGGTGTAGCTGCGTTTTTCGCGGACGATATCCTCCGGCGTGCCTGAGGCCACCAACTCGCCGCCGCCGTCGCCGCCCTCGGGACCGAGGTCGAGCACCCAGTCCGCGGTTTTTATCACCTCGAGATTGTGCTCGATGACGACCACCGTGTTGCCCTGATCGACCAGCTCGTGCAGCACTTCCAAGAGCTTGGCGACATCGTGGAAATGCAGGCCGGTGGTCGGCTCGTCGAGGATGTAGAGCGTCTTGCCGGTCGCCTTGCGCGACAGTTCCTTGGCCAGCTTGATGCGCTGCGCCTCGCCGCCCGACAAAGTCGTCGCCTGCTGGCCGACATGGATGTAGCCGAGGCCGACCTGCTTCAGCGTCTCCAGCTTGTCGCGCACGCCGGGCACGGCGGCGAAGAAATCGACGCCTTCCTCGACCGTCATGTCGAGCACGTCGGCAATCGACTTGTCCTTGAACAGAACGTCGAGCGTCTCTCTGTTGTAGCGCTTGCCGTGACATACGTCGCAGGTGACATAGACGTCGGGCAAAAAGTGCATCTCGATCTTGATGACGCCGTCGCCCTGGCAGGCTTCGCAGCGACCGCCCTTGACGTTGAACGAGAAGCGGCCTGGCTGATAGCCGCGCGCCTTGGACTCCGGCAGGCCGGCGAACCAGTCGCGGATCGGCGTGAAGGCGCCGGTATAGGTGGCGGGATTGGAGCGCGGCGTCCGTCCGATCGGCGACTGGTCGATATCAATGACCTTGTCGAGGAATTCGAGGCCCTCGATGCGGTCGTGCTCGGCCGGGTGCTCGCGCGAGCCCATGATGCGGCGCGACGCCGCCTTGAACAAGGTCTCGATCAGGAAGGTCGACTTGCCGCCGCCGGAGACGCCGGTGACGGCGGTGAAGGTGCCGAGCGGGATTTCGGCGGTAACGTTCTTCAGATTGTTGCCGCGCGCGCCGACGATCTTCAGGCGCCGGTTCTTCTTGGCCTCGCGCCGCACCGCCGGCGTTGCCACTTCGAGCTCGCCGGACAGATATTTGCCGGTGATTGAGGCGGGGCTGGCCATGATCTGCTGCGGCGTTCCCTGCGCGATGATGTGGCCGCCGTGGATGCCGGCGGCCGGGCCGATATCGACGACATAGTCGGCATGCAGGATGGCGTCCTCGTCATGCTCGACGACGATCACCGTGTTGCCGATGTCGCGCAAATGCTTCAGCGTGTCAAGCAGGCGCGCATTGTCGCGCTGGTGCAGGCCGATCGACGGCTCGTCCAGCACATAGAGCACGCCGGTGAGGCCGGAGCCGATCTGCGAGGCCAGCCGAATGCGCTGGCTCTCGCCGCCCGACAGCGTGCCGGAATTGCGCGACAGCGTCAGGTAGTCGAGCCCGACATCGTTGAGGAAGCGCAGCCGCTCGCGGATTTCCTTGAGCACGCGCACCGCGATCTCGTTCTGCTTGTCGCTGAGTGCGGCGGGCAGCTCGGTGAACCATTGGTCGGCCTTGCGGATCGACAGCTCGGTGACCTCGCCGATGTGCTTGCCGGCAATCTTCACCGCCAGCGCTTCCGGCTTCAGCCGGTAGCCGCGGCAGGCCGGGCAAGGCGTGGCCGACATGAAGCGCTCGATCTCCTCGCGCATCCAGGCAGATTCGGTTTCCTTCCACCGCCGTTCGAGATTGGGGATCACGCCTTCGAAGGTCTTTGTCGTCTGGTAAGAGCGCAGCCCGTCATCATACTGGAAAGTGACCTCGCGCTCGCCGGTGCCGTGCAGGATGGCTTGCTTTGCCTCATCGGTCAGATCGCGGAACTTGTCGCCGAGCTTGAAGCCATAAGCCTTACCCAGCGCCTCGAGCGTCTGCACGTAATAGGGCGAGGTCGATTTCGCCCATGGGCTGACGGCGCCGGCGCGCAGCGACAGATTGTCGTCGGGCACGATCAGGCTGGCGTCGATGGCGCGCTGGCTGCCGAGGCCGTCGCAGGTCGGGCAGGCGCCGAACGGGTTGTTGAAGGAAAACAGCCTGGGCTCGATCTCGGGAATGGTGAAGCCGGACACCGGGCAGGCGAATTTTTCGGAGAACAGGATGCGCTCATGCGTCTCATTCTTCGATTTGTTGACCGAATCCTCGCCGGTCTGGCTGGCGTCGAGCGGCCGGTCGGCGAATTCGGCCACCGCCAGCCCGTCGGCGAGCTTCAGCGCGGTCTCGATGGAATCGGCAAGCCGCGTCGCCAGATCGCCGCGCACGACGATGCGGTCGACGACGACGTCGAGGTCATGCTTGTACTTCTTGTCCAGCGCCGGCACGTCGGCGATTTCGTAAAAAACACCGTCGACCTTGACGCGCTGAAAACCCTTTTTCTGCAGCTCCAGCAGTTCCTTGCGGTATTCGCCTTTGCGGCCTCGCACCATCGGCGCCAGGATGAACAGACGCGTGCCTTCCTCGACCGCCAGCACGCGGTCGACCATCTGCGACACCGTCTGGCTCTCGATCGGCAGGCCGGTGGCCGGCGAATAGGGGATGCCGACGCGCGCGAACAGCAGCCGCATATAGTCGTAGATCTCGGTGACGGTGCCAACCGTCGAGCGCGGGTTCTTCGACGTGGTCTTCTGCTCGATGGAGATGGCCGGCGACAAGCCGTCGATCTGGTCGACATCAGGCTTCTGCATCATTTCGAGGAACTGCCGCGCATAGGCCGACAGGCTCTCGACGTAGCGGCGCTGGCCCTCGGCATAGATGGTGTCGAAGGCAAGCGACGACTTGCCTGACCCCGACAGCCCGGTCATGACGATCAGGCTGTCACGCGGCAGGTCGAGATCGACATTCTTCAGATTGTGTTCGCGCGCCCCGCGAATGGAAAGATATTTATGGTCGGCCATCGCCGGTCGCCGCCTCAGATCTGGAATCTCGTGGGATGGCGGGTTGTCCCGGCCAACCCCTATGTAGGTAATTTCGCCACCGTTTCGAGAGAACTCTCGACCCAAGCCTTTAACCGTCTTTCGCGCGGGCGAGCAAGCGGAAAGAACAAAGGCCGAACACGCTCCTGACAAATGCGCCCACGTATCCACAGCCGACGTCGCGCTGCTCAAAACGGATGCAAATTTCGGATTCGCCACACAAGCGATCACGTTTTTGGTAAATCGGCTATCCAGCTGTTGACGTCGTAACCTCAAGGAGTCAGACTCCAGACGTCACCGAAGCCGACTATCTTTCGATGGCCTCGCCGCCCTAAGGCGGCCTGCACGAGTTGCAGGCTTTTGCGATAAGCGCTTCGGACGACACCGGTCGCAATGGACAGAAAAGGAGAGCAGAGGAATGACTCCACCGGACAGTCCCTTGAGGCTCCACGTGTCGATGGAGCCGCGGCAGGCATAAGTGCCAGGGCCAGGCGTTTGCGCCGCCCGACAAACCGTGACCTGCCGATCCCATTAAAATCAGAGACTACTAGTCGGATCGTCGGCCGAACGCCGCGAAGCATCCGAAATCAAAAGCCGGCAGTGTACTTCCGGCGAGTTGGATTTCAGATCCAAAAAAGCCCCGACCGTTTGCGGAAGCAGCGGCGGGGCTGTTCGTTTCAGAGCCGCAGGCGCACGAGTGCCTTGAGATTGTGGCAGCGATGGAGGCCGATGGAGGTGTCCTATCACCGGGGGGCCTTGATCGAGCCCGCGCCGACATCGAAAATTATGCTGCCGCGCCGGAGGTCATCGCCGCGACGGCGATACCGATAATCAGCCGGTTCAAGCAAATGCGTGAGATCTCAGACATCGGCGGACTGTATCGCCGCACTCTGGCCGAAGCCAGACCGGTGGCGATCAAACTAGCCGAACGGCTGACCGACGTTGCTTATGAGCCGGCTACCCTTTCACGCCGCTCTCTTACGCGTGTCAAAAACATGGTCGACAAGGCCCCATGTCTTTGCCTCCGCGGCGGTCATGAAATGATCGCGGTCGAGCGTGCGTTCGACTTCTTCGAACGTGCGACCACAGTGGTGCGCGTAAAGCTCGGTCATGCGCCGCTTGGTCCTGAGGATGCCTTCGGCGTGGCGCTGGATGTCGGAGGCCTGGCCCTGGAAACCGCCTGACGGCTGGTGCAGCAGGATGCTGGCGTTGGGCAGCGCGATGCGTCGCCCCGGTGTGCCGGCCATCAGCAGGAACGAGGCCATCGAGGCGGCAAAGCCCATGCAGACGGTGGATACCGGACTGCTTATATACTGCATCGTGTCGTAGATGGCGAAACCGCTGGTCACCACGCCGCCCGGCGAATTGATGTAGAGGGAAATCTCCTTATCGGGATTGTCGGATTCCAGCGACAGGAGCTGGGCACAGACCAGCGCCGACACATTGTCGTCGATCGGACCGTTGATGAAGACGATGCGCTCGCGCAGCAGCCGCGAAAAAATGTCGAAGGCGCGTTCGCCGCGGCTCGACTGCTCGATCACCATCGGCACCAGATTGGCAAAACCGCTCATCGCTTTTTCTCCGTTGTGCTGCTCAGGCCGCGCGCAGGACGAGGCGAGGCGTGTTTGCGGCTATGGTCTGTCTGGGGCTGTGTGCGTTGAGCGAAACCCGGCAACCGGCGCCGGCAATCGCAGGCGTGGCTACTCGCGCAAATCCGTTGTGGACGATGCGCAGATGGGTGCCGCCCGACACAGTGCGGTCGAGCGTGAAGGTGACGATACTGTCCAGCGGGCTGGTGAGCGGATCCGCTGTATCGCCAGGCGCCGGCCGCTCCCGCCAGGAATAACGCAGCAGGCGTTCGGGCTCGGCGTCGAGGATTTCGCACTCGATCGGTGCATCCGCCTTGGCAAAGGCAAAGCGGCCGCCGATCTCCGGCTTGATGTCGTTCGGCATCATCCAGGCCGCGAGCAGGTCCGGCACAGTCAGCGCCCGCCACACTTTTTCCGGCGGATCTGGAAGCTCGCACTCGAACTCGATTGAATCTGCCGCCATGTCGGAATGCTGTTTTGCCGTCATTGGTCCATATCCTTCAAAACCGCCTTGAGCCGTTCGATACGCTCGGGCCAGAACGCACGGTAACGCTCGATCCAGCCGAGCAGAGGGTCAAGCCCTTGCGGATTGGCGCGATAATAGGCGTTGCGGCCGGCTCGCCGCTCGGCCACCAGGCCGGCGCCGCGCAGCACTGCAAGATGCTGCGACACGGCCGGTTGCGACACGCTCATGCCGCTGCGCAGTTCCGACACCGTCATCTCGCCGGCGGCGAGCCGTTCGTAGACGGCGCGGCGCGTCGGGTCGGCAAGCGCTCGAAAAATCTCGGCTTCGATCATGGCGGAAGCATAAGTCTACGCTTATTGATTTGGCAAGCGATGTTTTAGGCTGGCGGTGTTTTAGGCAGGGCGCTGTTTTACAGGCTCGTTAGAAGCCAGCGTCTCACCATCTCGGGGGACCCGTCGAACGTCGCCTCGAAAATTGGTGACGCGAGCACGGCATGGATATGAAGCGTTTCGGAGCCGGCGTTTCGAAAGCCATGTTTCCTGTGCGCGGGAACAACAAGGGACTGCCCGGGAATCAAGACGATACGCTCCTCATCGATCCACATTTCGGCCTTGCCAGCGATCACGGTAAGCACTTCCTCGACCGGGTGCCAATGTGTCGGGGCGCCAACCGCGGGCTCGACCCATTGTTCAAATATGCAAAGTTGAGTTGTGCCGTTGCGGGCCGAGACGTGCATGCGGGTTTGTACTCCCGCTCGCCACTGTTCTTGCGGCTGGTCCTCATGTGCAACTGTCTTCATTGTGTTCGACCTTCGATCCCGGCGGCCAGATATCGTGGAATTTCCAGACCCAAGATAGTACTTGTTGCTGACATTCCTTGACAATAAGGGTCAAATGAGACTAGAACGAAAGGAGAACAAAAACCTTGTGGGAAAAGCCAGCCACGGCAGGCGGGGAATGTCCGCAGTCTATAAGGTGAGAGCGAGAAAAAATTGTTTCGGATGAGCGCGGAGAAGTATCATGGCGGGTAGCGTCAACAAGGTCATTCTGGTGGGCAATCTCGGGGCGGACCCGGAAATCCGCCGTTTGAATTCGGGTGAGCCGGTCGTCAACATCCGCGTCGCCACGTCGGAAAGCTGGCGCGACAAGACTTCCGGCGAGCGCAAGGAAAAGACCGAGTGGCACAATGTCGTGATCTTCAACGATCAGCTCGCCAAGGTCGCCGAGCAATATCTGAAGAAGGGTGCGAAGGTTTATGTCGAGGGCCAGTTGCAGACGCGCAAATGGCAGGACCAGACCGGCAATGATCGCTACACGACCGAAATCGTGCTGCAAAAATTCCGTGGCGAGCTGCAGATGCTCGACGCACGCGGGCAGGGCGAGGGCGGTCAGGTCGGCAGCTATGCCGGTGGCGGTAGCAGCCGCGGTTCCGATTTCGGCCAGTCCGGCCCGGGCGAGAGTCTCAATCGCGGCGGCGGCAACAAGGGTGGCGGCGGTTCGTCGCGCGAACTCGACGACGAAATTCCGTTCTGATCGCTTGGAGCGAGCGGCTCTGCGCGAGCTGACAGCCAGCTATTTGAGGCCACGCATTGGCGTCCCGAAAATCTATCTTGGATTTTCGGGACGTTGTGCGTTTGAGCGGTGTGCGGTGAAAGGACGTATCAGGTGAAAGCACGGGTCAAATGGGTCGAGGAGCGCACTTTCGTCGGCGAGTCCGGCAGCGGTCACAAGGTGGTGCTGGGAACCGCGTTCGGACCCGATGGCAAGACGCCGGGGCCGAGCCCTATGGAACTGGTGCTGCTCGGCACTGGCGGCTGCTCGGCCTATGATGTCGTCCACATCCTTGAAAAGGGCCGCGAGGCGGTCGAGGACTGCGTGGTCGAACTCGATGCCGACCGGGCGGAGAAGGAGCCGCGGGTGTTCACCCGCATCCATATGCATTTCATCGTCAAGGGCCGCGCGCTTTCGCATGACAAGGTCAGGCGGGCAATCGATCTTTCGATCGAAAAATACTGCTCGGCCTCGGCAATGATGGCCAAGACCGCCGAGATCACCCACGACTTCGAAGTTATTGATACGACGGCGAAGTAGGATAGCGCCCGCCAGTGGCGGTTCGTTGCGCGAGATGGACAACGAAAATGACGGCCTCGGCAATCAAGCGCGAGGCCGCTTTCATTTTCATGCTGCCATCAACGCCTTGACGCCGTCGGCGACAAACTGCACGGCAAGCGCCGCCAGGATGACGCCGAGTAGCCGGGTCAGGATCGAGCGGCCGGTCTGGCCGAGGATACGGTCGATGCGCTCGGCCAGCACGAACACCAGGTAGGTGAGGACAAGGCAGATCGCGATGATGCCGACAAGGGCTGCCTGCGCGCCCAAACCTGGTAACGAGCCGGACAGCAGGACTGTCGCTGAAATCGCTCCCGGACCGGCGATCAGCGGGATCGCCAGCGGAAAGGCGGCGATGTTGTGGATCATGTCCTTGGTGATGGCGACGTCGCCGATCTTCTCCTTGCGGTCCTGACGGCGCTCAAACACCATTTCGAAGGCGATGAAGAACAGCAGGAACCCGCCGGCGACGCGGAACGCCGGCAGCGTGATGCCGAACACCGACAGGATCGATGCGCCGGCGATTGCAAACACCGCCATCACCAAGAAAGCGATGATCGAGGCACGCACGGAAACCTGGTTGCGCTCCTCGCGGTTCATGCCGCGCGTCACGGCGAGGAAGAGCGGCGCCAGGCCAGGCGGGTCGATGGTCACCAGAATGGTGACGAAGGCGTTGAACAGGCTGTCGAAGCTCGGCATCTCTGACCCTCCCCGCCGGGCCGTGCCCGAGATCCCAGCATTGGTAGAGCAAAGCGGCGTCAGGGGGAACCGTGCAGGTCAGGCGCTGGCGACGCGCCGCGCCAGGAACTCGACTTCGAGCCGCCAGGTCGCGCCATCGTCCTGCGAGCGTTCGCCCAGCCAGCGGAACGAATTTTCGGTGATCCGAGAAAAGCTCCAGCGCACCGAGGCGCCGGTGCCGTCGGCGCCTTGCTGGACGATGGTGTCGCCCTCGGCGCGGCCGAGCTGGCGGCTGTAATACTGGGTGCGCGGATCGCTCCAGAAAATATGCCAGGCGTCGGCGCCGGGGTCATAGACGCGCAGTGTCGTGCCATAAAAGCTCCATTTGCCGAGCGAGTTCGGTGCGCCACTGTTCCGCGCGGGCAAGATCCATACGTCCTGGATCGCGCGGCCCTCGAGCACCCAGCCGAAATGCACCTCGCCGCGTCCGGTCAGCACCTGGCAGTCTTCGAGATGGCGCGTGGCATCGAACGTCCAGGCGCCGACGAAGCGGCCGTAAAGGTTCAGTTTTTCGGCAAGGCCTGCGGCTGGCCCGTCACTGTGCAGGGCTTCGGCAAAGGAGGATGAATTGAACATGGTTTTCTGCCCACATTGTCAGGAGACCGGGAAGAATAGGCCCTGGCAGTCTTCTTGCGCTTGGGAAAAATTGCTATCTTTCGGCCATGACGACGAGCGTGCATACACTGGCGTCCGGAAAAGGCTGGCGGGTGTCGGATGTGGTCTGCACTGCCGGCGTCGCTGATCGCCCGTTCGAGGAAGAGCATCGCACCTTTTGTGTCGCGGTGGTGACCAACGGCACCTTCCGCTACCGCGCACGCCAAGGCACGGCGATGCTGACGCCGGGCGCGATTCTGCTCGGCAACCCCCGCACTTGCTACGAGTGTGGGCACGAGCATGGCGCCGGCGACCGCTGCATCTCCTATCATTTCAGCCCGGCCTATATGGAACAGATCGTCGCCGATGTGCCGGGCGCGAAGAAGCTGGCCTTCAAGACGCCGCTTCTGCCGCCCTTGCCGGGGCTGGCACGGCTGCTGGCCGAGGCGGAAGCCGCGCGCGAGATGGCCGACATCGAGGCGTTCGAGGAACTCGGACTGCGGATTGCCGGCGCAGCCGTCGCCTCCGGTCTCACGCCCGCTGCCCGTTCACCGAGCCGCCGCGATCAGAAACGCGTCGCGGAGGCGGTGCGGCGCATCGAAAAGGATGCCGAAAGCCCGGTCTCGCTCGCCGAGCTTGCAAGCGAAACGGCGACCAGTCCTTACCATTTCCTGCGCAGCTTCCGGCATGTCGCGGGCATGACGCCCTACCAATTCGTGCTGAAAACCCGGCTGCACAGGGCGGCGGTGCGGCTGCGCATGTCGGACGAGGCGATCTCGACGATCGCCTTCGAAGCCGGGTTCAACGATTTGTCGACCTTCAACCACCGTTTCCGCCGCGTGATGGGGGAGGCGCCCGGCGCCTACCGGCTCCGGCGGCGAGGCGATAAATTGCCGAACGCATCCGTGGTTCCGGCTTTGTGAAGCAAAAAATTGGCCTGCCAATGAGCTTTGCCCCGGCGGCCACGAAAGCGCCTCGGCCATATCGTCGCAATCAGTGATATCCTTTTGAAATCACCACAAAAACCGACACTGGAAAACTGCCGCGGACGTTGGAGTTTCGGCCCGGCTTCCTATATAAGCACCGAGTGATTCCCGATTTGATTGTGACCTGATTTGACCGACCAGAAGACACCGCGCGGCGCCGACGGCGGGCCCACCGGCATCGAGCCGATATCCATCATCGAGGAGATGCAGCGCTCCTATCTCGATTACGCGATGAGCGTGATCGTCAGCCGTGCGCTGCCCGACGTGCGCGACGGGCTGAAGCCGGTGCATCGCCGCATCCTCTACGCTGCCCATGAGAGCGGCTACCACTGGAACCGCAAATATGTGAAGTCGGCGCGCCCGGTCGCCGACGTGATGGGTAAATACCATCCGCATGGCGACGCCTCGATCTACGACGCCTTGGTGCGGATGGCGCAGGACTGGTCGCTGCGCGTGCCGCTGATCGACGGGCAGGGCAATTTCGGCTCGATCGACGGCGATCCGCCGGCGGCGATGCGTTACACCGAATCGAGGCTGACCAAGGTCGCGCATGAGTTGCTGGAAGACATCGACAAGGACACCGTCGATTTCCAGGACACTTATGATGCGTCCGGCAGCGAGCCGAAAGTCCTGCCGGCGCGCTTTCCGAACCTGTTGGTCAACGGCTCCGGCGGTATCGCCGTCGGCATGGCCACCAACATCCCGCCGCACAACCTGGGCGAGGTCTGCAACGGCGCCATTGCCCTCATCGACAATCCGGCGATCGATCTGCCGGCGCTGATGGAGATCATTCCAGGGCCGGATTTCCCGACCGGCGGCATCGTGCTCGGCCGTTCCGGCATCTACAGCGCCTATTCGACCGGCCGCGGCTCTATCGTCATGCGCGGCCGCGTCAACGTCGAGGCGCGCGGCAACGACCGTGAATCGATCGTCATCACCGAGGTTCCCTACCAGGTGAACAAGTCGTCGATGATCGAGAAGATGGCCGAGCTGGTGCGCGACAAGCGTATCGAAGGCATTTCCGACATCCGCGACGAGAGTGATCGCCAGGGCTACCGTGTCGTCATCGAACTGAAGCGCGACGCGGTCGCCGACGTCATCCTCAACCAACTCTACCGTTTCACGCCGCTGCAGACGTCGTTCGGCGCCAACATGGTGGCGCTGAACGGCGGCAAGCCGGAATTGCTGACGCTGACCGACATGCTGAAGGCGTTCGTCGCCTTCCGCGAGGACGTGATCAGCCGGCGCACGAAATTCCTGCTGCGCAAGGTGCGCGACCGTGCCCATGTGCTGGTCGGCCTTGCCATTGCCGTCGCCAACATCGACGAGGTGATAAAGCTGATCCGCAGCGCGCCGGATCCGCAGACGGCGCGCGAGCAGTTGATGGAGCGGCGCTGGCCCTCGGGCGACGTCGAATCGCTGATCCTGTTGATCGACGATCCGCGCCACCGCATCAACGAGGACGGCACCTACAATCTGTCCGAGGAACAGGCGCGCGCCATCCTCGAACTGCGCCTGCAGCGGCTGACAGCGCTCGGCCGCGACGAGATCGCCGACGAGTTGAACACGATCGGCGACGAGATCAAGGATTACCTGGACATCCTGTCGTCGCGCGCCCGCATTCAGCAGATCGTCAAGGACGAGCTTGCCGCCGTGCGCGACGAGTTCGGCACGCCGCGCCGCACCGAGCTGTCCGATGGCGGGGCGGATATGGAAGACGAGGACCTGATCCAGCGCGAGGACATGGTCGTGACGGTCAGCCATTCCGGCTACATCAAGCGTGTGCCGTTGTCGCTCTACCGGGCCCAGCGCCGCGGCGGCAAAGGCCGCTCCGGCATGTCGACCAAGGAAGAGGATTTCGTCACCCGGCTGTTTGTCGCCAACACGCACACGCCGGTGCTGTTTTTCTCCTCGCGCGGCATCGTCTACAAGGAAAAGGTGTGGCGCCTGCCGATCGGCAACCCGCAGTCGCGCGGCAAGGCGCTGATCAACATGCTGCCGCTGGAGCAGGGCGAACGCATCACCACGATCATGCCGCTGCCCGAGGACGAGACCAGCTGGGGCGAACTCGACGTGATGTTCGCCACGACGCGCGGCACGGTGCGCCGCAACAAGCTGTCGGATTTCGTCCAGGTTAACCGCAACGGCAAGATCGCCATGAAGCTGGAAGAGGAGGGCGACGAGATACTCGGCGTCGAGACCTGCACCGACAATGACGACGTGCTGCTGACCGCAAGCTCCGGCCAGTGCATACGCTTCTCGGTCAGCGACGTGCGCGTTTTCCAGAGCCGCAACTCGGTCGGCGTGCGCGGCATCGCCATGGCTGCCAGCGACCGGGTGATCTCGATGGCGGTGATCGAACATGTCGATGCGTCGCCGGCCGAACGCGCGGCTTATCTCAAGCGGGTGGCGGCCGAACGGCGGCTCGCCGCCGGCATTGCGGCGGGCGAGGAAGAAGACTTCCAGCTCACCAATGAGGAGGTCGGCGAGGAGACGGAGCTTTCCGACGAGCGCTACGAATTCCTCAAGGCACACGAGCAGTTCGTGCTGACGGTGACGGAATATGGCTACGGCAAGCGCTCGTCTTCCTATGATTTCCGCCAGATAGGGCGCGGCGGCAAGGGCATCCGCGCCACCGATGTGTCGAAAGTGGCTGAGATCGGCCGTCTGGTCGCGACTTTCCCGGTCGGCAATGACGACCAGATCATGCTCGTCTCGGATGGAGGCACCGTCATCCGCGTGCCGGTCAACGGAATTCGCTTCGCCAGCCGCGCCACCAAGGGCGTGACCATCTTCAACACTGCTGACGGCGAGAAGGTCGTTTCGGTGGAGCGGATAACGGAACCGCAGTCGGACGAGGAAGCCGAAGAGAGTGTCGAAGGCGACGCAACTCTGGATACCGGTACTGAAGGCGCTGGCCCGGACAATAACGCCGAGTAGGTCTTGATGGGCGATGCCGGCCCGATGGACCGGCGCCGTTAACAGGCGGCGACCGGTCTAGAAGTGGCGTGAAGGCTTGCGGATACCGAAGCCTCCGAACCGCTTGGCATTGGACTTGGCGCGGACGCGCTCTGCTTCCTGATGCAGCCCGAATACGGTGGCGATGAGCATGGCGACGGTCATTGCGGTGGCGAGCATGTAGATCAGCATGTGCGTGTTCTCCTGCACCTAGCAACGATCAAATGGGGTTTTGGTTTCATCTTCTGAAGCTGCAATCTAATGAACGCTGCGTGAAGCCTTCGTGATCGGCCCATTCATTGGTCGTTCATCTCGGCCAAAAGGTTCACTCAAAGCGCATCGCGATTACCGTGGCTCAGGCGATGCGCTTTGAAGTCCTGTTTTGGGTGCATGCCGTTGTTCCAAACGGCTGTGCACCTCGGGTCGGGCCCTGACTCAGGCCCAAGGGCAGGCTTTTGCGGCGACATGGATTGGCGGCTCGCCGATCGGATTTGCCTTTGCGAGAGAGGCTCGCTAGAAGCACCTGCCATGACCGAACGCATCGCCCTTTATGCCGGCTCCTTCGACCCGCCGACCAACGGCCATCTCGACGTGCTGAAGGCGTCGCTGGCCGTGGCGGACACCGTCTATGCGGCGATCGGCATTCATCCCGGCAAGAAGCCGCTGTTTTCTTTCGAGGAGCGGGTCGGTCTCATCGAAGCTGCGACGAAGGCCGAATTCGGCCGCGACGGCGCGCGCATCAAAATCGTGGCTTTCGACGGGCTGGTCATCGACGCTGCCAGGAAGCAGGGCGCCTCGATCATGATCCGCGGTCTGCGCGACGGCACCGATCTCGACTACGAGATGCAGATGGCCGGTATGAACGAGACCATGGCGCCTGAACTGCAGACGGTTTTTCTGCCCGCCAGCCCTTCGGTGCGAACCATTACCGCCACACTTGTCCGTCAGATAGCCTCGATGGGCGGCGACGTCCGCGCCTTCGTGCCGGCGGCTGTGGCTGGCGCACTCACCGCCAAGTTTGCGAAATAATGCATGTCGCCCAACGTGGAACCCGGTTTTGGGGCAACGACATGCGTGAAACAAAGGTTTTCGGAGAAAGATCCATGCAGCTCAAAGGGCTCGCCATCTGCTTTGTCGTTCTTTTCGGTCTTGTGACCGCATCCGTTTCGGCGTTCGCCGCCGATCCGGAAAACACCATGGTCATCACGCTGAAGGACGGCGACGTGACCGTCGCGCTCAGGCCCGATCTCGCGCCGAAGCATGTCGAGCAGATCAAGAAGCTGGTGCGCCAAGGCGCTTATGACAACGTCGCTTTCCACCGTGTCATCGACGGCTTCATGGCGCAGACCGGCGACGTGAAGTTCGGCAACATGAAGAACGGCTTCAGCGCCGATGCTGTCGGCACCGGCGGTTCCGATCTTCCCGACCTGCCGGCCGAATTCTCTCAGACCGAGCGCTATCAGCGCGGCGTGGTCGGGATGGCCCGCTCGCAGGACCCGGATTCCGCCAATTCGCAGTTCTTCATCATGTTCGCGCCGGCGCCGCCGCTCGATGGCCAGTACACCATCGTCGGCAATGTCGAGAACGGCATGGAGTTGGTGGACAAGATCAAGAAAGGCGACGCGGCGCAGAACGGGGTCGTCACCGATCCCGATCGCATGATCAAGGTGCGCATCGCCGCCGACGGCAAGTAAACCCATTTGTTTCAAAGGATATTCTGACATGGCCGAGATCAAGGACCGCGAGAACGCGCTCATCATGGAAACGACCAAGGGCAAGGTCGTCATCGAACTGTTTCCCGATCTGGCACCCGGCCATGTCGGCCGTATCAAGGAACTGGCGCGCGAAGGCGCTTATGACGGCGTGGTGTTCCACCGCGTCATCGACGGCTTCATGGCGCAGACCGGCGACGTGAAATTCGGCAATTCCAGCAAGCCCTCTTTCGCACCGTCGCGCGCCGGCACGGGCGGCTCCGACAAGCCCGACCTGAAGGCGGAGTTCTCCAACGCCAATCACGGCCGCGGCACCTGCTCGATGGCGCGCTCGCAGAACCCGAACTCGGCCAACTCGCAGTTCTTCATCTGCTTCGACGATGCCGCCTTCCTCAACCGCCAATACACGGTCTGGGGCCAGGTCATCGAAGGCATGGACAATGTCGACAAGATCAAGCGCGGCGAGCCGGTGCCGGATCCTGACAAGATCGTGTCGCTGAAGGTGGCGGCCGACGTAAAATGACCTACCGAGCTGTCGCGACGATCACTCTGATGCTTGTCGCGGCGGCTACTCCGGCGCTGGCGACAGAATCGATTGTTTGCAGCGCTGAGGGCAACGCGGCATCGATCGACGTCCTGATGGGGCACACTGCCGTCATCGCGGTTGCGCGCGTATGGCTTGATGCCGGCGGCAGGAACTGGACCACCGACGGTCAGCCGGGTTCGACGAAAGTCATCGTCGGACAGGCATTCGAGGACGACCAGCAGATGGCGATCGATCTCACCGATGAGGGCATCAGCTCGATCGTAGCCAAATTGCGACTGGTCAAGGCCAGCGAACAGTCCAATTTCGCAATGGGCGGCACGCTGAGCATCGACGGTGTTGGCGCCTGGGCGGTGACCTGCCCGGAATTTTGAGGCGGGGTTTTCTTGCGCGTCGATCTATTCGACTTTGATCTGCCGGAGGAGCGCATCGCGCTTCGACCGGCGGAACCGCGCGACAGCGCCAAAATGCTGGTTGTCAGACCGGGTGAGGGACTTGAGGACCGGACGGTGCGCGAGCTGCCGTCCCTGCTCGAGACCGGTGACGTGCTGGTCTTCAACGATACCAAGGTCATCCCGGCGCAGCTGAAAGGCATAAGGCGGCGCGGCGAAGCAGCGGCGCAGGTCGAAGCCACGCTGCACATGCGGGTGGCTCCCGACCGCTGGCTGGCTTTCATGCGGCCGGGCAAGCGCATCGCCGTCGGCGACCGCATCCATTTTGGCCATGACGCCAATTCCTGCTTTCTCGGCCAGCTTGATGCCACGGTGATCGCGAAGGGCGAGGCCGGCGAGGCTTTGCTCGGTTTTGACCTCTCAGGTCCGTTTCTCGATGAGGCGCTGCACGCCGTCGGCCACATTCCGCTGCCGCCTTACATCGCTTCGAAGCGCGACGACGACGAACGCGACCGCAAGGACTACCAGACCATCTATGCCAGGGAGGAGGGGGCTGTGGCGGCACCCACTGCCGGCCTGCATTTCACGCCCGAGCTTTTCGCCGCTCTCGATGCCAAGGGCGTCGAGCGGCGCTTCGTCACCATGCATGTCGGCGCCGGCACGTTCCTGCCGGTGAAAGTCGACGACACCGCCGACCACAAGATGCATGCCGAGATCGGTTCTGTCAGCCCGGAAACCGCCGCGGCGCTCAACGCGGCGAAGGCGCGCGGTGGGCGCATCATCGCCGTCGGTACGACGTCGCTGCGCCTGCTGGAGAGCGCCACGCGGGAGGACGGCACATTGGCCGGATGGTCGGGTCCGACCGACATCTTCATCACGCCCGGCTATCGTTTCAAGGCCGCCGACATGCTGATGACCAATTTCCATCTACCGCGCTCAACGCTGTTCATGCTGGTTTCGGCGTTTTGCGGTCTGAAAACAATGCGTGCGGCCTATGCGCATGCCATCGAGACCCGCTACAGGTTCTACTCCTACGGAGATGCAAGCCTTCTGTTCAAAGAGGAGAACGATGGACGCGCGCCCGGTATACGACAAGAATTCAATGACTAAGGCGTTCACCTTCGAGGTGCTGGCGACCGACGGCAAAGCGCGGCGCGGCTCCATCACCATGCCGCGCGGAGAAATCCGCACGCCGGCCTTTATGCCGGTCGGCACCGGCGGCACGGTCAAGACCATGTATATGGATCAGGTGCGCGGCGTCGGCTCGGATATCATCCTGGGCAACACCTATCATCTGATGCTGCGGCCCGGCGCCGAACGTGTGGCGCGGCTTGGCGGCCTGCATGAATTCGCCCGCTGGCCGCACCCAATCCTGACCGACAGCGGCGGCTTCCAGGTGATGTCGCTGTCGAAGCTGAGGAAACTGAACGAAAAGGGCGTTACCTTCCGCTCGCATATCGACGGCGCCGCCCATGAGATGTCGCCCGAGCGCTCGATCGAGATCCAAGGGCTGCTCGATTCCGACATCCAGATGCAGCTCGACGAATGCACCGCGCTGCCGGCCATGGAGAAGGAGATCGAGCGGGCCATGGAGCTGTCGCTGCGCTGGGCCGAGCGTTGCAGGACGGCGTTCGGCGACCAGTCCGGGAAGGCAATGTTTGGCATCGTCCAGGGCGGCGACATACCGGCCCTGCGGCTGCGCTCGGCGCAGGCGCTGAAAGCGATGGACCTCAAGGGCTATGCGATCGGCGGGCTGGCGGTCGGCGAGCCGCAAGCGGTGATGCTCGAAATGCTCGACATCACCTGCCCGGAACTGCCCGCCGACAGGCCGCGTTATCTGATGGGTGTCGGCACGCCCGCCGACATATTGAAATCGGTGGCGCGCGGCATCGACATGTTCGATTGCGTGATGCCGACGCGCGCCGGCCGCCATGGCCTCGCCTACACTCGGCGCGGCAAGGTCAATCTGCGCAACGCCCGCCATGCCGACGATCCGCGTCCGCTGGACGAGCAAAGCGACTGCCCGGCCGCCAGAGATTATTCACGCGCCTATCTGCATCATCTGGTCCGCTCGCAAGAGGCGCTGGGGGCGATGCTTCTGACCTGGAACAATCTTTCCTACTACCAGAGGCTGATGCAGGACATTCGTGCCGCCATCGACGCCGGCGCCTTCGAGGCGCGGGCGGCGGAAATTTGCGAGGGCTGGGCTAGGGGCGATATCCCGGCGATGTGATCGAGCGCTCAGGTGCTCAGCGAAGTGCCACGCGCAGGTTGCAGCCAGTGATGCGGGAACTGCCGTCGGGTAATCCTTGCCGTCCGGCCCGACGATCAGCGGGCGCGAACATTTCGGCGATTGGCTGCACTTAAATCGGGTTCTGCCTGAGCGCCGTCCTGATGCTTGAAAGCCGGGCGGCAGTCTGCCACAAGGGCCGATTATGCGTGCAAGCTTGAGCAGGACCGGGCAATGAAGGCATTTTTCGTGCAGATAAAGTGCGATCTGGGTAAGTCCTATGACGTTGCCGGCGCGTTGGCCGATGCCGAGATCGCCTCGGAAATCTACTCGACAGCAGGCGACTACGATCTGCTCGCCAAATTCTATGTCGACGACGAGGAAGACATCGGCCATTTCGTCAACGAGAAGGTGCAGATTCTTCCAGGTATCAAGGACACGTTCACGGTCGTCACCTTCCGTGCGTTCTGAGAGACCGTTTGGAAACTCTACTCTGGCCGCCATCTGATGGCGTTTTCTGCGCTTCCGGTGCTCACGGACCAGCGCATGACCCTGGAAACCGATTTCGGTTTCCGGAAAGGGATCATGCGCAAATGCAAAGTGTTAGAGCGCTGCGCGTCCAATTGGACGCGCAGCGCTCTAATGTCCGCTGCGCGCCGGTTCTCGAAACCACCACCATATGACTCGCCAGAGCGAATTTCGAAACAGTCTCTGAGCGGCGCCGGCCGCCTGCCCGGGCACGAGGCAAAGCCTGACCCAGCCATATCGGCGATGCCCTAATTTTAGGCAGGTCGCGACATACTGATCGCCAGCATCCTCCAAATCACCGATTGCGCTTGATTTTCTCGCGTGACGCCAGTGAAATGGCCTCACAGGGGAGTATGCGATTGGCAGCGTTCGACGAAATGCTTCCGGATATCTCCGGATTGAGGAAACCGTATTCGGCTTACGACCGCTGGCTGAAGGACCAGGATCCGGCCAGGCTTAGCGAGAAGATGCAGGACGCCGAACGCGTCTTTCGCAAGACCGGCATCACCTTTGCCGTCTATGGCGAGCAGGAAGCCTCCGAACGCCTTATTCCCTTCGATATCGTCCCGCGCATCATTTCCGGCAATGAATGGCGACGGCTGACGCAGGGCATCGAGCAGCGCGTCCAGGCGCTGAACGCGTTTCTCGACGATATCTACCACCGCCAGGAGATCTTGCGCGCCGGGCGCGTCCCCAAGGAATTGATCGCCAAGAACGAGGCGTTCCTGCCGGAGATGATCGGGGTACGGCCGCCGGCCGGCGTCTACACCCATATCATCGGCGTCGATATCGTTCGCATCAGCGAGAACGAGTTCTATGTGCTGGAGGACAATGCGCGCACGCCGTCCGGCGTCTCCTACATGCTGGAGAACCGCGAGACGATGATGCAGCTCTTCCCAGAGCTGTTCCAGCAGATCAAGGTGCGGCCGGTGGAAAACTATCCGCAGCTCTTGCGCCAGTCGCTGGCAGCGGTGCGACCGCTGAGCACCAAGGGTGCGCCGACCATTGCCGTGCTGACGCCGGGCAGCTTCAACTCCGCCTATTTCGAACATGCCTTCCTTGCCGACCAGATGGGCGTGCAGCTTGTCGAGGGGCAGGATCTGCGCGTCGTCGATGGCCACGTCGCGATGCGTACGACCGAAGGCTACAAGCAGATCGACGTGCTTTATCGAAGGGTGGACGATTCTTTCCTCGATCCGCTGACCTTCCGTCCGGACTCAGCACTTGGCGTGCCGGGCATCATGGATGTCTACCGCGCCGGCAACATCACCATCGCCAACGCGCCGGGAACCGGCATCGCCGACGACAAGGCGATCTATTCCTACATGCCCGAGATCGTTGAATTCTACACCGGCCGTAAAGCAATCCTCGGCAACATCCCGACCTGGCGCTGCTCGGAGCCGGACAGCCTGAAATACGTGCTCGAACATATCGACGAGCTGGTGGTCAAGGAGGTGCATGGCTCCGGCGGCTACGGCATGCTGGTCGGACCGGCGGCGACCAAGAAGGAATGCGAGGATTTTTCCAGGAAACTTGCGGCAAGACCGTCGAACTACATCGCCCAGCCGACGCTGGCGCTGTCGACCTGTCCGATCCTGACCGACAAGGGACTGGCGCCGCGCCATGTCGATCTCAGGCCCTACGTGCTGGTATCCGACCGCATCCAGATCGTGCCGGGCGGGCTGACGCGTGTGGCGCTGAAGGAAGGCTCGCTGGTGGTCAATTCGTCCCAGGGCGGCGGGACGAAGGATACATGGGTGCTGGATGATTAGAGTGGGAAGTAGCGAGTAGGGAATAGCGAGTAGCGAATAGGGGGTGTGCGACGGCGATCAATTCTTACAGGGACCTGATTGTTTGGAAGGCAGCCATCGAATTGGCGGTAGATTGCTATTCTGTGACGACAGGGTTCCCGAGCAAGGAAGCATACGGAATGACCTCTCAGATAAGGCGCTCGGCGGCGTCACGCAGCAAACATCGCGGAGGGTCACGGACGAGAAAATACGGGAGCCTTCATTCAATTTCTGCGCATTGCTCAAGGTTCTCTTAAAGAATTGGAAACGCACCTGATCTTGTCCGGGAGAGTGGGCTTGGTGGTTGAGAAAGAGGGTGGTCGGTTGCTTAACCAAACCGAGGAGATCGGAAAAATGTTGCGTTCGATGATCAGGAGTCTGCAACAGAAGTCATGAAGTCTTTTTTCCCCTATTCGCTATTCGCTATTCGCTATTCGCTCGAGATCGAGGCAGATTGAGATGCTTCTCGGCCGCACCGCCAACGGGCTCTACTGGATGAACCGCTACATCGAGCGGGCGGAAAACATGGCGCGGCTGGTCGATGCCGGGCTGCGCATGGCGCTGACCCGCACCCAGAACGCCTCCGAAGAGTGGAATTCGGTGCTGCTCAGTGCCGGTTCGGACGCTGCCTTCACGCAGAAATATTCCGACTATACCGCCGCCAACGTTGCCGATTTCCTGCTGCGCGACACATCCAACCCGTCGAGCACGATGACGTCGATCGAAACGGCCCGTAACAATGCCCGCATGGTGCGCACCGCATTGACGCGCGAAACCTGGGAAAGCATCAACGAAGCCTGGATGTCGCTGAAGCGCATGCTGGCCAAGCCGATCGACGAACGCGACCTGCCCAGCGTGCTCGACGCGATCAAGCGCGAAACGGCACTGATCCGCGGCTCGTTCTACGGTACCATGCTGCGCAACGAGATCTTCGATTTCTCGCAGCTCGGCACCTATGTCGAACGTGCCGACAACACGGCGCGCATCCTGGACGTGAAATACTACGTGCTGTTGCCGTCGATCTCGTGGGTCGGCTCCACTCTCGACAACTACCAGTGGGAATCGATCCTGCGTTCGGTGTCGGCGCATCGCTCCTATCGCTGGGTCTACGAGGCCGACTACAAGCCGAGCAACATCGCCGACTATCTGATCCTCAACGTTCGCATGCCGCGCTCGCTGACCTTCTGCTACCGTTTCCTGACGGAGCATCTCAGATTCCTGGGCGACGATTATGGTGAGCGCCATGCCTGTCATGTGACAGCCGGCAAGACCCAGGCCATGCTGGCCGCCGGCTCGATCAAGGACATATTCGACGCCGGCCTGCATGAATTCCTGGCCAATTTCATCCGCGACAACATCAGGCTCGGCGACGAGATCGCGCAGGACTACAGGTTTAATTGAGCATGATCCCGGAAAGTGGAAGCCGGTTTCCGGGAAAGATCATGCTCAGGGGACGAGAGCAATGCGGCTGAAGATCACTCACCGGACCGAGTACCGCTACGATGCGCCGGTGCACTATCTGTTACAGCGGCTGCGGCTGCTTCCAGTGAGCGGACCGACACAGACCGTCTTGTCCTGGGCGCTGAAGATCGAAGGGGCACGCGAAGAGGTGCGCTTCACCGACCATTTCGGCAACGACACGCGGCTTTTGAGCGTCGAAGGTGAGCGCGATTTCATCACCGTCGAGGCATCGGGCGAGGTGGTGACACGCGACACATCAGGCGTCAGCGGGCCACATCAGGGCTTCGCGCCGCTGTGGTTGTTTGGCCAGGAAACGCCGTTGACCACGATAGGCGGCGGTATTCGCGAACTCGCGGCCTCGGTCGGCGAGGGGGCCGATATCGAAAGGTTGCACCGGCTGATGGCGGTGATCGGCGAGCGCGTCGCCTATACGCCGGGCACCACCAACGCGGCGACCCCGGCCGAGGACGCGCTGGCGCTCAAGACCGGCGTCTGCCAGGACCACAGCCACATCTTTGCCGCCGCCGCGCGGGCCATGGGGTTTCCGGCCCGCTACGTCAGCGGCTATTTGATGATGGATGCGGCGGTCGAGCAGGCGGCGAGCCATGCCTGGGCCGAAGCGCATGTTGCGGGCCTTGGCTGGGTCGCGTTCGACGTCGCCAACGGCATTTCGCCTGACGAACGCTATGTGAAGGTGGCAACCGGCCGTGATTACCGCGATGCCACGCCCGTTTCAGGAATTCGACTGGGACAAGCGGAAGAACAGCTTGCGGTGACCGTCACCGTGGAGCAGTAATCCCCGGCAAGATTTGCTGCCAAAGGGATTCGATGACCTATTGCGTCGGCTTGAAGATCGATCGCGGGCTCGTGTTCATGTCGGACACGCGCACCAATGCCGGCATGGATTCGATCTCTACCTTCAAGAAGATGCATGTCTGGGAGCAGCCGGGCGAGCGCGTCATCGTGCTGATGTCGGCCGGCAATCTGGCGACGACGCAAGCTGTCGTCAGCCTGCTCGACGAGCGCACCAAGGCGGTGGCCGATCGCCACGCCACGCTGCTTGAAACGCCGTCCATGTACCAGACGGTGCGGCTGGTCGGCGACACCGTCAAGGAAGTCATCGCCAGTTCGTCGCCGGCGGGCGAAAAGGCCGATTCCTACTTCAATGCTTCCTTCATCCTCGGCGGCCAGATCAGGGGCAGCGCGCCGCGGCTGTTCATGATCTATCCGGAAGGCAATTTCATCGAATCGACCGAAGACACGCCGTTCTTCCAGATCGGCGAGACCAAATACGGCAAGCCGATCATCATCCGCGCCTATGAGAAGGCGATGAGTTTCGCCGAGACGGTGAAACTGCTGCTGGTGTCGTTCGACTCGACGCTGAAATCGAACCTGTCGGTCGGTCTGCCGCTCGACCTGCTGTTCTACGAAAAGGACGCCTTCAAGGTCAGCCTGAAGAAGCGGATCGCCCAGGACGACCAATATTATCGGACGATCTCGGACGGCTGGTCGAATGCACTGAAGGCTGCTTTTGCGAGCCTGCCTGACTTTCCCGAGTGAAAGCCTCCGTTTTTCGTGCTCTTTGATCGCTGGGCCCGATGCGACGGAGAGCAGGATGAATAGCAACGAATTCCGGGAATGGTCGCTGCGCGCGGCCGAATGGGGTGCCGACTACAGGAGCACACTTCGCGAAAGACCGGTGCGGCCGCTCGTCGAACCGGGCGAAATCTCCAGAAGCATCGACGTCTCGCCGCCGGAACATGGCGAAACGATACAGGCAATCTTCGCCGACTTCGAGCGCAAAATCCTGCCCGGCATGACGCATTGGCAGCATCCGCGCTTCTTCGCCTATTTCCCGGCCAATGCCGCACCGGTCTCGGTGGTGGCCGAATATCTGGTCTCGGTTATGGCCGCGCAATGCATGCTCTGGCAAACTTCGCCGGCAGCGACCGAACTCGAGACGCGCGTCGTCGACTGGATGCGTCAGGCGCTTGGCCTGCCGGAAGGGTTTTCCGGCGTCATGCAGGATTCGGCATCGTCGGCGACGCTCGCCGCCGTGCTGACCATGCGCGAGCGCGCGCTCGACTGGCAGGGCAACAAGAAGGGCCTGCAGGGCCAGCCGATATTGCGCGTCTATTCCTCCGATCAGGTCCACACCTCCATCGACCGGGCGATCTGGGTGTCGGGCGTCGGCGAGGACAATCTCGTGCGCATTCCGGTTGCCGGCCGCTTCCGCGCCACGGATGTCGCAGCTCTCGAAGCGGCTGTCGTCGCCGACCGGCGGGCGGGCATGCTGCCGGCCGGCATCATCGCCTGCGTCGGCGGCACCAGCACCGGCGGCACCGATGATATCGCCGGCGTCGCCGCGGTGGCGAAACGGCACGGCCTCTATCTGCATGTCGATGCCGCCTGGGCCGGATCGGCGATGATCTGTCCGGAATACCGGCATTTCTGGGCGGGCGTGGAGCAGGCGGACTCCATCGTCTTCAACCCGCACAAATGGCTGGGCGCGCAGTTCGACTGCTCGATGCAGTTCATCCGCCGGCCGGAAGACCTGGTGCGGACGCTGGCCATCAAGCCGGATTACCTGGAGACGCATGGGCGCGACGGCATCATCAACTATTCCGAATGGTCGGTGCCGCTCGGGCGGCGCTTTCGCGCACTGAAACTCTGGTTCCTGCTGCGCGCCCACGGGCTGGAAAATCTGCGGACCATGATCCGCAACCATGTCGCCTGGAGCGAAGGGCTGGCCGAGCGGCTGGCCAGGGAACCGGATTTCGAGATCGCCTCGGAGCCGATGCTGTCGCTGTTCTCGTTCCGGCATTTGGCGGCCGGCATCGATTCGGACGAACACAACCTGCGGCTGGTCAACGCGATCAACGACGATGGCCGCATCTACCTGACGCAGACACGGGTGGACGGGCGGGTCGCGATCCGCTTTCAGGTCGGTCAGTTCGAGACGACGGCGGCGGATGTCGACACCGCATTCGGGGTCATCACCGAAATCTCCCGCCGGCTGGCCTGAATTGGTCGGCGAAGTTGCGTCGAGGTTTGTCTTTGGACGCATGCATTTTTCGTTAGCCGCCCCCATGCCTTTTCACCGCTTTCGTTTTTCGCTATAGACAAGGAAAACGAAAACGGGAGGTCACCGATGTATCTGTCGCCACGTCATTCCGAGATCATCCAGATGGCCAAGGACAATGGCCGCGTGCTGGTCGAGGATCTGGCAACGCATTTCAACGTGACGCCGCAGACCATCCGCAAGGACCTCAACGATCTGTGCGACCAGCGCCTGCTTTCCCGTATCCATGGCGGGGCGCTGTTCCCGTCCGGCATCGAGAACATGGAATATGAGGCGAGGCGCAAGATCGCCGCCGACGAGAAGGAGGCGATCGGTCGCGCCGCAGCCAGGCTGATACCGGACAACGCCTCGCTGTTCATCAATATCGGCACCACGACGGAGTCGGTCAGCAAGGCGCTTCTCGATCATGCCGGCCTGATGGTCATCACCAATAATATCAATGTTGCCAACAGGATGCGTATATATCCTTCCATCGAAGTTGTTATTGCCGGCGGCGTCGTGCGCGGTTCCGACGGCGGTGTGGTCGGCGAAGCGGCGGTCGATTTCATCAGGCAGTTCAAAGTCGACTACGCGGTGATCGGCGCCTCGGCGATCGACCATGACGGTGCGTTGCTCGATTTCGATTTTCGCGAGGTGAAGGTGGCGCAGGCGATCATCGCCAATGCCCGGCATGTCATCCTCGTTTCCGACCAGACCAAGTTCGAGCGGACGGCGCCGGTTCGCATCGGCCACCTGTCGCAGGTCAACACTTTCATCACCGATCGCTGCGATATCCCGTCGGTGCGCAAGATCTGCCAGGAAGCAGAGGTTCAACTGATCGAAACCTCGCTCTCCTAGATGGTGCCGTTGATGGTGCCGTTGCGGCAACTCCTGCTCTTTATATTTCGTTTGACATTCGTTCCTATTTCGAAATAATCCCGACACGGTTTCGTAAAAACCTAAGAATGCTGCAATGCGAAATCCGGGAGGACTATTTGTGAGCGCATCCCCGATCCATGACATCTTCGTCATCGGTGGCGGTATCAACGGCTGCGGCATCGCCCGCGATGCGGTTGGGCGCGGCTTCTCGGTGTTTCTTGCCGAGATGAACGATCTGGCCAGCGGCACGTCCTCGGGCTCGACCAAACTGATCCATGGCGGCTTGCGCTATCTGGAGTTCTATGAGTTCCGCCTGGTGCGCGAGGCGCTGAGGGAGCGCGAGATCCTCTGGAAGAACGCGCCGCACATCATCTGGCCGATGCGCTTCGTGCTGCCCTATGCCAAGGGCCTGCGCCCGGCCTGGCTGATCAGGCTCGGCCTTTTCCTCTACGACCACATTGGCGGGCGCAAATTGCTGCCGGCGACCAGGACTCTGGACATGGCAAACGACCCAGCCGGCAAGCCGCTGAAGCCGTTGTTTCGCAGGGCCTTCGAATATTCCGACGGCTGGGTCAACGATGCGCGGCTGGTGGCGTTGAACGCCCGCGACGCCGCCGATCGCGGCGCAACGATACGAACCCGCACGAAAGTCGTCGACGCACGCCGTGAAGGCGAGTTCTGGACGGTCAGGCTGCAAAACACGCAGACCGGCGACACCGAGGAGGTCAAGGCGCGGCTTTTGGTCAACGCCGCCGGCCCATGGGTCGACCACGTGCTGTCGGCTACGGTCGGGTTGAACGACGTGCACAATGTCCGGCTGGTACAGGGCAGCCATATCGTCATCAGCAAGAAATTCGACGATCCGCGCGCCTATTTCTTTCAGAACAAGGATGGCCGCATCATCTTTGCCATCCCCTACGAGGAAGAGTTCACGCTGATCGGCACCACCGACCAGGATTTTTCCGGCGACCCGCGCGACGTGAAGATCAGCGATGCCGAGATCGATTACCTCTGTGCTGCGGCGAGCGAATATTTCGCGCAACCGGTCAAGCGTTCGGACATCGTCTGGACCTATTCCGCCGTGCGCCCGCTTTATGACGACGGCGCCTCGAAGGCGCAGGAAGCGACCCGCGATTATGTGCTGAAGACCGACGGCGGCGAAGGCACGGCGCCGATCGTCAACACCTTCGGCGGCAAGATCACCACCTATCGCCGGCTGTCGGAATCGATGCTCGAGAAAATCGAGGGTTTTCTCGGCAAGCGCGGCAAGCCGTGGACGGCAAACGCGCCGCTGCCGGGCGGCGATTTCCCGGCGCGCGGCTTCGACGCCGAAGTGGCGAAACTGAAAACGGCCTATCCGTTCCTCGATGCGCGTCTGGCGCGCCGCCTGACCCGGCTTTACGGGACTCGCGCAAGGATGCTGCTGGGCCTCGCCAGGTCGAATGCCGACCTTGGCCGCAACTTTGGCGCCGATCTCTACGAGGCCGAGGTACGCTACCTCGTTCAAAATGAATGGGCGATGACGGCCGAAGATGTATTGTGGCGCAGGACCAAGCGCGGCCTGCAACTGAGCCGCGAGCAGGCGGCAGCGCTCGACGAATTCATGCGCGGGATAAGCCGGCGCCATGTCGCGGCTGCCGAATAGTCATGCAGAAAGCCTGGGAGGAGGCATCATGCTGGAACTGAGAAACGTGTCGAAGACGGTCGGCGCGGCGGAGCACATACGCGACGTGTCGCTGACGCTTCAGCATGGCTCGCTCAACGTCCTGCTCGGGCCGACGCTTTCCGGCAAGACCAGCCTGATGCGGCTGATGGCCGGCCTTGACGTGCCGACATCCGGCTCGGTCTGGTTCGATGGCAAGGATGTCACTGGCATTCCGGTGCAGAAGCGCAACGTCGCCATGGTCTACCAGCAGTTCATCAACTATCCGGCGATGACCGTTTACGAGAATATCGCCTCGCCGCTGAGGGTGGCCGGTGCCGAGCGGGCAAAGATCGACAAGGAGGTGCGCAATGCCGCAGCCCTTCTCAAGCTGACGCCCTTTCTCGACCGCACGCCGCTCAGCCTCTCCGGCGGCCAGCAGCAGCGCACCGCGCTGGCGCGCGCCATCGTCAAGAACGCCAGCCTCGTGCTGCTCGACGAGCCGCTCGCCAACCTCGACTACAAGCTGCGCGAGGAGTTGCGCGCGGAATTGCCGAAGATTTTTGCGGCAACCGGCACCATCTTCGTCTACGCCACGACCGAGCCGCACGAAGCCTTGCTGCTCGGCGGCAACACGGCGACGCTTTCCGAAGGCCGCATCACCCAGTTCGGCCCGACGATCGACGTCTTCCGCAGGCCGAACGACCTCGTCACGGCCAGGACGTTCGCCGATCCGCCGCTCAACACGATCGTGCTGAAGAAGAGCGGTTCGAGCTTCCTTCTTGAAGGTGGGGTGAGCCTCCCGGTGCCGGCTGAACTCGTCGGTATTGCCGATACGAGTTACACGATCGGCTTCCAGCCCCACCATCTCTCCCTTGCCCGGCCGAGCCCGTCGGCGGTGGCGGTGAGAGCCAAGGTCTCGGTCACCGAGATCACCGGTTCTGAAAGTTTCGTGCATCTCGATTTCGCCGATGTCCGCTGGGTCATGCTTGAGCACGGCATCCTGGTGTTCGAGCCGGACCAGACCATCGAGGTGTTCATCGATCCGCGGCACATCATGGTGTTCGACGCGAACGGCCGCTCGGCCGCGCCGCCACAGATGCTGGCGGCTTGAGGAGGAGGGCACATGGCGCGCATCGACTGCAATCACATCCGCCACGCCTACGGGCCGCATCCGAAGTCGGACAAGGACTATGCGCTGAAGGAGGTGCATCACGCCTTCGAGGACGGCGGCGCCTATGCGCTGCTGGGGCCGTCGGGCTGCGGCAAGACCACGCTGCTCAACATCATTTCCGGCCTGTTGTATCCGTCGCACGGCGAGCTTCTGTTCGACGGCAAGGACGTCACCAATCTGTCGACGCAGGAGCGCAACATAGCTCAGGTGTTCCAGTTTCCGGTCATCTACGACACCATGACCGTCTACGACAATCTGGCCTTCCCGCTGCGCAACCGCGGCGTTGCGGAACCCGACGTCGACCGCAAGGTGCGTGAAACCCTTGACATGACCGGTCTGGCCGACATGGCCAAGCGAAAGGCGAGGGGGCTGACCGCCGACCAGAAGCAGAAGATCTCGCTCGGACGCGGGCTGGTGCGCTCCGATGTCAACGCGATCCTGTTCGACGAGCCGCTGACCGTCATCGACCCGCATATGAAATGGGTGCTGCGTTCGCAGTTGAAGCAGTTGCACAGGCGCTTCGGCTTCACCATGGTCTATGTCACGCACGACCAGACCGAGGCGCTCACCTTCGCCGAAAACGTCGTCGTCATGTATGAGGGCGAGATCGTTCAGATCGGCTCGCCAGCCGAACTGTTCGAGCGCCCCAAGCATACATTCGTCGGCTATTTCATCGGCTCGCCGGGCATGAACGTCATGCCGGTCGCGGTCGAAGGCAGGAGCGCGCGGCTCGGCAGCCAGACGATCGAATTGCCGGGCGCGCCCAAGGCCGGGATCACCGGTGCGATCGAACTCGGCATCCGCCCCGAATATGTCAGGCTTGGCGCCAGCGGCATGCCGGTTTCAATCCGCAAGGTCGAGGATATCGGCCGCCACAAGGTGGTGCGCGCCAGTTTCGAAGGCCGCGACATCGCGGCGATCATCGGCGAGGACGAGGACATTCCCGCCGATCCGAAGATCGCTTTCGACCCGGCCGGCATCAACATCTATGCCGATTCCTGGCGCGTCGAGACGGGAGGCTGAACTCCATGGATAAGACCTGGAACAACAAGGCGTGGTTCATGGTGCTGCCGGTGCTGGTGCTGGTGGCGTTCAACGCAATCATCCCGCTGATGACGGTGGTCAACTATTCAGTTCAGGAGACGTTCGGAAACAACCTGTTCTTCTTTGAAGGCGTTAAGTGGTTCCAGGAAGTGCTTAATTCGCCGCGCTTCCACGCATCGCTCCTGCGCCAGTTCGCCTTCACTGGGTTAATCCTGCTGATCGAGGTGCCGCTAGGCGTGGCGGTGGCGCTTGCCATGCCGCGTTCCGGCCCATGGGTCGCGGTCTGCCTGGTGTTGATGTCGCTGCCGTTGCTGATCCCATGGAACGTCGTCGGCGCCATGTGGAACATCTTTGCGCTGCCGGACATCGGGCTGCTCGGCTATGTTATCAACGCGATGGGCATCAGCTACAATTTTACCAGCCAGCCGCTGGCGGCGTGGTTCACCGTCGTCCTGATGGACGTATGGCATTGGACCTCGCTGGTGGTGCTGCTTGCCTATGCAGGCCTCGTCTCGATACCCGACGCCTACTATCAGGCTGCAAAGATTGACGGTGCATCACGTTGGTCGGTGTTCCGCTTTATCCAGCTGCCCAAGATGAAGCGAGTGCTGACCATTGCCATGCTGCTGCGGTTCATGGATTCCTTCATGGTCTACACTGAACCGTTCGTTCTAACAGGCGGGGGACCGGGCAATGCCACGACCTTCCTGTCGATCGATCTTGTCAAGGCAGCGCTCGGCGAATTCAACCTCGGAATCGCGGCGGCCATGAGCATCATCTACTTCCTGATGACGCTGCTGGTGTCGTGGCTCTTCTACACCCTGATGACCCAATCCGAAGCGGAGGGCTGAGATGAGATCAGTGAAGGAAGGCCTTGGGGATAAAAGGGGCGACGTTTTGATGCGAGAGCAGACAACGCCGCCACCGGCGTCGAATGCGGCGGGTCTCCATTCGAAGAGCGTAATGAGCGGACGCGGCCGGGAGGCGCGCTTCCTTTGGCTCGTGCCGACGGTCTACATCATCTTCCTGATGCTGCCGATCTACTGGCTGCTCAACATGTCGTTCAAGACGACGAACGAAATCCTCGGCGGCTTTTCATTGTGGCCCCGCAGTTTCACGGTGGCGAGCTATGTCGAGATCCTCACCAACCCCGTTTGGTACAATGGCTACATCAGCTCTATCAGCTATGTATTTATCAACACTGCGATTTCGGTCAGCGTGGCGCTGCCCGCCGCCTATGCCTTCTCGCGCTACCGCTTCCTTGGGGACAAGCACCTGTTCTTCTGGCTGCTGACCAACCGCATGGCGCCGCCGGCGGTTTTCGCGCTGCCGTTTTACCAGCTCTACTCGGCCATCAATCTCTTCGACACGCCCTGGGCCGTTGCGCTGGCGCACTGCCTGTTCAACATACCGCTCGCAGTGTGGATTCTCGAAGGCTTCATGTCCGGCGTGCCGAAGGAGATCGACGAGACGGCCTTCATAGACGGCTATTCCTGGCCGCGGTTCTTCGTGAAGATATTCATGCCGCTGATCGCTTCCGGCATCGGTGTCACGGCGTTCTTCTGCTTCATGTTCTCTTGGGTCGAGCTGTTGCTCGCCAAGACGCTGACGTCTGTCGCCGCGAAGCCGATCGCCGCCGTGATGACCCGGACGGCGAGCACATCGGGCTACGAACTTGGATTGCTGGCGGCCGCCGGCGTGCTCACCATCGTCCCGGGCGCGATCGTCATCTGGTTCGTCCGGAACTATATCGCCAAGGGGTTTGCGCTCGGCCGCGTCTAGCGGCGGCGCAGGGAAGGAGTAAAGACGATGGATCTGTCATGGATGGCCTGGACTTGGCAGACCGCCACCTTCTTCGGCGTGATCCTGCTTCTTCTGGTCGGGATGACCGTGTGGGAGTGGGCCAGTCCTGGCGGAGCGCCGCGCCATGGCATTCTCGGCCTCGACACTACGCGTGGCGACCGACTGTTCATTTCGCTGCTAGGCAGCGCCTATATCCATCTCGCTTGGCTGGGTCTTGTCGGACCCAACCTGTGGTGGGCACTCGCCCTCTCGATCGTCTACGCCATCGGCGTTTTTCGGTTCGTCTAGGGGGAGAAACTGTTGGAGCGGCCGCACAACGACCGCTCCGATTGCACTTGAAACCGAAATGGGAGGAACCTCATGCGACGTCACCTACTAACATCGACAACGGCACTAATCCTGCTGCTCGGGGCCAGTCAGGCCTACGCAGGCATGGACGAAGCCAAGACATTCCTTGACACGGAAATCGATGGTCTTTCGACCCTTGATCGCTCGGCTCAGGAAGCCGAAATGCAATGGTTTGTCGATGCCGCGAAACCCTTCGCCGGCATGGAAGTCAACGTGCTGTCGGAAGGTATCCCGACACACACCTATGAATCGACCGTGCTCACCAAGGCGTTCGAGGCGATCACCGGCATCAAGGTCAACCACCAGATCCTCGGCGAGGGCGAAGTCGTCCAGGCCGTCCAGACCCAGATGCAGACCAACCGCAACCTTTATGATGCTTATGTCAACGACAGCGATCTGATCGGCACCCATTCGCGGCTGCAGCTTGCCGTGAATCTCACCGATTTCATGGCCGGCGAAGGCAAGGACGTCACCCTTCCGACGCTCGATCTCGAAGACTTCATTGGCATCAAGTTCACGACCGGCCCGGACGGCAAGCTCTACCAGCTCCCGGACCAGCAGTTCGCCAACCTCTACTGGTTCCGCAAGGATTGGTTCGACAAGCCGGAACTCAAGGAAAAGTTCAAGGCCAAGTATGGCTACGATCTCGGCGTCCCGGTGAACTGGTCCGCCTACGAGGATATCGCCGAATTCTTCTCCAAGGATGTGAAGGAAATCGACGGCGTGCAGGTCTTCGGACACATGGACTACGGCAAGCGCGCACCCGATCTCGGTTGGCGCATGACTGACGCGTGGCTGTCCATGGCCGGCACCGGCAGCCCTGGCGAGCCGAATGGCATCCCGATCGACGAATGGGGCATCCGCATGGAGGCGGGCACCTGCAATCCGGTCGGCGCGAGCGTTTCGCGCGGTGGCGAGGCGAATGGTCCGGCGTCGGTCTATGCCATCGCAAAGTGGGACGAGTGGCTGCGTAACTTTGCACCTCCCGGAGCAGCGAGCTACGATTTCTACCAGTCGCTGCCCGCGCTGAGCCAAGGCAACGTGGCCCAGCAGATCTTCTGGTACACGGCTTTCCTCGCCGACATGGTGAAGCCCAAGTCGGAAGGCAACAACACGGTCGATGATCAGGGCAATTTGTTGTGGCGCATGGCCCCGTCGCCGCACGGCCCGTACTGGAAGGAAGGGCAGAAGATCGGCTATCAGGACGTGGGCTCTTGGACGATCCTGAAATCGACTCCGGCCGATCGTGCTAAGGCCGCCTGGCTTTATGCGCAGTTCGTCGTGTCGAAGACCGTGTCTTTGAAGAAGTCCCATGTCGGGCTCACTCTGATCCGCGATTCCGACATTCGGCATCAGTCGTTTACCGACCGTGCGCCCAAACTCGGCGGCTGGGTGGAGTTCTACCGCTCTCCAGACCGGGTCGCCTGGTCGCCGACCGGCATCAACGTGCCCGACTACCCGAAGCTCGCCCAGATCTGGTGGCAGCAGATCGGCGACGTGAACTCCGGGGCGTTCACGCCGCAGCAGGCGATGGACCGCCTCGCTGAGGAAATGGACATCACGATGGCCCGCATGCAGGCCGCCGACGAGTCCGCTAAGGTCTATGGCGGCTGTGGTCCGCGACTCAACGAGCCGAAAGATCCGACCGAATGGTTGGGCAAGCCGAACGGTCCTAAGGCCAAACTCGAGAACGAGAAGCCGAAAGGCGAGACCATCGTCTATGAGGAACTGATCAAGCGCTGGACCACCCAGTAGGCTTGCCGAACCGCGAAAGCGGAAAGAGGCTACAGGGAGGCGGCGCGAGCCGTCTCCCTTCTTTGCGAATGATGGGGGAGACAGCATGACCGGATACATCCTAGCAATCGACCAGGGGACGACATCGAGCCGGGCGATCCTGTTCGACGGTGACATGATGGTCGTGGGCAGCGGCCAGAAGGAATTTACCCAGCATTATCCGGCCTCCGGCTGGGTAGAGCATGATCCGGAGGAAATCTGGTCGAGCGTCTTGGCGACGGCGAAGGCTGCGCTGAAGAGCGCCGGCCGCGATGCATCGGATGTCGCTGCTATCGGCATCACCAACCAGCGCGAGACCGTCGTCATCTGGGACAGGGCGACCGGCAGGCCGATCCACAACGCGATCGTCTGGCAGGACCGCCGCACCGCGCCGCTGTGCCAGAAATTGAAGAAGCAGGGGTTGGAGAAGAAGTTCACCAGGAAGACCGGCCTGCTGCTCGATCCCTATTTCTCCGGCACCAAGATCGCCTGGATGCTGGACAAGGTGAAGGGCGCCAGAAAACGCGCCGAGAACGGCGAATTGCTGGCCGGCACCATCGACAGCTTTCTGATCTGGCGGCTGACCGGCGGCAAGGTTCACGCCACCGATGCCACCAACGCCTCGCGCACGCTGGTCTACAACATCGAAAAGAATGGATGGGACGACGAGCTGCTGGCCATTCTTGGTATACCGGCAAGAATGCTGCCGCAGGTGAAGGATTGCGCCGACGACTATGGAATCACAGAGAAAAGCCTGTTCGGCGCAGAGATAAAGATCCTCGGTGTGGCTGGCGACCAGCACGCGGCGACCATCGGCCAGGCCTGTTTCGAGCCGGGCATGATGAAATCGACCTATGGCACCGGCTGCTTCGCGCTGCTCAACACCGGCAGCGATCTGGTGCGCTCGAAGAACCGTCTGTTGACGACCATTGCCTACAGGCTGAACGGCAAGACCACCTATGCGCTGGAAGGGTCGATCTTCATCGCAGGTGCTGCCGTGCAATGGCTGCGCGACGGCATCAAGGTGATCGGCAAGGCCGAGCAGAGCGGCGTGCTGGCGGCGAGCGCCGACCCGACCCAACAAGTCTACCTGGTGCCGGCTTTCGTCGGGCTTGGCGCGCCCCACTGGGACGCCGAGGCGCGCGGCGCCATCTTCGGGCTGACCCGCAATTCGGGCCCGGCGGAATTTGCCCGTGCCGCACTCGAGTCCGTCGCGTTCCAGACGCGCGACCTGCTCGACGCGATGCGCAGGGACTGGAAGAGCGCGTCAGCGAAGACCGTTCTCAGGGTCGATGGCGGCATGGTGGCGTCGGACTGGACGATGCAGCGGCTTGCCGACATCCTCGACGCACCGGTCGACCGCCCGACCATCCTGGAGACGACGGCGCTCGGCGCGGCATGGCTGGCCGGCTCGAAGGCCGGCGTCTGGCCGAAGACAAGGGAATTCGCCAGGAGCTGGGCGCTGGAGCGACGGTTTCGACCGGACATGGATGCATCGGTCCGTTCCGCAAAGCTGGCGGGTTGGCGCCATGCTGTGCGACGGACACTGAGCACGCTGTAGATTCGCGCTCCGAAAAGAAAAGCCTGCGCCGTTGCCGGCGCAGGCTTTTCAACAAGCTTTATTCAACTCTGCCCCTGGCTTATCAATAGGGCGAGATGCACTGCCGGCGGGGGCCGTAGTAAGGCTTAAACGTGTTGTCGTAGGCCCGGTAAGATCTGTAGCGGCTGTAGCACCACTCCACGTGGGCATCGCCGCGATAGATGCGGCGGCTCTGATTGTTGATGATCGCGCCGGTGATCAGCGCGCCGGTAGCGAAGGCCGCCAGCGGGAACCAGTAGCCGTTGTAGCGACGATAGCCAGGACGATAATAGCGATAGCCGCGATAGCCGCGATAGTACCTGAAATCGTCGTTACCGGCGAAACGACGAAAATCGCGGCGGGAAAAATCGCGACGCGAGAAATCCCGGTTCCTCCACCTCCACCGTTCATCCTGAACTGTCTGGACATCCGACGAGACGTTCTGACCCAGCGGCACGTAGATGGGCTGGGCGTTGACGGGCACGATCTGCGCTACAGCGAATGATGCTGACAGCACGGTCGCCAGCAAGCCCGACATGATCCTGTTCATGGCCTTCTCCTTGATAGCGTCGTCCCTTGTAGCGATAAAAACGGGCAGGTTGCGCAATTGTTCCGCGAAGAATAGCAAGCTACTGATTCGTAATGCGTCTCGGCTTTTGTGCGAGACAGCCACTCCGGTCTTGTCGAGACGGTTTGCGAGGCGTCAGCAGACCGCGAAAAGTCCGGCTCGCGAGGCCTCTTTTTCCGGTTGACCGTTCGAGACACTCTCCCTATGTTCCGCGCAATTTCGAGGGCGGCATCCTGAGCCCGCGGGAGCGCGTAGCTCAGCCGGTAGAGCAACTGACTTTTAATCAGTAGGTCCAGGGTTCGAATCCCTGCGCGCTCACCATTTTTTCCCTGAAAATCAATAGGTTAGCGTTCCTGTTCCCGGTCTAAAGCGAGATGCTTCATGACGCCTTGGGTTTTCCAGCGGCGTCGAGCCAGGTTCTCTCAAGAATCGTCTCGATCACACCAGCGAGACATTGCCGCCGGCGTGGCGCTCCAGCCGGCCGGCTAAGTCGAGTTCCAGCAGCACCATGAAAACCTGGGCGGGATGCAGGCCGGTGTGGCGGATGATTTCGTCGATCGCCACCGGCGTTGGGCCGAGCGCTTCGATGACGCGGGCGCGGTCGTCTTCGCCGGGTGGCGGTGTTGCCGAAAAGTCGGGCGGCTCTTCGAGCAGCGGCGTTCTTGGCGCCAGTTTGCCGACCAGCGGCGCGATCGCACCGGTAATGTCCGCTGCTTCGGTGACCAGGGTGGCGCCGTCCTTGAGCAAGGCGTTGGCGCCGGCGGCGCGCGGATCGAGCGGCGAGCCGGGGACGGCGAAGACCAGCCGGCCCATCTCGCCGGCAAGCCTGGCGCTGATCAGCGAGCCGGAGCGCAGCGCCGCCTCGACCACGACCAGCCCCAATGCCGCACCGGCGACAAGGCGGTTGCGGCGTGGAAAATCCTGGGCGCGCGGCTGCCAGCCGAACGGCATCTCTGAAATGATGGCACCGCCGCGCTCGGCAATCTCGTTGCACAATGCGGCATTGTCGGGCGGGTAGGGCAGGTCGAGGCCGCCGGCCAGCACACCGATCGTGCCTGACGCAAGGCTGCCCTGATGGGCTGCCGTGTCGATGCCGCGCGCCAGGCCGGAGACGATGCCGAAGCCGTCGCGGCCGAGTTCGGCGGCGAGCGTCCGCGCCATCTTGATGCCGGCCAGCGAGGCGTTTCGGGCGCCGACTATGGCGACCGCCGGCAGCCGGAACACCGCGCCTTCGCCCTTGACCGCGAGCAGCGGCGGCGGATGGTCCATGCTTTTCATCAGCGGCGGATAGTCGGCCTCGCCAATGCCGACGAAGCGGGCGCCGGCGCGCCGTGCGGTCTCCAGTTCCGCCTCGGCCTCGGCCACCGTCGGGATGCGGACGGCCTTTCTGGCGCCGCCCGAAACCATCAGCTCGGGCAGCATCTCGAGCGCCGTCTCGGCCGAGCCGAAGCGGTTGATCAGGTCGCGAAAGGTGGCCGCACCGACATTCGGCGTGCGGATCAAACGAAGCCAGCTCAACCGCTGCCGGTCGCTGAGCCGCGTCCCGGCGGCGCGCTGGCTCACTCCCTGGCTCCGATCTTGTTCTCGGTGCCGGCCAGCAGCCGGGTAATGTTGGCCCGGTGTTTTATGATGACGATCAGGCTCATCAGCGCGAACAGCCCGGCAATCTCGGGCGTGCTGAGGACATAGAGCGCGATCGGCACGACGATTGCTGCCGTCAGCGCCGCCAGCGAGGAATAGCGGAACAGGAAAGCCGTGGCCAGCCAGACGACGGCAAAGATCAGCGCCACCTGCCAGCCAAGAGCGATCAGCACGCCGAGATAGGTGGCGACCCCCTTGCCGCCCTTGAAACCGAGCCAGACCGGGAAGAGATGGCCGAAGAAGGCGCCTAAGCCGGCCCAGAGCCCGAGCTCCGGGGCAAAGTAACCGGCGATCAGCACCGCCGCCGTGCCTTTCAGCGCGTCGAGCAGCAGCGTGGCGGCAGCCAGGCCCTTGTTGCCGGTGCGCAGCACATTGGTGGCGCCGATATTGCCGGAGCCGATGTTGCGGACGTCGCCAAGGCCGGCGGCACGGGTGATCAGGAGGCCGAACGGGATCGAGCCGAGCAGATAGCCGAACACCAGCGCCAAGACGATGCCGTAAGCCATTGTTCCCCCGGATATGCCCTAAAGCGCGTCGCGTTTGACCGGCCTGATGCGACGCGCTTTAGGTTGCTGTTTTATGCATGTCGTTATCGCAAAACCGCTGCGCACCCTCGGGTCAGGCCCGAGGGCATGCTTTTGCGCGACATGCATTAGGCCGAAAACACTGTGCGGCCCGCCACCATCGTTTGCAAGACCTTGCCCTGCAGCCGCGCGCCTTCGAAACAGGTGTTTTTCGAGCGCGAACGGATGCCGCTTTCGCTGACGATCCATGGCTCGTCGAGATCGACCAGCGCAAGGTCGGCGACCGCACCCGGCTTCAGCGTGCCGCCGGGCAGGCCGAACAGTCTTGCCGGCGCAGTGGACAACGTCTCAACCAACCTGAGCAGCGTCATATCGCCATTGTGGTAGAGCCGCAGCGCCGCGCCGAGCAGCGTTTCCAGTCCGATGGCACCGGCCGCGGCGTCGGCGAAAGGCAGCCGCTTGGTGTCGACGTCCTGCGGGTCGTGCGAGGATACGATGATGTCGATCGTGCCGTCCTTGACCGCCTCGATCATCGCCAGCCGGTCCTCCTCGGCGCGCAGCGGCGGCGTCAGCCGGAAGAAGGTGCGGTATTCGCCGACATCGTTCTCGTTGAGCGACAGATTGTGGATCGAGACGCCTGCTGTGACTTTGGCGCCGTCGGCCTTGGCCCTCGTTACCGCGTTTGCCGCCATCGCAGTCGAAATCTTGGCCGCGTGATAGGCGCCGCCAGTCAGCCGCGCCAGCGCAAGATCGCGCTCCAGCGGAATGGACTCGGCTTCGCGCGGAATGCCGGCAAGGCCGAGCCAGCTGGCATAGAGGCCTTCGTTCATGACGCCTGACGAAGCGAGGTCGGCGTCCTGGGTTTCATGCGCGATCACGCCGCCGAAATCGCGCGCATAGGTCAGCGCACGGCGCATCACCAGTGCGCTTGAAATGGTGTGCCGGCCGTCAGTGAAGGCGATCGCGCCGGCCTCGCGCAGCAGGCCGAATTCGGTCATCTCGCGGCCTTCGAGCCTCTTGGTGATCGCCGCCGCCGGAAAGATATTGACGACGGCAGTGTCCTTGGCGGTGCGCAGCACGAATTCGACCAGCGCGACATTGTCGATCACCGGGTCGGTGTCGGGCATCATGACGATGGAAGTCACGCCGCCGGCCGCCGCCGCCACGCTGGCCGAAGCGATGGTCTCGCGGTGCTCGCCGCCCGGTTCGCCGATGAAGACGCGCGCATCGATCAGGCCGGGAATAATTGCCTTGCCGGCGCAGTCGATGACGTTAGCATCTTGCGCAGCGCCCTGGTTCAAGGCCGCCTTGCCGGCAGCGACGATCTTGCGGCCCTCGACAATGACGGTGCCGACCTCGTCAATGCCGCGCGACGGATCGACGATGCGGGCCCGGCTGAAGACGGTTGTGCTCATGCGCCGCGGCCCTCAAGAATGCGGCCCTCATAATTGCGGCGGGGATCGAGCAGCGCTTCCATCACCGCCATGCGCACGGCAACACCCATCTCCACCTGTTCCTGGATGACGCTCTGCGGACCGTCGGCGATTTCCGAAGCGATCTCGACGCCGCGGTTCATCGGGCCGGGATGCATGACCAGAGCGCCGTCCTTGGCCGCCTTCAGCTTCTCGGCGTCGAGGCCGAAATAGTGGAAATACTCACGCACCGAAGGCACGAAGGCGCCTTCCATGCGCTCGCGCTGCAGCCGCAGCATCATCACCACATCCGCGTCCTTGAGCCCTTCGACCATCGAACGGGTGACGATCACGCCCATTTTCTCGATGCCGGCGGGCAAAAGCGTCGATGGCGCCACGACGCGCACCTGCGCGCCGAGCGCATTGAGCAGCATGATGTTGGAACGCGCCACTCGCGAATGCAGGATGTCGCCGCAGATCGCCACGATCAGCTTCGACAGCGGGCCCCTGGCGCGGCGGATGGTCAGCGCGTCGAGCAGCGCCTGCGTCGGGTGCTCATGGGCGCCGTCGCCGGCATTGATCACCGAGCAGCCGACCTTTTGCGCCAGCAGCGCGGCGGCACCCGCCGACTGGTGGCGGATGATCAGGATGTCGGGATGCATGGCGTTCAGCGTCATCGCCGTGTCGATCAGCGTCTCGCCCTTCTTCACCGAAGAACTGGCCACCGACATGTTCATGACATCGGCGCCGAGCCGTTTTCCGGCCAGTTCGAACGACGATTGCGTCCGTGTCGAAGCTTCGTAGAACAGGTTGATCTGGGTGCGGCCACGCAGCGTCGAGGCCTTCTTCTCCGACTGCCGCGAGATCGCGACCGACCGGTCCGCCCTGTCCAGCAAAAGCTCGATGTCGGCGGGGGAAAGATCGCGGATGCCCAGAAGATGGCGGTGAGGGTAGAGTGGCAGGGACGAAGCGTCGGTCATCTCAAGGCGCTGCTATAGGGTGGAGGACCTTTGGCTGCAAGCACCAGCTTTGGATTGCGGCCTTTCTCCCCGGTATTTTCGTCGCGCTCGTTGCGCGGCTTGGGCTATATCTAGCTGATGGCTTCGGATTCGTGGCCTTGTGATGATAAGGACAGTGTGTGACCGACGACGTGACGAACCAGCCGCCGCCGCTGGCAGGCGGCAACGCCTGGCGAGGCGATCCGTTGCTGATCCAGCTTGCCGAGCGTTTTTCCGATCCGGTGCGCAAGGATATCGATGGGCTTGGCCGTTTCGTGCTGACGCAGGAGGCGCAGGAACTGGCTCGCCTTGCCAATGTCGAGACGCCCAAGCTCAGGACGCATGACCGCCAGGGCCGGCGCATCGATCTGGTCGAGTTCCATCCAGCCTATCATGCGCTGATGCGCCGGTCGGTGGCGAACGGGCTGCATTCGTCGGTCTGGGAAAATGGCGATGCCGAGATCGGCCGCCGCCATCAGGTGCGCGCCGCCCGTTTCTACCTGACCGCCCAACTCGAAACCGGGCATCTCTGTCCCATCACCATGACCAGCGCATCGCTGGCAGCGCTGATGGCAAGCCCAAAACTGTTTCGCGAATGGGCGCCGCGGGTGACGACACGCAAATACGACCAGAGCCAGAAGCCGCCGGTCGAAAAAGCCGGGCTGACGCTCGGCATGGGCATGACCGAGAAGCAGGGTGGCACCGACGTCCGCGCCAACGTCACCAGGGCCGAGCGCGCAGGCAGCAGCTTCTATCGGCTGACCGGCCACAAATGGTTCATGTCGGCGCCGATGTCGGATGCATTCCTGGTGCTTGGACAGGCGCCGGAAGGACTTTCGTGCTTTCTCGTTCCGCGCATTCTCGGCGATGGCTCGGGCAACGGCTTCCGCTTCCAGCGGCTGAAGGACAAGCTTGGCAACCGCTCCAACGCCTCGTCCGAAGTCGAGTTCGTCAATGCCATCGGCGAGATCGTCGGCGAGCCCGGGGCAGGCGTCAAGACGATAATGGATATGGTGACGCTAACCCGGCTCGACTGCGCGATCGCCTCGTCGGCGATCATGCGAGCCGGGCTGGCCGAAGCCGTCCACCACACCCGTCACCGCCAGGTGTTTGGAACCAATCTGATCGAGCAGCCGCTGATGCAGCGCGTGCTGGCCGACATGGCGCTCGACGTCGCCGCCGCCACCGCGCTGTCATTCCGACTAGCGCGCTCGTTCGACGAGGCGGCCGGCGACCGCGGCGAGGCGGCTTTTGCGCGCGCCATGACGCCGGTCGTCAAATACTGGGTCTGCAAGATCGCACCGCCGCTGCTCTATGAGGCGATGGAGTGCCTCGGCGGCAATGGCTATGTCGAGGAGGCGCCGCTCGCCCGCTACTATCGCGAAGCTCCGGTCAACGCGATCTGGGAGGGATCCGGCAATGTCATGGCGCTCGACGTGCTGCGCGTGCTGGGGCGTGCACCCGGACTGTTCGAGGAGGTGCTGGCCGGCATCGATCGCGATCTCGGCGCCGGCGGACGCGGCACCGTCGGTGTGCTCAAGGCAGCAATGCAGGTCGCGGCCACCGATGAGGGCTCGGCCCGTCTGCTCACCGAGCAACTGGCGCTGTCGGCGGCGGCGGCGGAGCTTCGCAGGCTGGGGGCAGGGCGGATCGCCGACGCCTTCGTCGAGACGCGCCTCGCCGGCCAGTGGCGCAACACCTATGGCATGCTCGATTCACGCCATGACGCGCGCATGATCATCGACACGCTGTACCCACCGGTCACCTGAAGCGACTTCGGCAAGGTTTCTCGTCGTCTGTCGCGCCGCTAGATGATTGCGAGCGCGGCGCAAATAATCTGAGACTGTGGGAACTCCCACGTTCGCGCCCGACTAGATAGGGTTGTATACGGCGACGACAGGCTCATGCGCAGCGAGATGGGAATGACAGTCAATTTCAGTGAGCTTCTGGAGGCGTTCGAATTCGTGAATTCCGGCGGAGCCGGCGAAAATGAGGCCTATCTGTGCATGGAGACAGGCAAGATCTACTGCCATTCGGAATGGGTGGACGATGTCGAAGAACTGCCTGACGACGTCGAGGACAGCGGGAGATACATCGCCATCCCGGACAAGCGCGAACTCGATCTCGGCAAACCGCTGGTGCTGTCCTTCGCGCGCCACCGCCTGCCCGACGATTACGACAAGGTTCGGGAGATCTTCAGCCGGGCGGGTGCCTATGCCCGATTCAAGGATCTTTTGGAGCACAGGGGCGCCGTTGATCGATGGTACGACTTCGAGCAAAAAGCCACGGAAGAAGCGTTGAAGACCTGGTGCGTGGATAACGACATCAAGGTCAGCAGCTGAAGTTGAGGTATCAAGCGTCTGGTCCGTCCTTACCACTCCCCGACCATTCCGAGAATCCTCCGCGAACACGAGCGTATCAGGCCAGATAATGTTCACCGCCGCTGTGGATGACCGTTAACCTTAACAAATGGTTTCCATTGCAGCGGCGGGCCGCAAAGCCCACTGTCCTGTCTACGGAAGCAGGAACGCTATGCGGCAGATATTGAGCTCATTGATGGCGAAGGCGGCGGCGCACAACGCGGCGCTCTCGCGCATTTCCGGCCTCCTGGACACGAACTTGGGGGCGGACACGAACTTGAGGCCGGACACGAACTTGAGGGACCGCTGATGCGCACCTTGTTCGCGCTATGGGCGACGCCGCTCGCCCTGTTCTGGGGCTGGTTCTTCCTGTCGCTCAACGACATCAATTTCGGCTACGTCATGCTGAGCCGCCAATTGCATGACCTCGTCTTCCAGCTCTATGGTGAGATGCTTGGCATCGATCCAGCGCTTATTCCCGGCATGGTGGCAAAGGCCTGCATCCTCGACAGCCTGCTGCTCATGGCGTTTTGGGCGTTTCGCCGACGCCGGGTGATCGGTGGCTGGATCAGGATAATTCGCGACCGCTATTTCGACCAGGCCTCGACGCCGAGCACCTGAAGCCGGTCGAGCGCGCCCTGCAGAATAAAGGCGGCCGCGGCCGAATCGATCTTGCCGGCGCGTTTGCGGCGCGAAAAATCCATCTCGATCAGCGTCCGCTCGGCCGCCACCGTCGACAGCCGCTCGTCCCACAAGACGAAGGGCAGGTCGGTCACACCAGCCATGTTGCGGGCGAAGGCGCGGGATTTCTGGGCGCGCGGGCCTTCCGACCCGTCCATGTTGACCGGCAGGCCGAGCACCACGGCCCCGACATTCTCTTTCTGCAGCAAGGCGAGCAGCACTGCGGCATCCAGCGAGAATTTCCTGCGCATGATGACGGGACGCGGGTGGGCGAAGGCAAAGCCCCGGTCGGAAACCGCCACGCCAATCGTCTTGTCGCCAAGGTCGAGCCCGGCCAGCGTCTTGCCGCCACCGAGCCGCGCCGGCAACTCCTCGATGGTGATGATGCTCAACGGCTTTCCTCGAACCATACGCTGCAAAGGACGCTGTGGGACTTTAATTTCACTGCCGGCGTTCTATCCTTTGGCGAAGCAAAAATCGAGGAAGGCATTCATGAAACTGACCTGGTACGGACATTCCGCATTTCGCGTCGAAACCGCCGACGCGAAAATCCTCATCGATCCCTACCTGGTCGGCAATCCGTCATGGACGGGCGGCTGGGAAGAGCCGGCGGAAGGGGTCACGCATGTTCTGTTGACCCACGGCCACAGCGACCACATCAGCGGTGCGCTCGAAGTGCTCGGGAAAAGCAGCGCCATGCTGGTCGCCAATTTCGAGGTCTGCATGTACCTGGTCGGCAAGGGCGTCAGCGACAAGAAGATCAATCCCGGCAATATTGGCGGCACGATCGATTGCGGCGGCTTCACCACCACCTTCGTCCAGGCGCTGCATTCCTCGTCGTTCCCGGGCGACAAGGGCCAGAACACCTATCTCGGCAACCCCGGCGGCCTCGTCCTGCATTTCCAGGAAGACAAGACGCTCTACCACATGGGCGACACCGACATCTTTTCCGACATGGCGCTGATCAACGAACTGCACGAGCCGAAGATCGGCATCGTGCCGATCGGCGATCGCTTCACCATGGGCGGCGCGGTGGCAGCCCTTGCCTGCCGGCGCTTCTTTCAGTTCGAGACGGTCATTCCCAGTCACTTCGGCACATTTCCGATCATCGACCAGACCGCCGACAAGTTTGTCGCGGGGCTGGAGGGTTCCGGCGTGAAGGTGGCGTTGCCGGAGATCGGCGGGACAATCACCTTGTAGAGTAGACTATGCACCTTGTAGAGCATGCCAAAGGCGCTGCTGTTCGCTGCGACGGCGTTGCGCTGCCATCGACCTTCCGGGCCGGTTCTCGGCACGATGCATGTTGCGTGGCACGCGCCGCGCCGCTATAGCGCGGGCTGGTTTTCCCGAGGCACAAGCAAATATGTCCGTTGATCTGCAGACAGTGAAGCGCGTCGCGCGACTCGCCCGCATTGCGGTGAGCGAGGCGGATGCCGAGCGCATGACCGGCGAGTTGAACGCCATTCTCGGCTTTGTCGAGCAGTTGAACGAGGTCGAGGTCGCCGGCGTCGAGCCGATGACGTCGGTCATTCCGATGGAGATGAAGAAGCGCCCGGACGTTGTCACCGACGGCAGCAAGGCGGCCGACATCGTCGCCAACGCACCGGCGACCGAAGAGAATTTCTTCCTCGTTCCGAAGGTCGTGGAGTAGCGGGCCGATGGCAATCGAGATCGCCATCGAAATGCCGCTGCAGGACGACGTGCGCGGGCTGGTCAAGGAGCTCAACGACACGCTGCTGGAACTGACGCCGCCGGAGCACTGCTCCCACATGACCGTCGAGCAGATGGCCGACAACGACACGACTGTCTTCATCGCTCGCGACAACGGCCTCGCCATCGGCTGCGGCGCGCTGAAACGCCACGACGGCGCCGTCGGCGAGGTCAAGCGCATGTACACGCGGCCTTCGCATCGCGGGCAGAAGATCGGCGCCGGGATCGTCGAGCGAATCGAGGCGCTGGCGCGCAATGAAGGACTGAAGCGTCTGGTGCTGGAAACCGGCGACCGCCATCCGGCTGCGTGGACCGTCTATGAACGCGCCGGATTTTCGCGCTGCGGCCCGGTGCTGGACTATCCCGATTCCGGGTGGTCGGTGTTTTACGAAAAGAGCCTTGCCTGATGAGCGACCTGACCCACCTGACGATTTCGCAGGCCCGCGCCAAACTGCGCGCCAGGGAAATCACCGCAACCGAGATCACCGAAGCCTATCTCCAGGCGATCGAGCGGGCCAATCCGGCGCTCAATGCCTATGTCGTCGTAACCGATGACAAGGCGCGCGACATGGCCAAGGCCTCGGACGCGAAGCTTGCGAAGGGCGAGGGCGGGTCGCTCGAAGGCATTCCGCTCGGCATCAAGGACCTGTTCGGCACCGAAGGCATCCACACCCAGGCCTGCAGCCATGTGCTGGACGGCTTCAAGCCGCACTACGAATCGACCGTCACCGCCAATCTGTGGGCCGACGGCGCCGTCATGCTCGGCAAGCTCAACATGGACGAGTTCGCCATGGGCTCGTCCAATGAGAGCTCCTACTACGGCCCAGTCGTCAATCCATGGCGGCGTTCGCGCGTCGACACGATGGTGATGCCGACCACGCATCAGGGCGATGGCGGCTTTGTCTCGGCCGGCGGCACCAGAACCGCGCGCACGCTGGATAACGCCCAGTTGGTGCCGGGCGGCTCGTCGGGTGGCTCGGCCTCCGCCGTTTCGGCGTTCCTGTGTGCCGGTGCCACCGCCACCGACACCGGCGGCTCGATCCGCCAGCCCGCCGCCTTCACCGGCACGGTCGGCATCAAGCCGACCTACGGCCGCTGCTCGCGCTGGGGCATCGTCGCCTTCGCTTCGTCGCTCGACCAGGCCGGTCCGATCGCCCGCGACGTGCGTGACGCCGCGATTCTCTTGAAATCCATGGCCTCGGTCGATCCGAAGGACACCACCTCGGTCGACCGCCCGGTGCCGGATTATGAGGCGGCGATCGGCAAGCCGATCAAGGGCATGAAGGTCGGCATCCCGAGGGAATACCGCGTCGACGGCATGCCCGACGAGATCGAGGCGCTGTGGCAGAAGGGCATTGCCTGGCTGAAAGATGCCGGCGCCGAGATCGTCGACATTTCGCTTCCGCATACCAAATATGCGCTGCCGGCCTATTACATCGTCGCGCCCGCCGAAGCCTCGTCGAACCTAGCCCGCTATGACGGCGTCCGCTACGGGTTGCGCGTGCCGGGCAAGGACATCGTCGACATGTACGAGAAGACCCGCGCCGCCGGCTTCGGCCGGGAGGTCAAGCGCCGCATCATGATCGGCACCTATGTGCTCTCCGCCGGCTACTACGACGCCTACTATCTGCAGGCGCAGAAGGTGCGCAACCTCATCAAGCGGGATTTCGAAAACGCATTCACTGCCGGCGTCGACGTCATCCTGACGCCGGCGACGCCGTCGGCGGCCTTCGGCATCGCCGACGAGGACATGGCCGCCGACCCGGTCAAGATGTACCTCAACGACATCTTCACGGTGACCGTCAACATGGCCGGACTGCCGGGCATCGCCGTGCCCGCAGGGCTCGACGCCAAGGGCCTGCCGCTCGGCCTGCAGCTCATCGGCCGGCCGTTCGACGAGGAAACCTTGTTCCAGACCGCCCATGTCATCGAACACGCGGCGGGTACGTTCCAGCCGGAAAAGTGGTGGTAGTGTCGTCTCCCATCTGAAGCGGTGAGGGACGCCGCCTACCGGCTGTCGGGCCGCGTCGATCGGCTTTTTCCCGGACCGGGTGTCGGCTCGGGCGGCTGACCGATCACGGCTTGCCGCGCCGCCGAGAAGAACTGGCGACGCACCAGAACCGCGAGCAACAGCAGCGTCGACAGCACGAACACTTTTGGGTCGACGAACCAGCCGAGATAGCCGATCGAGAAGAACACGCCGCGCATGCCGGAATTGAAATGTTTTCCGGCCAGCATGTTCATCCGCGCCGCGCGCCATACCGCCGTCTCGCTGACCGGGTTGCGTGAAGCCTCGCCGTGCGGGATCGGCACCGCACCGATCAGAATCGAGCAATAGTTGAACAGCCGGTAGGCCCAGCCGAACTTGAAAAAGGAATAGGCAAGGATCAGCACCAATCCGAACACCTTCATCTGAAAGGCGGAGCGGGACGATGTCGCGCCGAGCGGCAGGTCGCTCAGCACCGAAACAACCTGATCGGAGGCGCCGAGCAGGGCAAAACAGCCGCCGATCGCAATCAGCGAACTGGAGGCGAAGAAGGCGGTTCCCTGTTGAAGGCCGGCCATGATGGCGGTGTCGACAATGCGGACCTCACGTTCGGCCATGTTCCGCATCCAGGCTTGACGCTGGACGTTCATCGCCGTCGTCAGCGACATGCGCCTGACCAGCTTTCCGTCGGAGGCGAGCGTATGCATCACCCACACGAAAACGAAGAAACCCAGCGCAACGAGGTCTGCCGTCGACAAATGGAAGGAATCGCCCATGCAACCCTCTTACCACAAGCGGTGGCGGCGCTTCGATGGCGGAACGCAACGATGTCGCTGCCGGAGCAAACAAGGTCGGCAGGTGCAGCGCCGCAATCTTCGAAAGAGCGGAAACATCACAGGAATTCCTATATGTAAATTCCAATAGGAGAGAGCGGCGCGTGTTCCTTTCGGTTTTCGACCTGTTCAAGATCGGCATTGGACCATCGAGTTCGCACACGATGGGACCGATGACGGCTGCGCGGCGTTTTCTCGACGAGGTCGCGGGAGATGACTGGCCACGCCCGGCCGGCGCCAAGGTCGACCGCATCGCCGCCAGCCTGCACGGCTCGCTTGCCTATACCGGCATCGGCCATGGTTCAGATCGCGCCGTCGTGCTCGGGCTTGCCGGCCAGACGCCGCAGACGGTAGACCCCGATCAGGCGGACGGCATCGTCGACCGCATCGTCGCCGAGAAGCGGATTTCGCCGCCTGGCCATCCGTCCTATCGCTTCGACCCGGCCACGGATCTGGTGCTGGATCGCAAGACGCCGCTTTCCGGCCACGCCAACGGCATGGCTTTCTCTGCCTATGATGCCGACGACCGCCTGCTGCTCAAGCGCATCTACTATTCGATCGGCGGCGGCTTCGTGGTTTCCGAAGAAGAGCTGCAGCGGATGAAGGCGAAGGGCTCGGTGACGAGCGAAGGCAAGAAGGTTCCATACCCCTTCAAGAACGCTGTCGAGATGCTGTCGATGGCCGCGAAAAGCGGTCTTTCCATCGCCGACATGAAGCGCGTCAACGAAGAGACGCAGATGTCGCGTGAAGAGCTCGACGCCGGCCTCGACGGCATCTGGAGCGCCATGAAGAGCTGCATCGAGCGCGGCCTGTCGCAGGACGGCATCATGCCGGGCGGCCTGAAGGTGCGCCGACGCGCGCGACAGTTGCATGACAAGCTGCAGGAGCAGTGGCGGCAGAACCGGCCCAATCCGCTGCTCGCCAACGACTGGCTGTCGATCTATGCCATGGCGGTGAACGAGGAGAACGCCGCCGGCGGGCGCGTCGTCACCGCGCCGACCAATGGTGCTGCAGGCACGCTGCCGGCGGTGCTGCGCTACTGGCTGCATTTCCATCCCGAGGCCGACCAGCCAAGCATCCGCGATTTCCTGCTGACGGCGGCAGCGATCGGCGGCATCATCAAGACCAACGCTTCGATCTCGGGCGCCGAAGTCGGCTGCCAGGGCGAGGTCGGTTCGGCCTCGGCGATGGCGGCAGCGGGGCTGTGCGCCGTGATGGGCGGCACGCCCGAGCAGGTCGAAAACGCCGCCGAGATCGCGCTTGAGCATCATCTCGGCATGACCTGCGATCCGGTCGGCGGGCTGGTGCAGGTGCCTTGCATCGAGCGCAACGCGCTCGGCGCCGTCAAGGCGGTGACTGCCGCGTCGCTGGCCATCAAGGGCGACGGCGTTCATTTCGTGCCGCTCGATGCCGCGATCGAGACCATGCGCCAGACCGGCCTCGACATGAACGAGAAATACAAGGAAACCAGCCTCGGCGGACTGGCCGTCAATATCGTGGAATGCTGAGCCAAACCTTGCACTTGGGCCAAGCCTTGCACTGTGGATTGGCACCGTGGAGGACAGCGGCGCTGTGGAGAAAGTCGGCACTGTGGAGAAAGTCGATTGGGCCAGTTGACGCCTTCGCGCGCCGGACTAAACCTTGATCCATGTCCCTCAATCTCATAAAGCTCTGCGTTGGCTGCGACAGCGTCGAAGATCTCGAAGAGTGGATCGCCTTCCGCCTCGACGAACGGCGGCGCGCCGGTGAACCGGTCGAGCACTACCACACCACCCGCATGACGCCGACGCGCGGCGCCGAGGTCACCGATGGCGGTTCCCTCTACTGGGTGATCAAGGGCACTGTGCAATGCCGCCAGTTGATCACCGAAATCCGTCCTTTCACCGATGACGAGGGTATCGGCCGCTGTCACCTGATCCTCGATCCCGCCGTCGTGCGCACCGAATGGCAGCCGCGCCGCGCCTTTCAGGGCTGGCGCTATTTGAAACCGTCGGACGCACCGGCCGATCTCTCCAGGGGCAAAGCGGGATTGGTCGAAATGCCGCCGAAACTCAGGCGCGAGCTTGCCGATCTCGGCTTGCTCTAGGAAGATCCCCAAAATTCAAAGCTGCGGTGGTCGCCGGCCCTCGAGGTCGCCTCTGCTGGGCTTGCAAGCTGTGCGACAACGCCACATCTTGAATGTCATGAGCGACAAGAAGCAGCCCGTGCCCGCAAAGGCCAATCCTGCGCCGGTCGAATCCCAATCGAGCAGCGGCGAGATCGATGCGTTTATCCGTCAGGCAAGGACGCTGGCTGCGTCCGCGACCGGTACTGGCAGGCTGATCCTTTCCCTCGACGCGACGATGAGCCGCCAGCCGACCTGGGATCTCGCCTGCGCGCTGCAGGGCGAGATGTTCGACGCCGTCGGCAAGGCCGGGGCGCTCAAGGTTCAACTGGTCTATTTTCGCGGTTTTGGCGAGTGCCGCTCATCCGCATTCGTCACCGATACGAACGCGCTGAAGCAGCTGATGACGCGGATCGAATGCCGCAGCGGCCACACCCAGATCGGCAAAGTGCTCGCCCATGCGCTGAAACAGACGGCGGCGGCCAAGGTCAACGCGCTGGTCTATATCGGCGATGCAATGGAGGAACATATCGACGATCTGGCGGAAAAGGCCGGCAGCCTCGGCCTGCACGGCGTTCCTGTCTTCGTCTTTCAGGAGGGCCATGATGCCGGCGCGGAAAAGGCGTTCAAGGAAATTGCGCGGCTGTCCAAAGGGGCCTGGTTCCGATTTGACCGGCGGGCCGCAGCAACCTTGGCCAGTCTGCTATCGGCGGTCGCGGTGTTTGCGACCGGCGGGCTGAAGGCTCTGGAGGCCAGGGGCAGGCCGGAAGACCGGCTGATGATCGAGCATCTGCGGAGCGGCAGGAAATGATGGGCGCGACTATCGCATTCGTGGCGTTGCTTTTGGCGCTGCTAGGCGTGGCCATGGTGTTTCTGCGCGCCGACCCCGCGAAACTCGCAAGCTGGATGAGGACGCTTGGGCCCGTCCTGCTGGCGCTGATCGGCGTCGCCGCGCTTCTGGTTGGACGCGCAGGCATCGGCGGCTTGATCCTGTCGACGGCGCTCGCCTGGTATGGCTCGATGCGGATGAAGCGGCCGACGGCGAAACTGGAGCCGGGCAAGTATTCGACGGTGCGCACCGCGGCCCTCGAAATGGAGCTTGATCACGATACCGGCAATCTGGAGGGGCTCGTGCTCGCCGGCCGCCACGAAGGCAAGATGCTAGGCACGATGAGCCTTGCGGAATTGCAGCAGCTTTATCGCGAACTCCCCGGCGACCCGGAGAGCCGCCAGCTGCTAGAGACGTATCTTGACGGCAGATTTCCCATCTGGCGCAAAGACGCGGAGGCGAATGGTGGCGACGGGCTGGGTGTTTCGCCAGGTTCGGGCGCCATGACTAAGGAGGAGGCCTACAAGATCCTTGGTCTTGAAGCGGGGGCCGCCGCGGCGGATGTCCGCAAGGCGCACCGCCGCCTGATGCAGCGCCTGCACCCCGATCTCGGCGGCACTTCGTTTCTGGCGGCGCGGATCAACGAAGCCAAGGACGTCTTGCTCTCCAATCACAATTAGTCTCCTTCGACGCAGAATTCTTCCGGGAGATGTTTCGACGCCGCCTACTGGTGGACGGCGTAGCACTCGATTTTCTTTTTCTTCAGGGCGTTGCAGGCTTTCGAGGCGGCAGTCTTCGAGCCAAAGCCGAACCGGGCGCGGTAGTAGGTGACGCCGCCCTTCTCGAAGGCGACGGTGAAGCCCACAGCATCGGCCAGGACCGAAGGCGCCTGTTTGCTCGTCTCGTCCAGGAGAGCCTGGGCTTCGGACTGTTTTGGCGAAGAGGCGACCTGGACTGCCCAGCCGGACGGCACCGATGCCGTGTTGACGGGATCGACCGTTGCCGGTTCGCCATAGGCTGCTGCGACCCGTGCGGTCGCCACATCGTCCGCCGTGGCCGCGGCCACTGTTTCGACCTTCCTGGTCTGGGAGACGGGCCTGGTCTCAACGACGGGGGTGGCTTCTTCAACGACGGGCTCGGTTTCCTCCACCAGGGAGGCAATGGCATCGCCGTCCGGGGCCTCGTTGTACGCCGCATCGTCGTCCGGCCTGCTGTCCGGCGTCGGCGCGTCGCGCTTGGGCAGGAATACTTTCGCCAGCGCGGTGATCGGGTTGCCACCACTGGCCTTGGCGATCAGCATGCCGCTGCCGCGCGACGACGCCTTCGGCAGGTAGGTTTTGATCAATGCGGCCATCTGGTTGTCGCGGCTGCCGCCGGATTTCCCGCCTATGACCACCGCGACGATGCGGCGATCGCCGTCGTCGACCGAGGAAACGAGATTGTAGCCGGAGGCGCGGGTGTAGCCAGTCTTGATGCCATCGACGCCCTTGATGCGTCCAAGCAGGCGGTTGTGGCCGTTGATGCGCCTGCGGCCGTAGAGAAAGGAACGCTGCGAGAAATAGCTGTAATACTGGGGAAAATGCTCCCGCAGCGCGATGCCGAGCACCGCCATGTCGCGCGCGGTGGTGAACTGACCGGGATTTGGCAAGCCGTGGGCGTTGCGGAAAACAGTCCCCTTCATGCCCAGGGCCCGCGCCTTGGCCGTCATCATGTGGGCGAAATTGGCTTCATTGCCGCCGAGAAGTTCGCCGATTGCGGTTGCCGAGTCGTTTGCCGACTTGGTCACCATCGACAGGATCGCGGTCTCGACCGTGATCGCGCCGCCCCGTTTGACGCCGAGTTTGGTCGGCGGTTCGGCAGCGGCATTGGCCGAGAAGACGACCCGGGAGTTCTTGCCGATCTTGCCGTTCGCCATGGCCTCGAAGGCCAGGTAAAGCGTCATCATCTTGGTGAGCGAGGCAGGATAGCGTCGGCCATCGGCATTCGAAGAGTAAAGCACCTTGCCGGTCTTGGCGTCGATGACGATGGCCGCCGACCTCGCCGCCATGGACGAAGCAGCTCCGGCAACGACGAATGTCATCGCCAAAGCGAGGATCATGATCGTTTTCAAGGAGGACGCGGATTTGGAGAGAATGCCCGACAACGCCTGACGCACCGATGGTTCCTTTGAATTTTTGTTGCGGTGGAGGCGGCAAAGGGGTCCTGCCTCACTTCAAGCCAAGCTATCGCGGCCAGCGTTACCAATCCGTTTATGGTAACCGCGGCGTTCACCATTTTCTTCGAGCTTGAGCTTTTCTTTATTCGAATCTTAGCCATTTCCCGACGGTTGCGCCGATCTGCTGGCCGGATGGCACTTGGTGAAACCCAGAGTCGGTGAAACCTTGACTTTTGTGCAGTGCACAATATATTACTTGCATTGCACAACGCGGCCCCGAGAAAAGGCCGCGTCTACCGCTCAAGGACAACTGGCAAGGGATTGCGTGAATGACCCAGACCTATGAAGATTTCAGCAAATACGGCAAGGAGTTTGCGGATAGCGGCTTGAAGAGCTTCGCATCCCTTTCCAAGGGCGCGCAGGCCATCGCCACCGAGGCGGGCGAGTACACTAAGAAAAGCTTCGAGGCCGGCAGCGCAGCAGCCGAGAAACTTTTGTCGGCCAAGTCGCTGGAGAAGGCGATCGAGATCCAGTCCGATTTTGCCAGGCAGTCGTACGAAGCCTTCGTCACCGAAGCCACCAAGATCGGTGACCTCTATGCCGAACTCGCCAAGGAAGCCTACAAGCCGTTCGAATCGATCGTCGCAAAGGCGAAATAATCTCGCTACAAGATGTGAACACGGCCCTTGGGCCAGCAAGACGGACCCGGTCGCGAACGTGCGGCCGGGTTTTTTCATGGCAATTAAGTTTCCAGCCGATCGACGCTGATCTAAACAGCTATGAGCCAGCGTGTCGGAGGGCGAATGATGCATGGGTCGATAAATGATGCCGGCGCTCCGCTAACGCTGGAACACATCAGCCGATGCTTCGGCGACACCCAGGCGCTGGATGACGTTTCGCTGTCGATTGCGCCTGGAGAGATCGTCTGCCTGGTCGGCCAGTCCGGTTGCGGCAAATCCTCGCTTTTGCGGATCATTGCAGGCGTCGATACTGCGGACAGCGGAAGAATTCTGCTCAATGGCACTGAGATCGCGGGCGCGAACAGCTTTGTCGAGCCCGAAGACCGCAACATCGGATTCATGTTCCAGGATTATGCCCTGTTCCCGCACCTGACCGTCGAGGAGAACGTGGCCTTCGGCCTCAAGCGGCTGTCGCGGCGCGAGGCGAGCGCCCGTGCGGCCGAGGTGATCGCCCGAATCGGCATCCAGGCGCTTTCCGGCCGTTACCCACACACGCTTTCAGGTGGCGAGCAGCAGCGAGTCGCACTGGCGCGGGCGCTTGCCCCAAAACCCGTCATCCTGCTGATGGACGAGCCTTTCTCGAACCTTGATCGTGGCCTGCGGGAGCGGGTGCGCGAGGAGACCATTTCAACGTTGAGAGCCTTGGGGACGACGGCGATCCTCGTCACGCACGACCCGGAGGAGGCCCTTTCCGTCGGTGACCGGGTTGTGCTGATGCAGGAGGGGCGGGTTGTGCAGGTCGGGACGGGCTACGATATCTATGATCATCCCAACTCACTCTACGCCGCCGAATTCTTGTGCCCGTGCAACAGGGTAGAGGGCATCTACCGCGATGGCCGGGTCGAAACGGTGCTGGGCACCTTTCCAGCCCGGCTCGATCTTCCGGAAGGCGGCAAGGCGTTTGCCTGCATCCGCCCGCAGGCTGTCTGCCTTTCAGGTTCCGACGAAGGTCTGCCGGCGCTTGTCGTCAACCGCTCTTTTCTGGGTGAGATCGAACAATTGCTGGTCAGGATCGAGGGCGTTGCTGACCTCTTGCGCTTGCGCACCACCAGCCGGATCGATGTAAAGCCGGGTGAGCCGATCCATCTGACCATAGATCCAGGCGGCGTGCTGATATTCGCTGCGGCATAAGTCGCAAGCGCTTTGGTCGCAAAGTAACTTGACTAAAACAGTCACATATGATCGAGCAATTCCCGGGCTGTCAACCAATGCCGGCCGCACCAATCAATTAATGGAGGACCGCTTCATGAAGAGCCTTTCCACATTGCGACTCGCCCTGGTGGGCGGCGTCTTCGCCCTCGCTGGCGGGGCCAGCGCCATGGCGGCCGAACTGAACATCTACACCACGCGTGAGCCTGGGCTGATCCAGCCGCTGCTTGACGCCTTCACCGCCTCGAGCGGCGTCAAGGTCAATACAGTCTTCATGAAAGATGGTCTGGCGGAGCGTGTGGCCTCGGAAGGGGAAAGCTCACCTGCCGATATTCTCATGACGGTCGATGTCGGCAACCTAGCTGACCTGGCCGAAAAAGGCCTGACGCAGCCGGTCGAGTCCGATGTTCTGAAAGCCGCGGTCCCGGAGAACCTGCGTGACCCGGCCAACAACTGGTTTGCTCTGTCGATGCGGGCCCGCGTACTCTACGCGGCCAAGGATCTCGATCTTGCCGCGTTCAACTACGAGGACCTGTCCGATCCAAAATGGAAGGGCAAGGTCTGCATCCGGTCCGGCCAGCATCCCTACAACACCGCTCTTTTTGCCGATTACATCGCACATAACGGCGCCGAGGCGACGGAAGCATGGCTTGCCGCCGTCAAGGGGAATCTCGCCCGCAAGGCGGGCGGCGGCGACCGCGATGTGGCCAAGGACATCCTCGGCGGCATTTGCCAGATAGGCATCGCCAATTCCTATTACGTCGGACTGATGCGCTCCGGCAAGGGCGGTGAGGAGCAGGTCGCCTGGGGCGACGCGATCAAGGTCGTCCTGCCAACGTTCAAGGATGGCGGCACGCAGGTCAACGTCAGCGGCGCGGCCGTCGCAAAGCATGCGCCGAACAAGGGTGAGGCGGTCAAGCTGCTGGAATACCTGGTCTCCGACGACGCCCAGAAACTCTATGCGAAGGCAAATTTCGAATACCCGGTCAAGGCCCGCGCTCCGATCGACCCGATCATCGCCTCGTTTGGCGAGTTGAAGGTCGATCCCGTGCCGATGACGGAAATCGTCAAGCATCGCAAGCAGGCAAGCGAACTGGCCGAGAAGGTCGGCTTCGACAACTGATGGCGATCCGGGCGTGGGCAGTGCTGCGCCCGGTGATCTCCCGATGTCGGATGTCGACCTGCGAAAAGCCTCCACTCTGAAGGTCGCCCGGTACAGGTCCGGGCGACTGTGGTTCATGGCGACCGCGCTTATCGCTTTGCTGGTGGCGATCCCGGTTCTCGCCCTTATCTGGCAGGCGCTGCGGGGATCGAGCGGACTCTGGCCGCATCTACTCGCCTATGTGCTGCCACAGGCCTTCCAGCAGACCACGGCGCTGCTCGTCGGCGTCGGTGTCCTCGTCACGCTTCTTGGCACCTCGACGGCCTGGCTTGTCACCGCTTATGACTTTTCCGGCCGCAGGTTTTTAGAATGGGCGCTGCTCCTCCCCCTCGCAGTGCCGACCTACATAATCGCCTACGTCTATCTCGATCTTCTCCATCCGATCGGCTTGGTCCAGGGTGCGGTCAGAGCGGCCCTTGGCTACACCAGCCCACACGAATTCCGCCTTCCCGACATCCGGTCGATGGCCGGCTGCATCGTGCTGCTCGGCTTCGTGCTCTACCCCTATGTGTACCTGACGACGCGGGCGATGTTTCTCACCCAGGCGGCCAATCTGGTCGAGGTGTCGCGCACGCTTGGAAGTGGCAAAGGCGGCGTCTTCTGGCGCGTTGCACTGCCGCTGGCGCGTCCGGCGATCGCTGTCGGCGTCAGCCTCGCGCTGATGGAGGCGCTGAACGACATCGGTGCCTCTGAGTTCCTGGGCGTGAAGACACTGACGGTCTCGGTCTACACGACATGGGTGACGCGGTCCGACCTGCCGGGCGCGGCGCAGATTGCGCTCGCCATGCTGTCATTGGTGCTCGCGCTCGTCACCATCGAGCGTTGGGCGCGCCGTCGTCAGCGTTATTGGTCGAGCGCACAAAAGGCGCGGAGTTTCACACCGCATCGTCTCGGCACCGTTTCCGGCCTGATGGTTTTTGCGCTCGGCCTTTTGCCGGTGTTCATCGGGTTCATTGCCCCGGCGAGCTATCTTGCCGTCGAGGCGTGGAAGCGCGTCCGTTTCGCAGGACTGTCGCCCCGGCTCTTGTCGGAAACGCTCAACACCGTCACCTTGTCGGCCATGGCTACGCTCGCAATCCTGCTCTTCGGCGTGGTCATCGCCTATACGGCGCGCTCGCTTCCCGGCCGTGTCACGGCGGCTTTGCAGCGGATTTCCACGGTCGGCTATGCGATGCCCGGCACCGTGGTGGCCATCGGAATATTGTTGCCCGTCGCGGCCCTCGATCAGATGATCGACCGAACCGCGCTCGCATGGCTGGGCGCGCCAACCGGCCTGCTGCTGATCGGGTCGGGAGCAGCGCTCGGCTACGCCTATGTCGCACGCTTCCTGGCGATTGCGGTCGGATCGGTCGAGGCGGGCTTCAGCCGCATTCCGCGCTCGTTCGATCACGCCGCGCGCAGCCTCGGCCGGAATGTGACCGGCACATTCCGGCATATTCATCTGCCGCTTTCGAAACCGTCGCTCGTCGCTGCGGGCTTGCTCGTGTTTGTCGATTGCATGAAGGAGTTGCCGGCGACGCTTCTGTTGAGGCCGCTTAATTTCGAGACCCTGGCGACGCATCTCTACGGCGAGGCGGCGCGGGGGACCTACGAGGAAGCGTCGATCGCGGCACTTGCCATAGTTCTCGTCGGCATCTTGCCTGTCGCTGTTCTCGCTCATGTTGGACGATGGAAATCCTGAGTGTGCCCGGCCTAAACAGTCTCGCTGGCACCTAAAGCGCGTCTGAAGGGATCATGCGACTCCAGGTTCGTTATTCAGATGCATGTTGTTTCGTTAGCTGACGCATCTACGATAAATCGTAAGTGCTCCACGCCTATCGGATCGTGCCGCCAAAGCGACGGGTCGGAAAACCGCTCAACCTATCGACCGAAGCAGTGGGCAGCATGACAGAGTTCAGGCTTCGTTTTCCCTTGCCGTTGACTAGCGTACTTTCGATGCGATGCCCTCAATTTGAAATCAGGGGCTCTGCTGCCTTCACGATTTCGAAAAATCGGTCAAGTTTGGCCACCTAGCCATATTGTCAGCTAAACAGAAGGGCTTAAAATCGTTCATCGAAGACCTACATGTCGAACTCATATGGGGATTCGAAAAGGCAGGGTTACGTGACGACAGGTTTGACTGCCACAACAGATGTGGTGCGGATGCAAAACGGCAGCGACGGCAACGAGACCGGTCGCGGCACGGCCGTCATCACGCGCACCAAAACCAAGACCAAGAAGCCTAGCCTTTATCGGGTCCTCATTCTCAACGACGACTACACACCCATGGAATTCGTGGTTCACGTGCTGGAGCGCTTTTTCCAGAAGGACCGTGAAGCCGCCACACGCATCATGCTTCATGTTCACAATCATGGAGTGGGCGAGTGCGGGGTCTATACATTCGAGGTGGCCGAGACCAAAGTGTCTCAGGTCATGGATTTCGCCCGACAGAATCAGCATCCGCTGCAATGCGTGATGGAGAAGAAGTGAGGTAACATGCCGGCTTTCTCCCAAGGCCTGGAAAAGGCGCTTCACCAGGCGCTGACGCTCGCCAATGAGCGGCACCACGAATACGCAACCCTTGAGCATTTGCTGCTCGCGCTCATCGACGACACCGAGGCGGCCGCGGTCATGCGCGCCTGCAACGTCGATCTCGACGAGTTGAAGCACACGGTTCTCACCTACATCGATACCGAGCTTGACAATCTCGTTACCGGCTATGACGAGGATTCCAAGCCGACGGCCGGTTTCCAGCGCGTCATCCAGCGCGCGGTGATCCATGTGCAGTCGTCCGGCCGCGAGGAAGTCTCCGGCGCCAACGTGCTCGTTGCCATCTTCGCCGAGCGCGAGAGCCATGCCGCCTATTTCCTGCAAGAACAGCAGATGACCCGCTACGACGCGGTCAACTACATCTCGCATGGCATCGCCAAGCGGCCCGGCGCGTCCGAGACGCGGTCGCCGCGTGGCGCCGATGACGAGCAGGGCCAGAGCGGCGCCGAGCCGCAAGAGGACAGCGGCAAGAAAAAGCAGCAGCAGGACGCGCTGACCGCCTATTGCGTCAATCTGAACAACAAGGCCAAGGCCGGCAAGATCGATCCGCTGATCGGCCGCGAGTCCGAGATCAACCGCACCATCCAGGTGCTGTGCCGCCGCTCCAAGAACAATCCGCTCTATGTCGGCGACCCCGGCGTCGGCAAGACGGCGATCGCCGAGGGCCTCGCCAAGCGCATCGTCGAGGGCGACGTGCCGGAAGTGCTGCACAACGCCACCATCTTCGCGCTCGACATGGGGACATTGCTGGCCGGCACCCGCTATCGCGGTGATTTCGAGGAGCGGCTGAAGCAGGTCGTCAAGGAGCTCGAGGATTATCCGGGCGCGGTTCTGTTCATCGACGAGATCCACACCGTGATCGGGGCAGGGGCGACGTCTGGCGGCGCCATGGATGCGTCGAACCTGTTGAAGCCGGCGCTGTCGTCCGGAACGATCCGCTGCATCGGCTCGACCACCTACAAGGAGTTCCGCCAGTTCTTCGAGAAGGACCGCGCCTTGGTGCGGCGCTTCCAGAAGATCGACGTCAACGAACCGACCATCGAGGACGCCATCGAGATCATGAAGGGTCTCAAGCCGTATTTCGAGGAGTTCCACAAGGTTCGCTACACGGCTGAAGCGATCAAGGCTTCGGTCGAACTGTCGGCGCGCTACATCAACGACCGCAAGCTGCCGGACAAAGCGATCGACGTGATCGACGAGACCGGCGCCTCGCAAATGCTGGTGCCGGAGGCCAAGCGCAAGAAGACCATCGGCATCAAGGAGATCGAAGCGACGATCGCCACCATCGCCCGCATTCCGCCGAAGACGGTTTCCGCCGACGACGAGAAGGTGCTGGCCGGTCTCGACATCGAGCTGAAGCGCGTCGTCTACGGTCAGGACACCGCGATCACGGCTTTGACCTCGGCGATCAAGCTGGCGCGGGCCGGCCTGCGCGAACCGGAGAAGCCGATCGGCTCCTACCTGTTCTCGGGGCCGACCGGCGTCGGCAAGACCGAAGTGGCAAAGCAGCTCGCGGCCTCGCTCGGTGTCGAGCTGATCCGCTTTGACATGTCCGAATATATGGAACGCCACACCGTCTCACGGCTGATCGGTGCGCCTCCCGGCTATGTCGGCTTCGACCAGGGCGGCCTGTTGACCGACGGCGTCGACCAGCATCCGCATTGCGTGCTGTTGCTGGACGAGGTCGAGAAGGCGCATCCGGATCTGTTCAACATCCTGTTGCAGGTCATGGACCATGGCAAGCTGACCGACCACAACGGCAAGCAGATCGACTTCCGCAATGTCATCCTGATCATGACCACCAATGCGGGCGCCTCGGATGCGCAGCGCGCGGCGATCGGTTTCGGCTCGACCAAGCGCGAAGGCGACGATGTCGAGGCGATCAACCGGCTGTTCACGCCGGAGTTCCGCAACCGTCTCGATGCGATCATCCCGTTCGGCTCGCTGCCGGTGCCGGTCATCCACCAGGTGGTGCAGAAGTTCGTCATGCAGCTCGAGGCCCAGCTCTCCGAGCGTGGCGTCACCTTCGACCTGTCGCAGGAGGCGATCGCCTGGCTGGCCGAGAAGGGCTATGACGAGCGCATGGGAGCACGGCCGCTCGGCCGCGTCATCCAGGAGCACATCAAGAAGCCGCTGGCCGACGAGGTGCTGTTCGGCAAGCTCAAGAAGGGCGGCACGGTGCGTGTCACCGTCGACAAGAAAGAGACCGGCGAAACCGGGCTGAAGCTCGAGTCACTCGCCGACGAGGCGCCGGTCAGGCCGAAAAAGGAAGAACCGGACGACACGCCGAAGCCCAGGAAAGCTGCCGGCAAGAAGCCGGCTGCGAAAAAGGCGGTCGCGCAGAAGGCGGAGCCCAAGGGCAAGGATGGCAGCAAGCGCAGCCTGGTGCCGCAACTGCCCCGCAAGGGATGATGGCCTGAAAGCTAAAAAAGCCCCGGAAACGGGGCTTTTTTGCTTCGAGGGGCTGGTGGAGGCCGGACGTGCGACGCCCGGCATCAGTTTGTCAGCGCCGTCCGTATCTTGCCAGCATTCTCAGCCAACACTTCCGGCTTCTCCATCTGCCCACTATGCGGCTTCAAAGGGATGCCCTCGAAGCGTGGAATGACGTGGACATGGAGGTGGTAGACGGTCTGGCCCGAAGCGGGCTCGTTGAACTGCAGGATGGTGACGCCATCGGCGCCGAAGGCCTTCTTCACCGCCACCGCCACCTTTTGCACGACGGCAAAGAGTGGGCCGAATGTTGCCGGATCCGCGTCAAGCAGGTTGCGCGACGGCGCCGTCGGCACAACCAGCGTATGACCCGGACCTTGCGGCATCACATCCATGAAGGCGACAACCGCGTCATCTTTATAGACGCGATGCGACGGGATTTCACCGCGCAGGATTTTCGCGAAGATATTGTTGCTGTCGTAGGTGGTTTGTTCGGCCATGGCGTGCGCTCCGGATTGTGCCTTGCTCCTACCGCATCGACCCGACAATCGGAATCGATCTTCGGAGAGTACGATGCTTTCGAGCGTACTTTGTGCGTCCAATTGGACGCACGTCGCTCTAATCGTCCGCCAGATCCTTGCGGAAGGGGGTGTGCTCTTCGAGATAGCCGGCCATCCGCTCCACTTCGCGGCGCTCGCGCCTGAGATAGTCGGCGACCGCGTTACGCAAGCCGGGATGCGCAATGTAATGCGCCGAATGCGTGGTCACCGGCCTGTAGCCGCGCGCCAGCTTGTGCTCGCCTTGTGCGCCGGCTTCGACCACCTTCAGCTTACGGTCGATGGCGAAGTCGATCGCCTGGTGATAGCAGACCTCGAAATGCAGGAAGGGGTGGTCCTCGATGCAGCCCCAGTTGCGCCCGTAGAGCGCATCGGAACCGATGAAATTGATGGCACCGGCAATGTAGCGTCCATTGCGCTTGGCCATCACCAGCAGGATGTCGTCGGCCATGCGCTCGCCGATCATCGAGAAAAACGCGCGGGTGAGATAGGGCCGCCCCCATTTCCTGCTCCCGGTATCCATGTAGAAGGCAAAGAAGTCGTCCCAGACCCTTTCGGTCAGGTCCTTGCCGGTCAGCCAGTCGATCGAGATGCCGTGAGCGAGCGCCTCGCGCCGCTCCTTCCTCATCGCCTTGCGCTTGCGCGATGCCAGCGTGGCGAGAAAATCGTCGTAGGTCGAATAACCCTCATTGAAGAAGTGGAACTGCTGGTCGGTGCGGTGCAAAAAACCCGCCGCTTCCAGCGCTTCGACATCCCTCAGCTGCGCGAAAGTCACATGCGCGGAGGAAACGCCGAGTTTTTCCGTCACCGCCTTCAGGCCGGCTGCCAGGCCGGCCTTCACGGCGCGACTGTCCTCGCCCTTGTTGACCAGCAGGCGAGGGCCGGTGACCGGCGTGAACGGCACGGCGCATTGCAGTTTTGGATAGTAACGCCCGCCAGCGCGCTCGAACGCGTTCGACCAGCCGTGATCGAATACATATTCGCCCTGGCTGTGCGATTTCAGGTAGCAGGGAATGGCGCCGAGCAGCTTTCCCTGCGCTGTCTCGAGCCTGAGATGATGGCTCTGCCAGCCGGTGCGCCGCACGGCGCAGCCGGACTCCTCAAGCGCGCTCAGAAAAGTGAATGAAACAAGTGGGTTGTATCCGTTTTCTGTATCTCCACGTGAGGTCCCGCCGAGGCCATCCCATTCGGCGCAGGTGAAGGCTCCGATGCCGGAGGCAACCCGGATCGCATACGCTCCATTCGCCGTTTGCCCGTCGCCTTCATCGCCTTGATCCATGAGGCCTATTTAAGCTCCGTGCCGGTCCATGCAAGCTCAGTTCAGGCAAGCTCGGTTCAGGCGACCTGCACAAGATCCGGCTCAAATCCTTCGAACGTCATCTGGTCGGCATATCTGAAGGTCAGGTCGACCGCCGGTTGGTCGAGCACGGTCCAGGTGATGACCGGCATTTTGAGCCTTTCGCGCACGAAACTGACAAACTGGTTCGGCAGGTCGCCGGCGGCGTAGGAGGCGAAGGCGATGTCGTGCGCCAGCATGGCGAAATGCGCCTCGATCAGCTTGACTTCGTTGCCATAAGCGGTCAGCCCGCCCGGAATGCCGGGCGCGTGTTTTGGGAAGTCGCGGATCAGCCAGTGGTCGAACGACATGATCGCCGCCTCGCCCTTGTAGTTTTTGAGCATCTTGCCGACGCTTTCCACCAAGCCTTCGTCACGGCCGGGAACCCCTTTCAACTCGACGACCACCGGCACGCGACCATCGACCAGGTCGAGGGCCTGCTGCAGCGTCGGCAGACGATCTGATGTGCCGCCGATCTTGAGGGCCGTCATTTCTGCTGCCGTGCGCTGCCAGACGAACCCGTCCTGGCCGGTCAGCCGCTTCAGATCGCCATCGTGGATGATCACCGGGATGCGGTCTGACGACAGATGCACATCGCATTCGATCGCATAGCCGCGTTCAGCCGCAGCGGCAAAGGCGGAAAGCGTGTTCTCCCAGCGCGTCTTGTTCATGTCGTGGAGGCCGCGATGGGCAATGGGTCGGGCGGTCAGCCAGGAAAGGTCGGTCATGCCGGGCTCATTCGACTTCGAAGATGGCTTCGATTTCCACTGCGGCATTAAGCGGCAGGGAGGCGGCACCGACGGCGGCGCGAGCATGCTTGCCGGGATCGCCGAGCACTGCAACCAGTAGATCCGAGGCGCCGTTGGCAACCAGGTGCTGCTCGAAAAAATCCGGCGCCGAGGCGACGAAGACGGTGATCTTCACCACGCGCCGGATTTTCTCGAGATCGCCAAGTGCTGCCTTGGCCTGCGCCAATATGTTGATCGCGCAGTATTTTGCCGCTTCCTGGCCGGTTGCGATGTCGACATCACGGCCGAGCAGGCCGCTCGCCTGCAGCTTACCCTCGCTGAGCGGCAGCTGTCCGGCGATGAACAGCAGATTGCCTGACCTGCAATAGGGCACGTAGTTGGCGGCGGGCGCGGCAGCGACCGGAAGCGTCACGCCGAGATCGCTTAGCCGCTTTTCGATTGTTTCACTCATGGTATTTCCCTATTGCTTGATGACGCTGCGCAGGCCGGGCCGAAATTGCAATTTTTGCCTCGCTTCCGCCACGACTTTTTTTAAGCTGGACCCCTCTTTCCCTGCGGCCTGCCATCAGGCGCGATGATCGGAGCCCCTCATGCGCGCAACACGCCTCGCATTCCACGCTGTCCTGCTGCCAGCGGTGTTCTCGATGGCGCCGGCTTTTGCCGTACCGGCGCTGCAGGCGCATCGCGCGGTTTACGATCTGACCCTGGACAAGGCCTCCGACCGCTCCGGCATCACCGGCATTTCCGGCCGCATGGTCTATGAGTTCAACGGCTCGCCTTGCGAAGGCTATACGGTGAAGTTCCGTTTCGTCACCCAGATCGTCACCAACGAGAATACAAGGCTGACCGACCAGCAGACGACCACTTTCGAGGACGCCGAAGGCAAGACCTTCTCGTTCGTGACAAAATCCTTTGTCGACCAGACTCTCGACAAGGAGGTCAAGGGCACCGCGACGAAGGAGACAAACGGCCTCAAGGTCGACATCGACAAGCCGGAGAAGAGCAGCGTCGAACTGCCGGCCACACAGTTTCCGACGCAGCATCTGGCCGAACTGATCGACAAGGCCGAAAAGGGCGAAAATTTCTACGAAACCAACCTGTTCGACGGTTCGGAAGATGCCAACAAGGTAATGACCACCACCGTCGTCGTCGGCAAGAAAGCCGATGCCGACAAGACCGATCCGGAAGTGCCGGCACTAGCAAAACTCGCCACCGACAAATACTGGCCAGTCGACATCGCCTATTTCGACAGCACCGACAAGTCAGGCGAGGAGGTCCCGGAATACCGGATCAGCTTCAAGCTGCATGAGAACGGCATCACGCGCGATCTGCTCATGGACTACAACGACTTCTCGATGACCGGCAAGCTGGTCAATCTTTCGCTGTTCGATCAGACGAAACCCTGTCCGCCGAAATAGAGCCTTGGGTTAGCCACGCCCGCAAGGCGGCGGCGAATGACTTGAACACGCCGCAATTGCATTTCAACCTCTACGCCGAGGGATCGATCGGGGGGTGGGTTGAGCAAAATCGATGTGTTCGTGGCGCCGACGCCCAATCCGGCGCTGATCAGGATCATGACTGTCGTCAACCGGGTCGTCATGCTGCGTGGCATTCCCGGGTTTCGCGACCTGTTGCCGTTCAACCGCGTAGCCGGATTGCGCGGTGTCGCCAATGTCCGCCATATCGACTTTCGCGACCACGACCGGCAGCGGCTGAAGGCCTGTTGCGGCGCAGGCAAGGCAACGTTCATCACGCCCAACCATCCGGAATTCTTCACCGACTGGATGATCGACAAGGAGATCGTCTCGAGGGTCAGTCCGCTCGCGGCATCCTGGGCCACGCATGGCGTCGTCAACGGCCTCGGCCGGATCATGCAGAAATTCTGGCTGGCCAACAATCTGATCGCCCAGATACCCGGCAACAGCGGCGCTGCCAAGGAACACTCGATCGCCTGGGCGCTGAAAGGGCATGGCGTTCTCTTGCATCCCGAAGGCGGCGTCGGCTGGCATGGCAATGTCGTCGCTCCGCTTCTTCCGGGCGCGGTCGAGATGGGGTTCGAAGCGCTCAAGCGCGGTCGCGTCACGGATCAGGATTTCAAAGTCTGGATCGCGCCGGTTGTCTGGAAGCTCGCCTTCACCAAAAATGTCGAGCCGGCGCTGGCGCAGGAATGCGCCTATGTCGAGAAGAGCCTGAAGATTGAGCGTCGTGCCGCCGATACGCTGCCGGAGCGCGTCCACCATATCTATGCGACGCTGCTGTCGCGCGATGAGATTGCCTGCGGCATGGCGCCCGACGAACGGGCTTCGTATGCTACGCGGCACAAGCAATTGCTGCTCGAATTGAGCCGGCGCCTGGGGGAGGGTATTTCGGTCGATCCCGGCGCCAGCGAGATCGCCGAGCTTTTGCGCCGGGCGCGCCGCTGGCTGCGGGAAGGCACCGGCGACGCCGAGCGACAAAAACAGATCCGCTCGCTGGCGGACACGATCCAGCGTCTCCAACGCGTCGGGCCGTGGGCCTCAGCCAATCCGCGCATTGCGCAAGAGGAGATCGCAGAACATCTGAAGCGTATCCGCAACGATTATTGCAAGGGCACGCTGCGCGACACGGTCAATTGCTTCGTACCGCAACCGGCCGGGCCGCGCTGCGCGCATATCCGGGTGCCGGAGCCGTTGGGATTGCACGCCTTTCCGGGCTCTATCGACGATGCCCTCGCCGAACTGCACCGGCGCATGCAGGAAACCATCACCACGACCGTGGCCGAACTCGAAGCCGCCGGCAGCTTCATTTTCTATCCGAATCCCTTCTATCATCGCTAGCATTGGCATGGCTAACGTCGGATCTCGGCTGCGGGTGGGCTGCGGCTCCGCTGGTCGGCGCAAGATGAAGGAGTGCGGCAAGCCTCATGGCGGTCTATGTCGACGCGGCGATCTGGAAATGGGTCGGCCACCGCTGGTGTCACCTGCTGGCCGACGACACCGACGAGCTGCATCGTTTTGCAGCACAGCTCGGCGTCAAGCGCTCGTCCTATCAGGGGCCGCCGAAGACATCGGCGCCGCATTATGACATAACCGGCTTCGAGCGCGACCGTGCGGTGCGGCTAGGCGCCGTTCAATGCAGCCGCGAGGAGATCGTTGCTGTTTTCCGGCGGGTCCGCGTGCCGAAGGGGAAGATGCGACCATGACGTTGACGGCATTTCTGGCTTACTGCGCTGCGATCACATTCGCCGCCGCCACGCCTGGCCCGGCGGTATTCACGGTCATTGCCAACGGCGTTTCGCGCGGGTTCGTTCGCGCGTTCCTGGCTGGCCTCGGTATCGCCGCCGGCGACGCGGTGCTGGTGACTTTGGCGCTGCTCGGTCTGGTGGCACTGGCACAGACCTTCGAATGGGTTTTTCTCATCCTGAAATATGCGGGTGCAGCCTATCTGATGTTTCTTGGCGTCAGGATGTGGAGATCGGCTTCCGCGCGATCGAATGGACTGGAGGTTACGCAGGCAAGACTGTCTCGATCGTTTTACCTCGGCATCTCCATCGCATTGGGCAATCCTAAGGCGATCCTGTTCCACGCCTCCATCATGCCGTTGATCCTCGATCTCAATGCAATGAACTTCGCTGAGGGGCTGCTCGTGGTTACGGTCGTGATCGGCGTCAACATTATCACTATGGGCGTCTATGCGGTGCTTGCCGGGCAGGCTTCGGGCTGGTTCAAGACGCCAAGGCGGATGCGCTTGATGAACAGGTTTGCCGGCGGCGCCATGATCGGCACCGGTGCGCTGATCGCCGCACGCTGAGCTGCAAGACACCGCAGCGCTTGCGTTTGCCGCGCATCCCCTCTATATGCGCGCTCATTCCACACACGGACTTTGGTGTCTGCCCGGGAGAAATCCGGCTGAAACCTCCGGTGGCGTTCGAGGACAAAGTCCAGAAATGCCTGTGTCCGTGGAGGCTAACCGGAAAAGGACATAACAATGGCTCTGCCTGATTTCAGCATGCGCCAGCTTTTGGAAGCTGGCATTCACTTCGGCCACCAGACCCACCGCTGGAACCCGAAGATGGCGCCCTATATCTATGGCGCCCGCAACAACATCCACATCATCGACCTCTCGCAGACGGTGCCGCTGCTGCACCAGGCGCTGAAGCAGGTTTCCGACACCGTCGCCAAGGGTGGCCGCGTGCTGTTCGTCGGCACCAAGCGCCAGGCGTCCGACATCGTCGCCGACGCCGCACAGCGCTCGGCCCAGTACTATGTCAACTCCCGCTGGCTCGGCGGCATGATGACCAACTGGAAGACGATCTCGAACTCCATCCAGCGCCTGCGCAAGCTTGACGAGATGCTGGCTGGCGAGGCCCAGGGGCTCACCAAGAAGGAGCGCCTCAACCTCGACCGCGAGCGCGAGAAGCTCGACAAGGCGCTGGGCGGCATCAAGGACATGGGCTCGACGCCAGACCTGATGTTCGTGATCGACACCAACAAGGAAGCGATCGCCATCCTCGAGGCCAAGCGTCTCGGCATCCCGGTCGTCGCCATCATCGATTCCAACTGCGACCCGGACAAGATCGATTTCCCGATTCCGGGCAATGACGACGCGGCCCGCGCCATCCAGCTCTATTGTGATCTGATCGCCAAGGCTGCAATCGACGGCATTGCTCGCCAGCAGGGCGCGCTTGGCGTCGACGTCGGCGCTTTGGCCGAGGCTCCGATCGAGCCGGCACTCGAGCCGACGCCGGCCGCCGAGACACCGGCCGCCCAGACACCGGAAGCGTAACAGCGAAGGCCGGTTTCGGCCTTCATCTTTCTCATATTTTGGCGCGCTGAGCGCTGGCGCCAGGCGCATCATCGAGGACCGGTGGTGCGTCGGTGCATTTTAAACGAAGAGGCGACAATGAGCATTTCGGCTGCACAGGTCAAAGAACTCCGCGACTTGACCGGCGCGGGCATGATGGACTGCAAGATGGCGTTGAACGAGACCAACGGCAACATGGAAGAGGCCGTCGACTGGCTGCGCAAGAAGGGCATCTCCAAGGCCGACAAGAAGGCCGGCCGTACCGCGGCCGAAGGGCTCATCGGCGTCGATTCCGGCGTGCGTGAGGCGGCGGTCGTCGAGGTCAATTCCGAGACCGATTTCGTTGCCCGCAACGCTGCCTTCCAGGAGATCGTCGCCAATGTCGCCAAGGTGGCGCTCGCCTATGGCGGCAAGACCGAGGCCGTTGCAGCCGCCCCGTATCCGGGTTCCGACAAGTCGGTTGCCGACACCATCAAGGACGCTGTCGGCACCATTGGCGAGAATCTTGGCTTCCGCCGTTCGGCGAAGCTCACCGTCGAGCAGGGCGCCGTCGCAACCTACGTCCACAATGCGGTTGCCGACGGCCTTGGTAAGCTCGGCGTGCTGGTCGCCATCGAGACGTCAGGCAACGCGCAGGCCGCCAATGCCTTTGCGCGTCAGGTCGCCATGCATGTCGCCGCCACCAACCCGATGGCGCTGACCGCGGAAGAACTCGACCCGGCGGCGGTCGAGCGCGAGAAGGCGATCTTCGCCGACCAGGCGCGCCAGTCCGGCAAGCCGGAAGCGATTATCGAGAAGATGGTCGAGGGCCGCCTGCGCAAGTTCTACGAAGAGGTCGTGCTGCTCAAGCAGGCTTTCGTGCTCAATCCCGACATCACCGTCGAGAAGGCGCTGCAGGATGCCGAGAAGGAAATCGGCGCACCGGCCAAGATCACTGCCTATCTGCGCTTCGCGCTCGGCGAGGGCATCGAGAAGGACGAGACCGATTTTGCGGCGGAAGTCGCGGCGGCGGTCAAGAAGTAAAACGCACTCTATCTTTCTGAAAAGACTTTACGGCCGGGTGTTCGCGAGGATGCCCGGCCGATTTCTTGCGCGGTATCGATGAAGGCCAGGCGTCGGCGACAGGCCGGCTGGCTATCTGCTCATGCCCGGATCTGCTCATGCAAGGATCTGCACGCACAAGTTGCATTTGCCGGTGTAAGCCAATGGCTGGAAGAGCGTTTGCCGGTTCCGGCGCCGCGTGACATCGCAGCGCCCTTCGTGTATCGGAACGCCAAATGTTTCGGGGGCAGCGCCTGCGCGGGAAGCCGCCCCGGCGCGTCACACGCATAATGATGAGGACCAGATGACGGTGAAGCCCCTCTACCGACGTGTCTTGCTGAAAGCGTCGGGCGAAGCGCTGATGGGTGAGCAGCATTTCGGCATCGACGTGTCGGTGGTCGATCGCATCGCCGCCGACATCGCCGAGGCCCGCACCCTTGGCATCGAGGTTGGGGTTGTCATTGGCGGCGGCAACATCTTTCGCGGCGTCGCCGTTGCCTCCAAGGGCGGCGATCGCGTCACCGGCGACCACATGGGCATGCTCGCCACCGTCATCAACTCGCTGGCGCTGCGCACCTCGTTGAACAAGATCGGGGTCGACGCGGTGGTGCTGTCTGCAATCGCCATGCCTGAGCTTTGCGAGAGCTTTTCGCAGCGCCAGGCGACCGCCTACATGAACCAGGGCAAGGTCGTCATCTTTGCCGGCGGCACCGGCAATCCGTTCTTCACCACCGATTCGGCCGCGGCGCTGCGCGCGGCGGAAATCGGCGCCGACGCGCTGTTCAAGGGCACCCAGGTCGATGGCGTCTATTCCGCCGATCCCAAGAAGGACCCGCATGCGACCCGCTTCGAGCGCATCAGCCATGGCGAAGTCATAAAACGCGGTCTTTCGATCATGGATACGGCCGCGATTGCACTTGCGCGCGAAAACAACATCCCGATAATCGTCTATTCGATCCACGAGAAGGGTGGTTTCGGTGATATTCTGAGGGGCGGCGGACGTTGCACGGTCGTCACGGACGACTGATCGGGAGCCCGATGCCGAACCGAAGGTTTTCCGTAGGCGAAAAACGGGAACCGGTTTTCGGATCGAGGCTTGAATACGGGTTACCCTGAAGTGAATCCGGCTAACGGGTCGAGGAGACGATGATGAGTGGCGAATACGATGATCTCAAACGGCGCATGGACGGGGCGATCGCTGCGTTCAAGCACGATCTGGCTTCGCTGCGGACCGGCCGCGCGTCGAGCAACCTGCTCGATGCGATCCAGGTGCAGGCCTACGGCACCACCATGCCGATCAACCAGGTGGCAAACGTGTCGGTGCCGGAGCCGCGCATGATTTCGGTTTCGGTCTGGGACAAGTCGATGGTCGGTGCGGTCGATCGCGCCATCCGTGAATCCAATCTCGGCTTCAATCCGATCGTCGACGGCACCAATCTCAGGATTCCGCTGCCCGAGCTCAACGAACAGCGCCGCAAGGAGTTGGTCAAGATCTCGCATGGTTATGCCGAGAATGCGCGCATCGCCGTGCGCCACGTGCGCCGGGACGGCATGGAATTCCTCAAAAAGGCGGAAAAGGACGGCGATATCAGCGAGGACGATCATCGCAAGCGGTCCGACCAGGTCCAGAAGCTCACCGACGAGATGATCGGCACCATCGACCATCTGCTTTCCGATAAGGAAGCTGAAATCATGCAGGTTTAGGGTCTGGCCACTGCTGGCTCGAAAGCGAGAACATGACAAGCCCCGCGCATGTCGCAATCATCATGGACGGAAACGGACGCTGGGCCAAGGCGCGTGGCTTGCCACGGCTTGCTGGGCATCGTGCCGGCGTCGAGGCGCTGCGCAACACGGTGCGCGCCGCTCCTGGCCTTGGCATCTCGTTCCTCACCGTCTACGCCTTCTCGTCGGAAAACTGGTCGCGGCCGAAGTCCGAAGTCAGCGACCTGATGGGCCTGTTGAAAATCTTCATCCGCCGCGACCTCGCCGAACTGCACCAAAATGGCGTGCGGGTCAGGATCATCGGCGACAGGGCAGGGCTACAACCTGACATCAGGAGCCTGCTTGAAGAGGCCGAAACGCTGACCGTCCGCAACGAAGCGCTGACCCTGGTCATCGCTTTCAACTATGGCGGACGCGACGAGATCGTGCGCACCGCGCGCAAGCTTGCCTCGGCGGTGGCGCGCGGCGAGCTCGACAGCGAGGCTATTACGGCCGAATCCTTTGCCGGCTCTCTCGACACCCAGGGTATTCCGGATCCGGAACTGGTCATCCGCACCAGCGGTGAGCTCAGGCTGTCGAATTTCCTTCTGTGGCAAGCGGCTTACAGCGAACTTGTCTTCCTGCCTTGCTACTGGCCCGATTTCAGCCGCGAGCATTTGGCTGACGCATTGCGCGACTTTGCCGGTCGCGAGCGCCGTTTCGGCGGGCTTAGCGCTGAAGGCGTCGCCGTGACAGCCAAGGGATGAGCAACCTCCAGCTTCGCGTTATTTCTGCCGTCGTGCTTGCGATCGTCACGCTCGGCCTGACCTGGCTAGGCGGACTGCCCTTCCGAATGCTTTGCGCCGCCATGACGATCCTGATCTTCTACGAATGGACGCGAATGTGCCGCCCGGTCGCCGCCACGGGTCTTGGTCTTCTGCCGGAAGCACTGCTTCTGGTTTTCGTCGGCGCCTTGGTCGCCGGCCTGCCGGCGTCTTGGCTGCTGCTTCTTGTGGCGGTGATGGTCGTTGTCACCGTGGTCGTGGCTTCGATGCACCAGACTTCGATGCATCAAACTGGACAGTGGGACGCGTCCGGCCTTGCCTATGCCGCCATTTCCGGACTGTCACTTGCTCTTTTGCGCGACGGCGACCATTCGGGCCTCGTCGCCATTCTCTTTCTGTTCGCGGTGGTTTGGGCGACCGACATAGCAGCTTATTTCGTCGGCCGCGCTGTCGGCGGGCCGAAGCTGGCGCCGTCGATCTCACCCGGCAAGACGCAGAGCGGTGCGCTCGGCGGCGCCGTCGGCGGCGTGGTTGCCGGGCTGCTTCTGGCCGCTGCGGCCGGAGCCGGCAATCTCGCAGTGCTCGGCGTCGTCGCGCTGGTGCTTTCGCTCGTCTCCCAGGCCGGCGACCTTTTCGAATCATGGGTGAAGCGGCGCCACAACCGCAAGGATTCGGGCACGCTGATACCGGGCCATGGCGGCGTCATGGACCGGGTCGACGGGCTTGTCGCGGCGGCTTTCGCCCTGTACGTCATCGGCTGGATTTCGGCGACCGCCGACCATCCGGCACAGGGGCTGTTTCCAGCTTGATCGGCATCGATTCCGGGCCTGGTTTCTTGACCTGCGCAGGATGCGCCATGGATTCGCCTGGATTGATGCCACAGTCGCGGTACCACCGTGCTGCGGACGAATTTTGAGGACATGAATTGAACGAGATTCTTCACGCGGTTTTCAGCACGGAGGGCTTTGTCCTCGGCACGCTGGTGCCTTTCCTGTTCGTGCTGACCGTCGTCGTGTTCGTTCACGAGATGGGCCATTATCTCGTCGGCCGCTGGTGCGGCATCGGCGTGAAAGTCTTTTCGATCGGCTTCGGCCCGGAGCTCTTCGGCTTTAATGACAGCCATGGCACGCGCTGGAAACTCTGCGCCATACCACTCGGCGGCTACGTCAAATTCGTCGGCGACATGAACGCCACCTCGAGCCAGCCCAGTTCGGAGGAGATCGAAACGCTGACGGCTGCCGAGCGCAAGGTCGCTTTTCACACGCAGCCGGTCTGGAAGCGCGCGGCAACTGTTGTGGCTGGCCCGCTGTTCAATTTTCTGCTGACGATCGCCGTCTTTGCGGTGCTGTTTTCCGCCTATGGCCGGCCCGTGCTGGAGCCAATGGTGGCTGAAGTCACCGCGGGCAGCCCAGCGGCCAGGGCCGGCATCCTGCCCGGCGACCGATTCGTCAGCGTCGACGGCAGCAAGGTCCAGACCTTCGCCGACGTCCAGCGCCGGGTCTCGGGCCGCGGTGGCGATCCCATCACCTTCGTCATGCTGCGCGACGGCAAGGAGATCACCGTTACGGCGACGCCGGAATTGATGGAGCAGCAAGACGGGCTGGGCAACAAGGTCAAGGTGGCGGTGATCGGCGTCGTCAACAACCAGGAATTCGGCCAGCCCAGGCTGATCACCTATAACCCGGTCGGAGCGGTAGGGGCGGCGGTCGAGGAGACGGGATACATCATTCAGCGCACCGGTCAGTTCCTGCAGCGTTTCGTTGTCGGTCGCGAAGACAAATGCCAGCTGGGCGGCCCAATCAAGATCGCAAAGATGTCGGGGCAGGCGGCAAAACTCGGCTTCGACTGGCTTGTGCAACTTGTCGCCCTGCTGTCGGTCGGGATCGGTATTCTGAACCTTTTGCCGATTCCTCCGCTCGACGGCGGCCATCTCCTGTTCTATGGCGTGGAGGCCATCATTCGGCGACCGGTGTCGGAACGGATGATGGAGTTGGGCTACAGGGCTGGCCTGCTTCTCGTCTTGGGCTTCATGGGGTTCGTTTTCTGGAACGACCTGTTTGGATGCTGAAATCATGAAGAAATTTGGCTTCAGCACAGCCAATGTTGAGACGCCGTTTACCATGCGTGGGGATATGCGTGACGCGAAAGCCACGCGATTGGGTTAAGTAAATACAAATTAACCAGGAGCCTTGCGTGTAGGGAAAATCCGGTTAATACGGTAGGGGAAATTACCGCACGTCCGGTTTTCTCGCCGTGGGGACTTCGAGAAAAGGTACAAAAGCCCGATGAAGGCAGCATCCAAGTTTCTGAGCGCCGCGTCCGCGGTGGCCCTGTCCGCCGCCCTGGTCGTACCAGGTGCGCTCGCAGTGCAGTTCGTTGCCACATCGGCGGCCGAGGCCGCTGTTGTTTCAAGAGTTGAAGTCAGCGGCAATCAGCGTGTCGACGCCGAGACGATCCGCAACTACGTCACGATCAAGCCCGGCAGGCCGTTTTCCAGCGCCGATATAGACGAGGCGGTCAAGGCGCTGTTCGGCACCGGGCTGTTCTCGGACGTCCAGATCAACCAGGTCGGTTCGACGCTGGTCATCAAGGTTTCCGAATATCAGGTCGTGAACCAGGTGCTGTTCCAGGGCAACAAGAAGCTCAAGGACAACGCGCTGGCGGCCGCGGTCCAGTTGAAGCCGCGTGGAACGTTCTCGCAGCAGGCGCTCGATGCCGATGTCGAGGCGGTCAAGGCCGCCTACAGGCGTATCGGCCGCGACGACGCCGCCGTGACCACCCAGATCATGGATCTCGGCGACAACCGCGTGAACGTGGTGTTCAACATCAACGAAGGCGGCCGCACACAGATCGCCGCGATCAATTTTGTCGGCAACAGCGCCTACTCGAGCCGTCGCCTGTCCGATGTCATTTCGACCAAGCGCTCGACCATCCTTTCGTTCGTGCTGCGCGACGACGTCTATGACGAAGACAAGCTCAACGCCGACCAGGAATTGCTGCGCCGTTTTTATTACAATCACGGCTATGCCGATTTCCAGGTGATTTCCGCGGTCGGCGAGCTCGACGAAACCACCAATAAATACACGGTGACCATCACCGTGCAGGAGGGCGAGCGCTACACCTTCGGCGACATCAGCGTCGAGAGCACGATTCCCGAAGTCGACGGCGCATCGCTGCAGTCGGTGGTCGAAACCCACAAGGGCGATGTCTACAACGCCGAGAACGTCGAAGACACCATCATTGCGTTGACCGAGAGGGTCGCCGGTTCCGGCTATCCCTTCGCCCAGGTGACGCCGCGCGGCGACCGCAATTTCGAGAACCACACCATTTCAGTGGTCTATACGATCGACCAGGGCACCAAGGCCTATGTCGAGCGCATCGAGATCCGCGGCAACGACCGGACACGCGACTATGTCATTCGCCGAGAATTCGACGTGAGTGAGGGCGATGCATTCAACCAGGTTCTCATCCAGCGCGCGAAGAAACGGCTGGAAGCGCTCGATTTTTTTGAGAAAGTCGAGGTTTCGACCGTGCCCGGCTCTGAGCCTGACCAGGTGGTGCTGGTGGTCGACGTGGTCGAGAAGTCGACCGGCGAGTTCTCCGTCGGCGCCGGCTATTCGAGCGGTGGCGACACCGAAGGCCCGACCATCGAAGGATCGATCAGCGAACGCAACTTCCTCGGACGCGGCCAGTTCATCAGGCTTTCGGCGGGCGGCGGCAAGAATTCGCGCGACTACAGCTTCTCCTTCACCGAGCCCTATTTCCTCGGGCGGCGCATTGCCGCCGGTTTCGATGTCTTCAACCGGACCAGGGAATACGACGACTACAAGAGCGAGACGCTAGGCGCGACAGTGCGTTTCGGCCTGCCGATCACCGACGACATCTCGACGCAGCTGGCGTATAATATCTCGCAGGAGAAGTACAAGCTCGACGATGATTGCGATCTCCCTGGCTGCACCGTCTCTACGGCTATCCTAAATGGCATTGCGGAAAGCCCGTGGCTCAAGTCGTCGGTCAGTCTCGGCCTGGTCTACAACACCATCGACGACATGAAGAACCCGCATGAAGGCATCTTCGCCAATGTCACCACGGAATTCGCCGGCCTCGGCGGCGACGCCAAATTCGTCAAGGTGACAACGCGCGGCAGCGTCTATCAGACGTTGTCGGAGCAGCTTGATCTGGTTGGTTTGATTTCGGGCGGGGCTGGCCATATCCAGGGCTTCGGCAACGACGACCTGCGCATCTTCGATCATTTCCAGAGCAGCGACCGCATGATCCGCGGCTTCGCCTATGGCGGCATCGGTCCTGTCGACAACCAGGGCTTTGACGACCATCTCGGCGGCACCACCTATTTCAACGCCTCGGCGGAAGCTCAGTTTCCGATGCCGATCATTCCGGAGAGCTTCGGCCTGCGCGGCGCGGTCTTTGCCGATGCGGCGACACTTTATGGCAACGATGTGGCGGGTGTTGATCCATCGACAACCAGCATGGAATGGCGTGCCTCGGCCGGCGTCGGCTTGATGTGGGCGTCGCCTTTTGGCCCGATCCGCATCGACTATGCGATCCCGGTCCTCAAGGAGGACACCGACGACGTGCAGGAATTCAACTTCGGCATATCGTCCCGGTTCTGATCGGCGGGCAACGATACGTCCGGGCCGTAGCGGTCCGGAAGAAAGTAATTCGACACTACGGCGCCGCGTGTCCTCCTGGACGCGCAAAGGACGCTGCAGGACTTTGATTTTGCGCATTATCCTTTCCGAAAATCGATTCCGATTTTCGGGGTCGTGCGCTAGCTGGATATAGCTTCTGGAATGACCGATCCGGTGTTCTTCGCGCCATCACGCCGGTATACGGCTGGCGAAGTCGCGAATCTGACCGGCTCGGTGCTTGTCGATTCCGACCTCTCCGATAGATCGATCGAAGCCTTGGCGCCGGCAAGCGAAGGCGGCGAGCACGCTCTTGTCTTTGTCGATGGCAGACGCAACTTCGCGCTAATGCAATCGCTGCGAGCAGCGGCGGTTCTATGCCCCGCCGAATTTGCCGGCAAAGCGCCGGCGGGTATCGCGGTTCTGATCCATCCGCGCCCGCAACAGGCTTTCGCGATGGTCGGCCGCCTGCTTTTCCCGGCGGCTGCGACACCGGCGCCGATGACCGGCGAAATCGGTATCTCGCCGCATGCCCATATCGATCCATCGGCGCGCGTCGAGGCCGGCGCGATCGTCGAGGCCGGCGCGATCATCGGCCCTCGCGCTTCTATCGGCAGCGGAACCGTCATTGCTCCTCATGCCGTTATCGGTCCCTCCTGCCAGTTCGGCCGCGACGGCTATGTCGGCCCAGGCGCCAGCATCCAGTACGCGCTGATCGGCAACCGCGTCATCATTCATGGGGGCGCCCGCATCGGCCAGGACGGTTTTGGCTTCGTGGCCGGCGCCAAGGGTCCGGAGCGCGTGCCGCAAATCGGCCGGGTCGTCATCCAGGACGACGTCGAGATCGGCTCCAATACCACGGTCGATCGCGGCGCCATGTCCGACACGATTATCGGTCAAGGCACCAAGATCGACAATCTGGTCCAGATCGCTCATAACGTCCGCATCGGCCGCAATTGCATAATCGCCGGCCTTTCGGGTATTTCCGGTTCCGTAACGGTGGGCGACAACGTCACCATGGGTGGCGGTGTCGGTCTTGCGGATCACTTGACGGTAGGGACAGGGGCCAAGCTTGCTGCAAGAAGCGGGTTCATGAGCAACGTCCCCGCAGGCGAGATTTGGGGAGGGTACCCGGCGCAGCCGATGGCGGAAGCCATGCGGGAGATCGCAGCTCTGCGAAGACTGGCCAGGGCGCGCAAATCGGGCGACGGAGGGAAGAGCTGAGATGGTTGCGGCGACAACGCTCGAGGCGGTCGACATATTGGGGCTGATGAAGCTCCTGCCGCATCGCTATCCGTTCCTGATGATCGACCGCATCATCGATATCGATGGCGACGAGTCCGCCACCGGCATCAAGAACGTGACCATAAACGAGCCGCATTTCCAAGGTCATTTCCCGGATCAGCCGGTCATGCCCGGCGTGCTGATCGTCGAGGCGATGGCGCAGACGGCCGGCGCCATCTGCATCCGCAGCCTAGGCACCGAAAAACCGTCGCTGGTCTATTTCCTGACCATCGACAACGCCAAATTCCGTAAACCGGTCGTTCCCGGCGACCAGTTGAAGATCCATGTGAAGAAAATCAAGAAACGCGGCAACCTTCTCAAATTCGCCTGCGAGGCTCTCGTCGACGGCGTCAAGGCCGCGGAAGCCGAGATCTCGGCGATGATGGTCGCGAGCGACTGACGATCGAATGCTTATGAAAATCCAGACAGTCATCCATCCATCGTCGGTCATCGAGGCCGGCGCAAAAATCGGCGAAGGCGTCCGCATCGGGCCATTCTGCCACATCAGCGCCGACGCGGTGCTCGGCGACCGCGTCGAACTGGTCAGCCACATCTCGGTGATGGGCGCGACCACCATCGGTGCGTCGACCAAGGTGTATCCGATGGCGACACTGGGCGCGCCGCCGCAGAATACCAAGCACAAGGGCGGCCGCACCACGCTGGTCGTCGGCGAGAACTGCACGATCCGCGAAGGCGTGACCATGCACCTCGGCACCGATTCCAGCCGCGGCGAGACGACGATCGGTGACAACGGCAACTTCCTTGCCTACGCCCACATCGCCCATGACTGCATCGTCGGCAAGAACGCCACCTTCGCCAATCAGGCGACGTTGGGCGGCCATTGCGAGATCGGCGACAACGTCTATATCGGTGGTCTCAGCGCCGTTCATCAGTTTGTCCGCGTCGGCGACAACGCCTTTCTCGGCGGTTGCTCGGCATTCGTCGGCGATGTCATTCCCTACGCCATCGCCGTCGGCAATCGCGCCAGCCTTCGCGGCCTCAACATCATCGGCCTGAAGCGCGCCGGCCTGCCGCGCTCCGAGATCCACACGCTGCGCAAGGCCTACAAGACGATCTTCGATCGCTCCCGAACCGTCGGCGAAAACATCGAGTTCGCCAAGGCGGAATTCGCCTCGTCACCGACCGCCATGAAGATCATCGATTTCATCGCCAGTCGCGGTAAGCGGCACTATGCCGTCCCGTCGCTCAAGGCTGGCGGCGGCGACGATGCCGATGACGAAGATTGAGGGCACCCGGACGGGCCTTGATCTCGCGCCAGACGCCAGGGTCGGCATCATCGCCGGCGGCGGCAGTTTGCCGGTCGAAGTCGCCAAGGCGCTTGCTGGGCAAGGCAAGTCTCCCTTCGTGGTAATAGTGGCGGGCGAGGTCGACCGGATAGCCGACTTCGACGCCTATGAGCAGGCGACGTTGAGGCTGGAGGATGTCGGCTCACTGCTGCCGACGCTCAAAAATAGTCATGTTACCCATTTGGTGACAGCGGGCCATATCACACGCCGCCCCAGGCTGAGCGCCATGCGCCTCAATCTCGGCCTGCTCGCCTGGGTGCCCAGCCTTCTTGTCGGCGTAACCCAAGGCGACGACACCGTGTTGAAACTGTTCGTGCGAAGGGTCGAGCGCAGCGGCATCAAGGTGGTCGGCGCCCATGAGATCGTGCCGGAACTAGTCGCCGCCGAAGGCGCGCTGACCAAGGCAGCGCCGCGGAAATCCGACTGGCGCGACATCAAAGCGGCCCACGCAGCGGCAATGGCCATCGGCGCGCTGGATATCGGCCAGGCGGCTGTTGCGATCGGCGGCCGCGCCATCGCGCTGGAAGGCATCGAGGGTACCGACGGATTGCTCGATCGAACACGGCAGTTGCGCGGCCATGGCAGGCTGGCCGGCAGAACGCGCGGCGTCCTGGTCAAATGCGCCAAGCCTGGCCAGGAGTTGCGCGCCGATCTGCCCTCCATCGGCCCGCAGACGATCGAGGCGGCGCATGCCGCCGGACTTGCCGGCATTGCCGTCGAAGCCGGCCGCTCGCTGGTTCTCGAAGGCCCGACAGTCGTCGCTCGCGCCAACGCGCTCGGCCTGTTCGTGATCGGCCTGCCTGCTGCGGAGCCGGTGCATGGCGACTGAGCGACCGCTGAAGATCGCCATCGTCGCCGGCGAGGAATCCGGCGACCTGCTTGGCGCCGACATCGTAGAGGCGCTCAAGCGCGTGACCGGCCGCGAGGTCCGGCTCGTCGGCATCGGCGGCCGGCATTTGCAGGCGCTCGGCCTCACGCCGCTGTTCGACGGCGGCGAGATCGCGCTGATGGGATTGAGCGCCATTCTGCGCGATCTGCCGCGCCTGATACGACGGATCAGCCAGACGGCCGGTGCGGTCGCCAATGAAAAGCCGGACTGCCTCATCACCATAGACAGCCCGGATTTTTCGCTGCGCGTGGCGAAAAAGGTGCGTGCCGCCGATCCGGCAATCCCGATCGTCCACTATGTCTGCCCGAGCGTCTGGGCATGGCGGCCGGGCAGGGCGGTGGCGATGAAACCGTATGTCGACCACATCCTCTGCATCCTGCCTTTCGAAGTGAGGGAACTCGCCCGCCTCGGCGGTCCGACCGGCACCTATGTCGGCCATCGCCTTACCCACGATCCGGGCGTGCTCGGCGCCGCCAAGGCGCAAAGCCTGCCGCGCGACCTGTCCGACGATCGTGTGAAGACACTGCTTGTGCTGCCCGGCTCGCGTCGCGGCGAGGTGCGACGGCTGGCCGGCCCGTTCGGCAAGACGATCTCGATCCTGCGTGCTCGCGGACACCGCTTGCGCCTGCTGTTGCCGACGGTGCCGCATGTCGCCGACCTGGTCAGGGCTTCGGTGGCAAGCTGGGACGAGAAGCCGGAGATCATCCTTGATCCCGAGCGCAAATGGCAGGCCTTCGGCAAGGCCGACGCAGCGCTGATCGCATCGGGAACGGTGTCGCTGGAACTGGCGCTGTCGGGTGTGCCGATGATCTCCTGCTACCGGCTCGATCCGGTCATGCGGATGGCCCAACGCCTGGTCACCGTATGGAGCGCCTCCTTGCCCAATCTCATCGCCGACCGCCCGATCGTGCCGGAAAGCTACAACGAATATGTGCGACCGCACTATCTGGCGCGGCAGTTGGAGGCGCTGTTTTCCGACACCGCCTATCGCGCATGGCAGAAGGACGGTTTTGCCGAGGTGGCCAGACGCATGGCCGTCGACAGACCGTCTGGCGACATCGCTGCAGGGGTCGTGATGAGGTGTATCAAGCGGTGAATGGTGAAGTGGTGAATAGTGAATGGTGAATGGTCAAAATCGTGCTTGAGCATAGGCCACAAAGAGACCCTGCTTCACTATTCACTATTCACTATTCACTATTCACTATTCACTATTCACTATTCACCGTTTAGCAATCGGCACGTAGTCGCGTTCCGGCGCACCTGTATAGAGCTGGCGCGGGCGGCCTATCTTCTGGTGCGGATCCTCGATCATCTCCTTCCACTGCGCGATCCAGCCGACGGTGCGGGCGACCGCGAACAGCACGGTGAACATGGTGGTGGGGAAGCCCAGCGCCTTCAGCGTGATGCCGGAATAGAAATCGACGTTCGGATAAAGCTTCTTCTCGATGAAATAGGAATCGGTCAGAGCAATCCTTTCCAGTTCCATGGCGATGTCGAGCAGCGGATCGTCCTTGATGCCGAGTTCGCCCAAAACCTCATGTGCGGTCTTCTGCATGATCTTGGCGCGCGGATCGTAGTTTTTGTAGACGCGATGGCCAAAGCCCATCAATCGGAACGGATCGTTCTTATCCTTGGCGCGGGCGATGAATTCCGGGATGTGGTCGACTTGGCCGATCTCGCCCAGCATGTTCAAGGCTGCCTCGTTGGCGCCGCCATGGGCCGGTCCCCACAGGCAGGCGATGCCGGCGGCGATGCAGGCGAACGGATTGGCGCCGGACGAGCCGGCGAGGCGAACGGTCGAGGTCGAGGCGTTCTGCTCGTGATCGGCGTGCAGGATGAAAATGCGCTCCATCGCACGCGCCAGCACCGGGTTGATCTTGTATTCCTCGCACGGCACGGCAAAGCACATATGCAGGAAGTTGGCCGCGAAATTCAGCTCGTTCTTGGGGTAAATGAATGGCTGGCCGATGTGGTATTTGTAAGCCATCGCCGCGATCGTCGGCATCTTGGCGATCAGCCGCATCGATGCGACCATGCGCTGGTAGGGGTCCGAGATGTCGGTGGAATCGTGATAGAAAGCTGACAGCGCACCGACCACGCCGCACATCACCGCCATCGGGTGGGCGTCGCGGCGAAAGCCGGTGAAGAAGCGCGACATCTGCTCGTGCACCATGGTGTGGCGCGTGACCCGGTAGTCGAAATCGTCCTTCTGCGCCTTGGTCGGCAGTTCGCCGTAGAGCAGGAGATAACAGACTTCGAGGAAGTCGCCGTGCTCGGCCAACTGGTCGATCGGATAACCGCGATGCAAAAGGATGCCGGCATCGCCATCGATGAAGGTGATTTCCGACTCGCAACTTGCCGTCGAGGTGAAGCCGGGATCGTAGGTGAAGGCCCCGGTGGTGCTGTAAAGCGCGCCGATATCGATGACGTCAGGTCCGACCGAGCCGCTTCGCACCTTGAGTTCGTGAGTTTTGCCGCCGAATTCAAGTTTCGCGGTCGACGCATGGGTTTTGCCGCCAAATTCCATTTTTGTCGCAGCTTCGGACATTGCAAACTCCTTTTTGTTTTCTCATGTCGGCAAAGGCAAAATTTCTGCAACGCAACACGTCGAAAGTATCGGAGTTCGCGCGTTTGCGCCCGCAATTGGATTGCGTGCCAAATTGGGCCAAGACCTAATGTTGCACTGCGAAACCCACCTTTCAATGCCAATCTTCTTGGGCGCCAGTTTTGCTAATCGATTTGATCCGCGACGCGCGCCAGGCTTTCCTCGCGGCCAAGCACGGCAAGCACGTCGAACACGCCGGGCGAGGTGCTTTTGCCGGTGAGCGCGGCGCGCAAAGGTTGGGCCACTGCGCCAAGCTTATGGCCGCCGGCGAGCGCATATTCGCGGATCGCCGCTTCCGCCGCTGCGGCCGTCCAATCCCCTGAAATCGCCTTCAGCGCCGCATGGGCGCCCCGCAGGATCTCGCGCGCCTCGCCGCCGAGCAGCGCCGCCGCCTTCTCGTCGATCGGCAGCGGCCGCTCGGCAAACAGGAAGGCGGCACCGTCGACCAGCTCGACCAGCGTCTTGGCGCGCTCCTTCAAGCCGGGCAGGGCGGCCAGCAACTGCGCCTTGCGTGTGTCGTCGAGGCGCGCTGCGATCGCCGGGCCGCCTTCGAGATAGGGCAAGGTGTTGATGAAGATATCGAGCAATTCGGCGTCGTTCATGCGCCGCATATGCACGCCGTTCAGCGCCTCGAGCTTGGCGAAGTCGAAGCGGGCGGCCCCCTTGTTGACATCGCCGATGTCGAACCACGCAATCATATCGGCGATCGACATGACCTCGTCGTCGCCGTGGCTCCAGCCGAGCCGCGCCAGGTAGTTGAGCAGTGCCTCGGGCAGATAGCCCATGGCGCGATAGGCTTCGACGCCGAGGGCGCCGTGCCGCTTCGACAGCTTGGCGCCGTCGGCGCCATGGATCAGCGGGATATGCGCCATTGACGGGACCTCCCAGCCCAAGGCTCGATAGATCACCATCTGGCGGGCGGCGTTGGTCAGATGGTCGTCGCCGCGGATGATGTGGGTGATGCCCATGTCGTGGTCGTCGACGACGACGGCATGCATATAGGTCGGGTTGCCGTCCGAGCGCAGGATGATGAAATCGTCGAGGTCCTTGTTGGGGAAGCGGACTTCGCCCTGCACGCGGTCATGCACCACCGTCTCGCCTTCGGCCGGCGCCTTGATGCGGATCGCGCCCCTGGCGCCAACCGGTGCCTCTGACGGGTCGCGGTCGCGCCAGCGGCCGTCATAGCGGGGAGGCAAGCCCTTGGCCCGCGCACTCTCGCGCATCGCCTCCAGCTCGGCCGGCGTCGCATAGCAGTAATAGGCTTTGCCGAGGCGCACCAGCTCCTCGGCAACCGCGCGGTGGCGCGGCGCGCGCTCGAACTGCGATACCGGCTCGCCGTCCCAGGTGAGGCCAAGCCAGGAGAGCCCATCGAGGATGGCAGCGGTTGCCGCATCGGTCGAACGCTCGCGATCGGTGTCCTCGATGCGCAGCAGCATCCTGCCGCCGGTGTGTTTCGCATACAGCCAGTTGAACAGCGCCGTGCGCGCCCCGCCAATATGCAGGAATCCGGTGGGCGAAGGGGCAAAACGGGTGACGACCTTGTCGGACATGGAACTCCTGGGCAAGCGCAGAAAACGGATGTGGTGCGCGGACTTTCGCGCGTCGCGCGTTCATGTAGCATAGGAGGTCAAGGGCGCAAGGGGCGAACCCTATGGCTGGACCAGGCCGCGGCGTGGACGAGAGCGAGGGCGCGACCGCAAGCGTCAGCGAACGATCGCTGTTTGCCGACGTTCCTCACACTGAGGCGCTACCCGTTTCGCTGCCTGCGTCGCCGCTGAGCATCCAACCTCTTTCGCCGGATCGCCCGGCGCCGATACCGGCTTCAGCACCCGGCCCTGTCATTCGTTTTCGCCGACAGCTCAGCCATCTTTCACCATCCGGTGTCCGCAACAGCGTGGCCGCGGCAGCCGGCCTGGAACTCGACCGGGGCGTCGCCTTCCTGCTGGTGCCGGTTTTCCTGGCATGCGGGGTGATCGTCTATTTTTCGCTTGCCGTCGAACCGGACTTTGCCCAGCCCATCGCCGTCGTGGTCCTTACGGCATTGTGTGCGGCCGTCACGCGCTCACGCCGCAAAACGCACCTGTGCTTCATGGCAGCGTTGCTGTGCGCGCTTGGTGTGCTCGCCGCCAAGGTTGAAACCTGGCGCGCCGGAACGAAGATGCTCGGTTCGGAAATCCAGACCCGGCTGACCGGCCGTGTCGTCAGGCTCGACCAGATGGCGAACGGCCGGATCAGGCTGACCATCGATGTGATGTCGACCGCCCGGCCGACACTGCGTTATGCACCCGAACGTGTCAGGGTGTCGGCACGCAAGATTCCCGCTGAGATGACCGCAGGCTCGGTGGCAACCGGCTATGTGAGGCTTCTGCCTCCGACTGGCCCGGTCAGACCGGACAGCTTTGACTTTTCCTTTGACAGCTATTTCGCCGGTATCGGTGCCAGTGGCTTTTTCCTCGGCAGTCCAAAGATCGTCGTCTCCGAAGATGCACCGTTAACCGCACGCCTTTCTTCGTCGATCGAGAAGGCGCGCGAAACCATCGCCGACCATATCAGGGACAGCATCGGTGGTGCCGAGGGGGAGATTGCCGCTGCGCTGATCGTCGGCGTGCGTGCCGGCATCCCCGAAGAGATAAACGAATCGATGCGGCGCACCGGCATCTACCACATCATCTCCATTTCCGGCCTGCACATGGCGCTTGTCGCCGGCACCGTCATGGGATTGCTGCGCGGCGCCTTTGCGCTGTTTCCCGACTTTTCGTCGCGCCGGCCGGTCAAAAAATATGCGGCTGCTGCCGCACTCGTCTCCATCGCTGCCTATCTGATCTTTTCCGGTATCGTGGTCGCGGCTGAACGCAGCTTCATCATGCTGGCGGTAATGCTTGTCGCCGTGCTGTTCGACCGGGCGGCACTCACCATGCGCAACCTGGCGATTTCGGCCATCGCCGTTATCGTCGTGTCGCCGCACGAGGTGGTCGGCGCAAGCTTCCAGATGTCGTTCGCCGCGACTGCGGCTCTCGTGGGCGCCTATGCCGGTTGGTCCGACTATCGTGCCGACAGGGCCAAGGCGCCGCGACAGCGACGGTCACCGGTCGCTTTCGTCACGCGCAAGCTCGTCGCCGGGGCAGGCACCATCGCAATGACCTCCATCATTGCCGGCAGCGCCACCGCGCTCTTCGCCATCTGGCACTTCCAGCGCGTCTCGCCGCTCAGCCTGTTCGCCAATCTGGCCGTCATGCCGATCGTCACGATCGTCATGTTCCTGGCCGTCCTCAGCGCCTTGGCAATGCCTTTCGGCCTCGACGGCCCTTTCCTCTACATGATGGGCAAGGGCCTGACGGCGATGATTGCAATTTCGGGATGGATATCGGAGCGTTCGCCCGTCGATGCAGTCGGCCTGATTTCGTTGCAATCGGTTCTGCTGGTGACGGTCGCCTTAGTCATCGCCACGATGGCGACGACATGGCTGCGGCTTGCCGCACTTCCCTTTGCGCTCGCCGGCCTGCTGACGATTTCCGAGACGCGCACCCCCGACGTGCTGATCTCGGAGGATGCGCATCTGGTGGCGCTGCCGATCGGCGGCGGCGAACTTGCCGTCAACCGGATGCGTTCGAACGAATTCACCACCGACAACTGGAAACATGCGCTGGTTTCAACAACGATCGTCGAGCCGGAGACATTCGAAAAAGGAGATGTGCGGTTCGACATCGCCGATCCGGCCGACCTGCCGCCGGGAGCGCCTTTCACCTGCACTGCCGGCCTGTGCCTGGCCCGGCATCCGTCCGGCGCGCTCATCGCGCTCGCCGACAACCGCAAAACCGCGCGGCCGGCCTGTGCCTTTGCGGATTTGATCGTCATCGACGATGCCACAGCCTATTACAAACTCTGCCGCAACCCGCTGGTTCTCGTCGTCACCAAACGGCAGCTCGCTCGCATGGGCAGTGCCGCCGTCTTCTTCGATCCGCTATCGGCGAAGACGCGCGCAGAAATCCGTTTTGCCGTCAGACAGCCATACAGGCCTTGGCATGAGCAGCGGCGATTTTCGCGCGAGGCGAGGGGCCTGCCGCCATACCGCAGGGCCGAGAAACCCAAGAAGCCTGCCGTTCAGTAACGCCGGATCAGTCCGACGAGCTTGCCCTGCACCTTGACCCGGTCCGGCCCGAAGATGCGCGTCTCGTAGGCCGGATTGGCGGCTTCCAGTGCGATCGAGGCACCTTTGCGGCGGAATCGCTTCAGCGTCGCTTCCTCCTCGTCGACCAGAGCGACAATGATCTCGCCAGGCTGGGCGGTGTCGGCGTTGCGGATGATAACCGTGTCGCCGTCGAAGATGCCGGCCTCGATCATCGAATCCCCCTTGACCTCCAGCGCGTAGTGCGTGCCGCCGGTGATCATGTCCGGTGGCACCGAGATCGAATGCGTCTGGTGCTGGATGGCGTCGATCGGCACACCGGCAGCGATGCGGCCCATCACCGGTATGGAAACGGTGGCAACGACGTCGTCGTCATTGCCGGCCGCACGCATGCGCGAAGGCGCCGGCTTGATCTGGCGTCCGAGGCCGCCCTGGCCAAGGCTGCCTTGAATGACGCTCGGCGAGAATTTGCGCGCCGCATTGAGGCCCGGCGCGATCGAATCGGGCAGGCGCAGCACCTCCAGCGCGCGGGCGCGGTTGGGCAGGCGGCGAATGAAACCGCGTTCCTCCAGCGCCGTGATCAGCCGGTGGATCCCCGATTTGGAGGCGAGGTCGAGCGCTTCCTTCATCTCGTCGAACGAGGGCGGAATGCCGCTTTCCTTCAGTCGCTCGTGGATGAACATCAGCAGTTCATGTTGTTTGCGTGTTAGCATCGCGACCCCCAACAGAATCAGAAAAACAAACCCAGAACAAACACTATCTGTTCCAGTTGTGTTCCGCAACCATTTAAAGTTTAATGAATGTGTTGACGTTTTGTTCAGCGTAGCATCAGCACGCTGCAGGCGGCGCCCGCTGCGGCCGCGGGAGCGAATGGCTCGCGCACGACCAATCCGTTGGCGTCGGCCAGCATTCTGAGCATCGAGGAATCCTGGACACTGAACGGCGTTGCCTCAAGCGTGCCAGCTTCTTCCTTCACCACCGCGCGTACATAGTCCTGCCTGAGATCGTTGGCCGGCATGGCGGCGCCGAGCCGCGCCTGACGCATGTCCTGGCGAAACGCGCGGCCGCCGAGCCGCGCCAGCAGCGGCTTCAGAAAGAGCTGCGTGCAGACCAGGCTGGCCACCGGATTGCCGGGCAGGCCGATGCAGCGGATGGCGCCCAGCCGCCCGAACATCAATGGCTTGCCGGGCCGCATGGCGATTTTCCAGAAATCGAGCGCCATGCCTTCGCCGGTCAGCACGTCATGGACGAGGTCGTGGTCGCCGACCGAGGCGCCGCCCAGCGTAACGATGACGTCCGCGCCTGCGGCGACGGCTTTTTTCACCAGCGCGGCGATCGCCTCCTTGCGGTCGGGGGCGATGCCGAGATCGAGTGCGCAGGCGCCAACCGAGCGGGCCGCGGCGGCGACGCCATAGGCATTGGAGGAGATGATCTGGTCGGGGCCAAGGTCGCTGCCCGGCGGCAGCAATTCGTCGCCGGTGGCGATGATGGCGACCAGCGGCCGTTTCACCACGCGGACCTGCTGGTGGTTGGCCGACGCCGCCAGCGACAATGCCGCGGGATCAAGCAGGCGGCCTTTCTCCAGCAGCATGTCGCCCTGCAAGAAATCGAGCCCGAGGCGGCGGATGTTGCGGCCTTCAACCGTCGGCGCGGTCACTTCGACCATGCCGCCGCCGAGGTCGCGGACATTCTCCTGGATGACGATGGTGTCGGCGCCTCCGGGAAGCGGCGCGCCGGTGAAGATGCGCACGGCCTGCGCCGCGCCGACTGTTCCGGCAAAGCCTCGTCCGGCCGGCGCTATGCCGATCACCGAAAGTCTCGCGGGCACGGACGCGACATCGTCGGCCCGCACGGCATAGCCGTCCATGGCCGACGCGTTGAATGGCGGCTGGGTGCGGAGCGCCATGAGCGGCTCCGCCAGCACGCGGTCGGCGGCATCCATCAGGGCGACGCTTTCAGCCTGCAAGGGCGCAGCATCCGCAAGCAGGTGCTCGAGCGCCTCGGCGACCGCAAGCAGCGCCATTATTGGCCTGCCCCCTGGGCATCCGCCTTGTAGTCGCCGGATTTGCCGCCGGTCTTTTCCACCAGCCTGATGCCGGAGATCGCCATGCCGCGATCGACCGCCTTGGCCATATCATAGATGGTCAGGCAGGCGACCGAGACGGCGGTCAGCGCTTCCATCTCGACGCCGGTCTTGCCGGTGACACGGGCCAGCGCCGTGACCTTCAGGCCGGGCAGCTTCGCGTCAGGTTCGATGTCTACCGATATCTTGGTCAACAGCAGCGGATGGCAGAGCGGGATCAGCTCATGCGTCCTCTTGGCCGCCATGATGCCGGCGATGCGCGCCGTGCCCAGCACGTCGCCCTTCTTGGCATCGCCGTCGAGAATCATTTTCAGCGTTTCGGGCCGCATCGAGACAAGACCTTCGGCGATTGCCGTGCGGGTCGTCTCCGCCTTGTCGCCGACATCGACCATATTGGCTTCGCCTTCCGCGCCAAGATGGGTGAGGGCGGCCGACATCGTCAGGTCACCCTGGAGCGACGTGCGTCCGTTTGGACGCACAAACTACACTCTGACGCTTTGTATCTATGCATCATGCTCTCCGAACATCGATTGCGATTTTCGGGCAGATGCATTGGCGGGCGCCTTGCCCGTCAAAAGCAGGTGCGTCGCAGTGGCCACGTCCTGTTGCCGCATCAGGCTCTCGCCGACGAGGAAAGTGCCAATGTCGCTCCGTTCCAGCCTGCGGCAGTCCTGGTGCGAGAAAATACCGCTCTCGCTGACCAGCAGCCGGTCGGCCGGCACCATCGCCGCGAGCCGCTCCGATGTCTCGATGCTGGTTTCGAACGTCCGCAGATTGCGGTTGTTGATGCCGATCAGCCGCGACGACAGTTTCAGCGCGCGTTCCGTCTCGGCCTCGTCATGCACCTCGACCAGCGCGTCCATGCCGAGCTCGAACGCCGTCGTTTCGAGTTCCCTGGCCACGGCGTCATCGACGCTCGCCATGATGATCAGGATGGCGTCCGCGCCCCACGCACGGGCCTCGAACACCTGATAGGGCTCGAACAGAAAATCCTTGCGCAAAGCCGGCAATGTCACGGCGCTGCGCGCATCGGTGAGGAATTCAGGCGCCCCCTGGAAAGACGGCGCATCGGTCAGCACCGAGAGGCAGGCAGCCCCACCTTTGGCATAGGCCGTGGCCAGCGCCGGCGGATCGAAATCGGCGCGGATCAGGCCCTTGGACGGGCTCGCCTTCTTGATCTCGGCGATCAGCGCGAAACTGCCGGATTTGCGTTTGGCTTCAAGGGCCGAGAGAAAGCCGCGTGGTGCGTCGGCATCCTTTGCCCGCGCCTTGATTTGGGCAAGCGGCACCCGCGCCTTCGCCGCCGCGATCTCGTCGCGCTTGTAGGCTTCGATCTTGCGCAGGATATCAGACACGGCGCTATCCGTTCGAAATCTCGACCAGCCGGTCAAGCACCTTTAGCGCCCGGCCGCTGTCGATGGCTTGCGCCGCCGTCGCCATGCCATCGGCAAGCGTCGTCGCCTTTCCCGCCACCACCAGTCCGGCGCCGGCGTTCATCAGCACCGTATCGCGAAAGGCACCGGCAGCGCCGCCCAGCATGTCGCGCAGCGCCTGGGCGTTGTAGGCGGCATCGCCGCCGCGCAATTCGTCCTTGGTATGCCGCTTCAGCCCGACCGCTTCCGGGGTCAGCGTAAAGCTGCGGATCTCGCCGCCGACCAGTTCGGCGACTTGGGTTTCGCCGGTGGTGGTGATCTCGTCATAGCCGTCGCCATGGGCGACCCAGGCGTGGTCGGCGCCCAGTGCCTTCAACGTCTCGGCCACCGGCATGATCCATTCCGGCAAGAAGACGCCAACCATCTGCCTGACGACACCAGCCGGATTGGAGAGCGGGCCAAGCAGGTTGAAGATTGTGCGGGTGCCGAGCTCGGCGCGGATCGGGCCGACATGCTTCATCGCCGGATGATGCGCCGGTGCGAACATGAAGCCGACGCCTGCGTCGTGGATGCAGCGGCCGATCGTTTCCGGCGGGATGTCGAGCTTGACGCCAAGCGCGGTCAGCACGTCGGCGGCGCCGGTCTGCGAGGACAGTCCGCGATTGCCGTGCTTAGCCACCGGCACGCCGCAGGCGGCGATGACGAACGCGGATGCGGTCGAGATGTTGACGCTGTGCGAATTGTCGCCGCCGGTGCCGACGATGTCGATGGCGCCAGCCGGCGCGTCGACGCGCAGCATCTTGGCGCGCATGGTGGCGACGGCGCCGGAAATCTCGCTCACAGTCTCGCCGCGCACGCGCAGCGCTATCAGGAAGCCGCCGATCTGGCCGGGCGTAGCGTCGCCCGACATGATGATGTCGAAGGCATCGCGCGCTTCCTCGAAGGAAAGGGAGCTACCAGCGGCGACCTTGGCGATATGGGTCTTGAGCGCGCTCATCTGGTCAGGGCTTGGGCAACGGCGGTTTGGTCGATGCGAACGTCATATTGCGTCTGCAGCTGCGCCACCAACTGGTCGAGCAGGTCGTCGGACATGCCGGCGGTGAACGATTTCTGCTCGTCGTCCGGCACCGAGCTGGCGTCGGCTCCGGCAGGCTCGAACACTTCGGCAATCCTGAACAGGATCTGTCCGTCGCCGGTGGGCGAGGGGATCAATCCGGTCCCGCCTTCGCCTTCGCCGAACATCGCAGCCGCCCCTTCCTTGCCGAAATCGGCGTCGTCCGCCCCGCGCTTGACGCCGCGCTTGGTCTGCTTCTCAAGCTTGAGCTCGCTCGCGATCACGTCGAGCGTAGTGCCGGCCTCGAGACGCTTTTCGAGCTCCTGCGCTTTTGCGGTGAGCCGCTTGGTCGTTTCCGCCGCCGTCCAGTCGGCCACCACCTTCTGGCGGACTTCATCCAGCGTGCGGTCGCGGGCCGGCGTGACCGAATCCACCTCGTAGAACACGAAGCCGTTGTTGGCAGTGGTGAGGTCGGGATTCTCGGTGCCGGGTTCGGCATCGAACACCGCCTTGATCAGCTCCGGCGATTCCGGCAGATCCTTGACGATGGCGCCGTCCGGCCTCAGGCCGGTGCGATCGATCGCGTCGACGGTGACGACCTTCAGCTTCAGTTTTTCGGCCGCTTGCTCGAGCGTGCTGCCCGAAGCGCGGCTGTCTTCGTAACTGTCATGCACGTCGAGCAGAATGCGGCTTGCCTCGCCCAGCGCCAGGTCCTTGCGGATGTCGGCGGCCACTTCGGCCAGCGGCTTCACCACTTCGGGCTTGATCTCGGTGACGCGCAGCAGCACCGGACCGAAGGCACCCTGAACGACCGGGCTGACTTCGTTGACGTTGAGCGCAAACGCCGCATCCGCCACCGCCTTGTCGGCGATCTTGTCCTTGGACAGCGTGCCGAGCAGCGTGTCGGCCTGCGTCTTGCCCTCGGCGGCGACGAGTTTGTCGAAGGTCGCGCCGGTCTTGAGTGAATCGAGCGCGGCCTTCGCGGCATCGGGCGTTTTGAACACGAGCTGTTCGATGGTGCGCGTTTCCGCCGTGGTGTAGCGCCCCTTGTTCTTGTTGTAGTCGTCGCTGACCTGCTGGTCGGTCACGGCACTCGCATCCATGATGTCTTCCGGCTCGAGCCTGACATAGGAGAATTTGCGGTATTCGGGCGCCGCATAGGTCTTCTTGTTTTCCTCAAAATAGGCCGAAAGCGTAGTGTCGGATGGCGCTTCGATCGGCTCGACCAGCGATTTCGGCAACGTCAAATAGTCGATGGTGCGGTCTTCGCCACGATAGAGCGCGACCGCCTTCAAGAACGTATTCGGGGCCTTGAGGCCGTCCGAAACCGCCTCGACGATCTGCTGGCGCACAGCCACCTGGGCGCGATTCCTGAGATAGTCTTCCGGCCGCATGCCGACCTGTTGCAGTATGTATTCGAAAGTCCTTCTGTCGAAGTTGCCGCCGGGACCCTTGAAGGCCGGGTCTTCATGCGTGAGTTGGGCCAGCCGGTCCTTGGACAGCCCAAGCCCGAGCTTGCGGGCCTGCTCATCGAGGACTGCCCCCGACACGAGTTGCGCCAGCACCTGGTTGTCGAGGCCGAGTGCCGTCGCCTGCTCGCGGCTGATGCGCTGGCCGAATTGCTGCGACATCACGCTGATCTGCCGGTCATAGGCCAGCCGATACTCGTTGATCGACACTTTGGTGCCGCCGGCCGTGACAACCGCGTCGTGGCCTGCAAAACCACCGACCATCTGTCCGGAAATGCCCCAGACGGCGAAGCTCAACACCAACAATATCAGCAGCGCTTTCGCGATCCAGGTCCCCGCGGCGCTTCTCAAGATACCAAGCATGGTCACTTCCGATTTTTTCGCGCATTTTCGCATGCGCCGAGTCTGAAACAAGCGCAATAGCGTCCTTCCGGCCCACTGTCGATTGCTTTGTGGGCTGAGTTTGGTAGTGAGGAGGCAGCCGAATATTGCCCGGAGAAGCAAATCCCATGACGCCTGGAATCCGCCCGCTGGTCGCTGGCAACTGGAAAATGAACGGCACCAGCGCCTCACTCAACGAACTCAGGATGATCGGCAACGGCTTCATGAGCGGGCTCGATGCCGAGACCGAAGCGCTGGTCTGCGTTCCGGCGACGCTGCTTGCGCATGCCGCGGAGATCTTGTCGCGCACGCCGGTCCGGGCCGGGGGCGAGGATTGCCACAGCAAGGAGAGCGGCGCCCATACCGGCTGTATTTCGGCCGAGATGCTGAAAGATGCGGGCGCCAGTCACGTCATCGTCGGCCATTCCGAACGCCGCGCCGATCAAAACGAGGACGACGCCATTGTCCAGGCAAAGGCGTCCGCCGCGTGGCGCGCCGGGCTGGTTGCCATCATCTGCATCGGCGAGACGAGAGCCGAGCGCGAGGCGGGCGCCACGCTCGACGTGCTGTCGCGCCAGGTCGCCGGCTCGGTGCCGCCGAATGCAACGGCATCGAATACCGTCATGGCCTACGAGCCGGTATGGGCGATCGGCACGGGGCTGACGCCGACTGCCGCCGACGTTGCTGAGGCGCATGCGCATATTCGCGAAAAACTGTCGGAAAGGCTTGGCGGCGCGGCGGCGAAGATGCGCATCCTCTATGGCGGCTCGGTCAAGCCGTCGAACGCGGTCGAACTGCTTGGCGTAAAAAATGTCGACGGCGCGCTGGTCGGCGGCGCCAGCCTGAAGGCGGCGGACTTTCTCGGCATTGCCGAAGCCTATCGAAATATCTCCTAAAGCGCGTCGCGTTTGGCCGGCCTAATGCGACGCGCTTTAGGTTGTTGTTTTTACGCATGTCGTTATCGCAAAACCGCTGCACAACGTCGGGTCAGGCCCAAGGGCATGCTTTTGCGCGACTTGCTTTAGCATCGAAAGGCTGTCGGGCACTTCGGATACTGTGCCGCAGCGGAAAATGTTGCAACGGCCGCATTGCTTCCCATATTCCGGCCACGGGCTTGGAATTGCCGTCAAAGCATTGTATTGAGCCGCCTCCAAATCACCGGTCGTATCAGCGGCCGCGCAAGGCTTTGCCAGGATAAATTATGGAAACCGTACTGATCGTCGTCCACCTCATGGTCGTGCTCGCTCTTGTCGGCGTGGTGCTGCTGCAGCGCTCCGAAGGCGGCGGCCTCGGTATCGGCGGCGGATCGGGCTTCATGACCGCACGCGGCGCCGCCAACGCGCTGACGCGGGCGACGGCGATCCTGGCGGCGGCGTTCTTCGCCACCTCGCTGACCTTGTCGATCGTCGCCCGGTACGGCGAGAAGCCGATCGATATTCTCGATCGCGTGCCTGTGACGAACGGTGGGGGCGGCGTGCTCAACCAGTTGCCTGGCACCACGACGCCGACACCGCCGTCCGGCAGTACGGCGCCAACACCGCCTTCCGGCAATGATGCCGCAGCCCCGGCCCCCGCCGCACCGCCAGCGGCGGGAGCGACCACGCCGCCGGCCACAAACGGCGCTACCCCGCCAGTAACACCGCAGGTTCCAAACCAGTAATCAGCAGACGTCCGGCGCCGCGATCTGTTGTTGTTTGAACACAGTCGCGGCAAATGCCGCACGATCACGAGGATTCGACCGGGCGCGGCACGCCAGGGCGCTTGAGGCGTCTCCGATTAATCGATTATAGATTGCGCGCGGCACATTCGGGGTCCTTGGGGGACGCCGGGCGACGCCGTGGCAACAAGCATTGAACGATCGGATCTTCGCCATGCAGCTTCGCAGCTTCATTTTAGCCGGCCTTTGGGCCGTGCTCAGCCTTGGTGCGCCCGCTTACGCGGCCATGCCGGCGGGCAATTCGGCCCCTAAATCCGCAGTCACAACTGACGTCGTCTACGTCGCCGCCAAAAGCGACACGGCGCAACTCAAGCTCCTCAAGAAGAAAAAAGACCCGAGCGCGGCAGATCTTGCCCAGATCAGGAAGATCGAAGCCAAGATCGCGGCTGACAAGCAGTCTGCTCGAGTAAAGGCGATCGAGGCAAGGAAGCTGGCGATGCGCGAGGCGGCCAAAGCCAAGTCGGACTTGGAACGGCAGGCGTTTCTTGCCAGGAAGGGCCTCGTCAAGAAGGATAAGTCCGCTGGCAAGGCCAGGCTGGCCGATGCCAGGCCGGTCAAGATCATCGACCCGATTCAACCCATCGCCGCAATCCAGTCGGCCGAGGCAATTCCCGCCGAGGCCATGAACGTCGCGCTGACCGGCAACAACGGCGAATTGCGCAGCGAGCCGGTCGGACAGAAGCCCCAGCGCGTCGGGCTGTTCGCCGGCCTGTTCGGCGGCACGTCCTCGTCGATGTCGCTGCTCCCCGAGACCCGCGCCCTCGATGCCGCGCTCGCCAGCAAGGAAGCCAGGAAGCAGTTCAAGGTGAAGCCGGAGTTCGTGCCGCAAGAGGTCGAGTTCACCGGCTATAGCCCCGGCACCATCGTCATCGATACGAGTGCGCGCCGCCTCTATCTCGTCGAATCCTCCTGGACCGCCCGCCGTTATGCGATTGCGGTCGGTCGTGACGGCCTGCAGTTCAAGGGCACGGTCGCCGTCGGCGACAAGCAGGAATGGCCCCGCTGGATCCCGACGCTCGACATGCAGAAGCGTGAGCCGAAGAATTACGGCCGGTACAAGGACGGCATGCCCGGCGGCGGCGATAACCCGCTCGGCGCGCGCGCCATCTATCTCTACGACGGCAAGAAGGACACCCATCTGCGCATTCACGGCACCATTGCGCCGCAGTCGATCGGGACGAACTCCTCCAACGGCTGTTTCCGCATGATCAACGAGCACGTCATGGACCTTTATCGCAGAGTGAAAGTGGGCACCAAGGTCGTCATCATCTGACGCCTTGACGGGTCAAACAAAAGGGCCGGCCTCGCCGGCCCTTTTGTTTTGGTTCGAGCATCACCAGGGCGCCTTCTTGGGAAAAAGCCTTCGCGGCGGTTTTTTCTCTGGCGGAATCAATTCGGCCGCGTTAAGCGATGACTCCCATGGCGCGATATGTATTCATCACAGGCGGCGTGGTTTCCTCACTCGGAAAAGGCATCGCTGCAGCGGCCCTTGGGGCTCTCTTGCAGGCGCGAGGCTATCGCGCGCGCATCAAGAAGCTTGATCCCTATCTCAACGTCGATCCCGGCACGATGTCGCCATACCAGCATGGCGAAGTCTTCGTGACGGATGACGGCGCCGAGACCGATCTCGATCTTGGCCATTATGAGCGCTTCACCGGCCGCTCGGCCAACCAGCAGGACAACATCACCACGGGTCGCATCTACAAGAACATCATCGAGCGGGAGCGACGCGGCGATTATCTTGGCGCCACCGTGCAGGTCATTCCGCATGTCACCGACGAGATCAAGAATTTCATTCTCAACGGCAATGACGATTATGACTTCGTCCTGTGCGAGATCGGCGGCACCGTCGGCGACATCGAGGCGATGCCGTTTCTGGAGGCGATCCGCCAACTTGGCAACGACCTGCCGCGCAACAACGCCGTCTACGTGCACCTGACGCTGATGCCCTATATTCCAACGGCGGGCGAATTGAAGACCAAGCCGACCCAGCATTCGGTCAAGGAATTGCGCGGCATCGGCATCGCGCCCGACATCCTGCTGGTCCGCGCCGACCGCCCCATCCCCAGGGAAGAGCGCCGCAAACTGTCGCTGTTCTGCAATGTGCGCGAGAGCGCCGTCATCCAGGCGCTCGATGTGCCGCACATCTACGACGTGCCGATGGCCTATCACAATGAAGGACTGGATTCGGAAGTGCTCGCCGCTTTCGGCATCGATCCGGCGCCGAAGCCGCGGATGGAGCCCTGGCAAGCGGTGTCCAAACGCATCCACAACCCGGAAGGCGAGGTGACCATCGCCGTCGTCGGCAAATATACCGGCCTCAAGGACGCCTACAAATCGCTGATCGAGGCGCTGTCGCATGGCGGTCTCGCCAACCGCGTCAAGGTCAAGCTCGACTGGATCGAGAGCGAGATATTCGAGAAGGAAGACCCGGCGCCGTGGCTGGAAAAGGTCCACGGCATTCTGGTCCCCGGCGGTTTTGGCGAGCGCGGCGCTGAAGGCAAGATCCTTGCGGCGAAGTTCGCCCGCGAGCGAAAAGTGCCGTATTTCGGCATCTGCTTCGGCATGCAGATGGCCTGCATCGAGGCAGCGCGTTCGCTGGCCGGCGTCAAGCATGCCTCGTCGACCGAATTCGGTCCTACCGAGGAACCGGTCGTCGGCCTGATGACGGAATGGCTGAAAGGCAACATGCTGGAGAAGCGCAGGGAAACCGGCGACCTCGGCGGCACCATGCGGCTCGGTGCCTATCAGGCGGACCTCGCCAGGGGCTCGAAGATCGCCGAGATCTATCGCGACACGCAGATTTCCGAGCGCCACCGCCACCGCTACGAGGTCAATGTTGACTACAAGGAGCGGCTCGAGGATTGCGGCCTGGTTTTTGCCGGCATGTCGCCGGACGGCGTGCTGCCGGAAACAGTCGAATATCCCGACCATCCCTGGTTCATCGGCGTGCAATATCATCCCGAGCTGAAAAGCCGGCCGCTTGACCCGCACCCGCTGTTTGCCAGCTTCATCGAGGCGGCGGTGGAGCAGAGTCGCTTGGTCTAAATCGACAGGCTATCGTGAGATATCCGGGCTAGCATGCAAACCTACGTCGCTTTGCTTTACAGCATCGTCCTGGGCGAGGGGCGGCGCGTCGTCATGTCCGATCTCAGGGCCATGACAGAGGGCCTGGGCCTGAACAACCCGCGCACGCTGGTGGCGACCGGCAATCTGGTTTTCGAAACGAAAGAAACAGAGATTGCCGCGCTGGAGCGCCGATTGGAGACGGCGTTCCAAAAGACCTTCGGCCGCCATGTCGACATCATCGTGCGCCGCGCAGATGACTGGTTGAAGCTTGCGGCCGGCAACCCGTTTCCCGCCGAATCGGCTGCCGCCGCGGATCAGGTAGCGGTGCGCGTGATGCGCAAGCCCGTTCCCGCTGAGGCCGTCGCGGCGCTGGAGGCCTATATCGGCAAGGATGAGCGGATGCAGGCCGTCGGCGGTGACATCTGGATCTTCTTTTCGCGCGAGACGCCAAGCTCGCGTCTTGTGGCGGCGATAAGCCATAAACGGCTCGGCATCGGCACCTCGCGCAACTGGAACACCGTGCACAAATTGGCCGAGATGGTCGGGGCATAGATCTCCCCCCAAACAAGGGGAGACTTGTGTCAAGCCTTCGCGTGCCGGCTCCGGCGGAACTCGCCGTCTTCCCTGTCGAGCGCCTTCACGCGAGGGAATTGGCAACTTGGCCCAAAAGGCATTCAATGACAGTCGCGCCTATCGGCGCGTAACGGTTGATCGCTTCGCTTGTCACGTTTGGTGATTCGATTTCGGTCGAGTGATGTGAAAGACTTCGTTTTTGGCCCGACTTTTTTCACCATCGGGCCCTGTTTGCCGGAAACCACATGGTCAACAGTAAATTTAAAAGGTTCGATCAGGCACATAGCGATCGACCGGGAGGAAACAATGGATCGCCTGCAATTCTTTACGCCTGTGCGGATTTCGCGCGGGCAGGAAAGTCCTGCCGAAGAAATTGATAGCGTAGCCGAAGCGATGGAGTTCTTGCGTAGATGGCCAGTCGGCCGGCGTGGGCCAATCTACCAATGCGCGGTGAATTGCTGCTCCGCGGCTCTGGCGGGCAGGATGTCGGCAGAGGAAGCAAGGAAGGCTTTTACCGGCTTCGCCCGCATCACGCGCTTGCTCGACGACGACATGGCTCTGCCGATAGGCGGCGGCAATGTTCATAGCGTGCATGCGCTGAGGCGATGAACGTTCCTATTTGGCCCCTGTCGACCGGGCCGGCCGTGATGATCCTCGTCAGCACGTCAACGATCGGCAAGCCGATCACCGGGGAAAGCAGGCATTCTGATCCTCCGTCAGCCGATGCGATGCAGCATTTCCTGAAGACCGCCGCGGCATATGGCTACTGGAACGCAACGCCGGAAGAGAATGCGAGTGTAGGTCTTTCACCGACACCCCGCTGATCTGGACGGCGCCGGCAAAGCCATCTCCACGGCAGTAGGCGCAGTCGCTGCGGCGATCTGTCAGGGCGCGGTGAATCGCTGCGCCGTGGCTTGGCTCGGCGGCTCACGGGCCTGCTTCGAGGAAAGCCCGGGCAAACCCGGGTTGTGCTGCTTCTATCGTTCCATCGGGCAGCCTCAAAAGCCGGTCGATTGCGATGCCGTAGAGCCGCAGCCGATCGTCAAGCAGCCGCGCCGCTTCGTCGATATTGCCTTGCTCGGCCTTCAGCAGGGCGCGGTGCATTACATCCCGAAAGATCAGCCGCAGCTGCAAGAACATCTCGGCGAAGGCTTCCGGATCGGGCACGTCGAAGATGCCTTCGTCGCTGCCTTTCCTGAGCAGATCGGTAATTATCGGCATGGCCAATTCCCTGGCCGCCTGGTCGACCCGATGGAAGAGGGCAAGGTTTTCGGGCCGGAACAGGACGAAAAACGTCTTGCGCATGTGCGGGGCAAGCTCGACGTTCAGCCGCCGCGAGCCGGCAAACAGGGCATTGAGCCGGCCAAGCCCATCGAGTGAGGGATCGTTGAGCACCGGCTGCAACTCGGTGAAGCTGTCGCGGGCGAGACGTGTGGCGAGCGCCTCCAGCAAGGCCTCTTTCGATGCGAAATAGTGGTAGAACGCGCCCTTCGACAGGCCGGCCTCGCGGATGATGTCGTTCACCGTCGTGTTGTCGTAGCCGCGCTCGAAGAAAAGCCGCTGGGCGCAGTCGAGGAGCTCGGCGGATCGTATCTCCGGCGACTTTATCACTCGGGGCAAATCGAACCTCACAAAGTGCAGGTGGGGCAAGAGGAGCACGAACCGGAGCTTTATGCAACTTTTATAGACCGACGGTCGGTCTAGTGCTATTATCTGTCACCGCAGGACATTCGGATTCGATCATGAAGGAGAGTCTCTTGCGACGGATACGCTGGACGGCCAGCATCGTTGTTGTCGCGGCCGCGGCTGCTTTCGGCGCCTGGTATCTGTGGCAACCGGCCAAGGTTTCGCTGGTGACGCCACAACGCGGCGACGCGGCGCAAATCGTTTACGCGAGTGGCTCCGTCGAGCCGCGAACCTGGGCCAAGGTAACTCCGGTGGTTCGCGAAAGGATCGTCGAGCAATGCAATTGCGAGGGGTCGAGGGTTGCACAAGGCGACGTGCTCGCCAGGCTCGACGACAGCGAGGCCCGGGCCGTGCTTGGCGAACTCGAGGCGCGTCAAGCGCTTGCCCAGGAAGAGCTCCGGCGGCTGACGGTGCTTGCCGAAAGGCGTGCGGCGAGCCAGCAGGCTCTCGATCGTGCGCAGAGCGAGCTCGGCCAGATCGAAGCGCTGGTCGCCGGACAGAAGGCGCGACTTGATTCCTACGTGTTACGCGCGCCGAGCGCCGGCGTCGTGCTCAGGCAGGACGGCGAGGTGGGTGAGGTCGCCGAACTCGGCACGGTGTTGTTCTGGGTCGGCGAGCCGAAGCCGCTCCTCGTCGTCGCCGAGGCCAACGAGGAGGACATACCCCGGGTCGAGGTCGGCCAGCGCGCGCTGCTTAAATCCGACGCGTTCCCCAGGCAGAACCTGGAAGCCGTGGTCGACAGCATCACACCCAAGGGCGATTCGGTGACGAAGACCTATCGCGTCCGTTTCCGCCTGCCGGACGATACGCCGCTTCGTATCGGCATGTCGACCGACGTGAACATCGTCATCCGCGTTTCGAAAAATGGGCTGTTGATCCCGCCCGTTGCTGTGGACGGGAATAAGGTGTTCGTCGTCGAAGCCGACAAGGCCTGGCAACGTGAAATCCGAACCGGCATTCGCGGCACCAATGGCATCGAGGTTCTGTCGGGGCTCGATGAGAGGGCTCGCGTCGTCTCGCCCTATCCCGCCGACCTCACCGACGGCGCGCGTGTGAGCATCATCGGCGCCCAGGAGCGATGAAGCACGATGCCGCTCATCTTCGACATCGCCCTCACGCACATTGCCGGCCGCGGTCGCCAGACGCTGGTTGCCGTGATCGGCGTTGCGGTCGGTGTCGGATTCTCCATCGCCATGGCGGCGCTGATGCAGGGTGGGCAGGACGATTTCGTCAGGCAGCTCGTCGACACGATGCCGCATGTCGACATCACCGACGAGCAGCGCACAGCCCGCCGTCAACCGGCCGAGGATGCTTTTGCGACAGTGGCGATTTCCGGGCTCAGGCCGCGTGACGATCGACGCGGCATCATCAATCCGACCGCCGCGACCTCCTGGCTGGAGAGCTGGATTCCCGGTCGGTTCGCGGCAAGCCTCAAAACGCAGGGTGTGATCCGTTTTTCCAGCCGCGAAGTCGGCGCGGCGATCATTGGCATCGAACCAGAGCGCGAGTCCGGCGTGTCGCCGATTGTCGGAAACTTCGTCGAAGGCAGCTTTTCGGCGCTTGCCGCGGGCGGCAACAACGTGCTCATCGGCGACACGATGGCGAGCCAGCTCGGCGCCGGGTTCGGCGACACGATAACGGCGGTTTCTGCCGAGGGACTGTCGCGCAACTTCAAGATCGCCGGCCTGTTCCACACCGGCACCACCGCGCGCGACGAAGGCGAGGCCTATGTGCTTCTGAAAAACGCGCAGATCCTCTCGGCGCGTCCGAACGCCATCAACGAGATCCGCATCAAGCTCGACGATCCTGACCGCGCTCCGGCGGTGGCGCAGCGTGCCGAGGCCGAACTGGGCTACAAGGCGGTGGCGTGGCAGGAGGCGAATGAATCGATCCTCGAAGCGCTCGTCGTACGCAACGTCATCATGTACACCGTTGTCGGCGCGATCATGCTGGTCGCTGGCTTCGGCATCTACAACATCATCTCCACCATCACGCACGAAAAGGCGCGCGACATCGCCATCATGAAGTCGCTTGGCTTCCCGGAGTCCGACATGCGCCGGCTCTTTCTGCTGGAAGGCGTCGCGATCGGCGCTGCCGGCTCCGTGCTCGGCGGGCTGCTCGGCGTCTCCATGACCTATGCGCTGTCGCTGGTGCGTTTCGAGATCGCCGCGACCGGCCAGGAGATGACCCGGCTGCCGATCGCCTGGAGCTTGATGCACTACGTCATCGCGTCGGCCTTCGCGCTGGGCTCGGCCGCAGTGGCCGGCTACCTGCCGGCGCGTCGTGCGGCGCGCCTGAACCCCGTCGAGATCATCAGAGGCGCGTCATGAGCGCACTCATCGAGACCGAGAAACTGACCCGCGTGTTGCCCGAGACGGTTCCCGTCACGCTGGTCAAGGACATTACGCTGGCGATCAACGAAAGGGAATTCGTCGCCGTCACCGGTCCCTCCGGCTCCGGAAAATCGTCATTGCTCTACCTGCTCGGGCTGCTCGACCGGCCGACCGCCGGGACGTTGACAATAGGCGGCCGCGACGCCGAGCCGATGAATGAGAGGGAGCGCGCGCGGACCAGGCTTTCGATGCTGGGCTTCGTGTTCCAGTTTCATTTTCTGCTGCCGGAGTTCACGGCGCGCGAAAATGTCGAAATCCCAATGCGCAAGCTTGGCCGGCTGGCACGACCCGAGATGCGCGAACGGGCCGGTGAGCTGCTTTCATCCCTGGGGCTCGGCGAACATCTCGACAAGCGGCCCGACCAACTCTCGGGCGGCCAGCGTCAGCGCGTCGCGGTAGCACGCTCGCTCGCCAACGACCCGCCGCTTATCCTCGCCGATGAGCCGACGGGGAGCCTCGACAGCAAGAGTTCCGAGCAGGTCTTCGCAATCCTGGAGAACCTGGTGCGCGAGCGCGGCAAAACCGTCGTGGCAGTTACGCATGATCTCGACATGGCGGCGCGCATGGATCGCCGCATTCACATCGTGGACGGGAAGATCGGCTGAACCGGAACCAATCGGCGTTCATCCGATCAGGCATGACGCGAGCCTGTCCAATGATCACCGGGGATCGCGATCAGGACACCCGCGCCGCGCCGAAATTGGCCTCGATCCAGGCTATTGCCTCGGTCACGTCGTCGAGAGCATAGCTTGCAACCGTCGGCCCGCGCGGCTTCACGCGGATAGAGATGCCGTTGGCCTCGTTTATTGCCTCGAAACCGTTTTCGTCCGAGGTGTCGTCGCCGAGGAATACGGGCCGCCGGCCGGCAAAGGGCTGGATTTCCATGAAACGCCGGATGGCAGCTCCTTTGACAGCTTCCAGCGGCATGAGTTCAACGCCAGCGTTTCCCGCAATCACGCGGTATCCGGGTGGAAGCTGCGTCAATGCCTGTTCGACAAGCTGCGTTGCCCGGGCAAGCAGTTGCGGCGCAGCGCGGGTATGGATGGCCAAGACCGGTCCCTTGCGCTCGACGTAGACCTTGCGTCCACCCAGTTCGGCCTCAATCTCGTCGGCAAGAGCCGCGATATCCGCCGGAGCGTCGGCAATGTCGACTTGACCGTCCGCCGTCAACCGATGCTCGAGCCCGTACAGCCCTGCAATGCGCAGCTTCAGGGGATGAAACAATCTGTCCACGGCAGAAACCGAACGTCCGGTGATGAAGGCGAGGGAGCCGCCCAGCCTTCGCTCGATATTTCCGAGAAGCTGACGCAGTTCATCACCGACGAAGACAGCGTCGGGATGAGCGGCATGTTCCAGCAAGGTGCCGTCGATATCGAGAAAAAGCGCCCATTGCTCTTCCGGCAGGTTGGGGGCCAGCGGCAGTCTCAGGTCCGTCACGACGCCGCCTTTCGCGCCCGCTCGAAGATGGAAACGACGTTGTTGCTGTTCCGCTCGCCGTTGCCGGTCACCCCGCGCTTGCGAAGGCGCGCAGCGTCCAGCAGCATGCTGCCGGCCCAGCGATAGACGTTGTTGTCGCGGACCATCTCGCGCATGGGCCGCATGCGCTCGCGCTGCTCGTCCGGCGTCATGGTCAACGCCTGCAGCAGCGCCTCGCTCATCATGGTCGCATCATAGGGGTTGACGATCAGTGCCTCCAGGAGCTCGCGCGAAGCGCCGGCAAAGGTGCTGAGCAGCAGCACGCCCTGTTCGTCGTCGCGCGCCGCGACGAATTCCTTGGCGACCAGGTTCATGCCGTCATGCAGGCTGGTGACCATGCATATGTCGGCGGCGCGATAGATCTCGTAGACCTGCTCCTGCGAGTGATGTTCGGCGAGCAACAGGACGGGACTGTAATTCTCGCCGCCGTAGCGCTGGTTGAGCTCTTCGGCATAGCGAAGGCATTCGTCATGAAGCTGCTGGTAGGCCGGCAATGTGCCTCGGCTCGGCGCCGCGACCTGCAGGAAAACCACTTTGCCTACCCATTCGGGATATCGCGTGAACAATTCGTCCAAGGCCTGAAAGCGATCGGGAATGCCTTTGGTGTAGTCGAGGCGCTCGACGCCGACGCACAGTTTGACGTTCGCCGGCAGCCCGAATCTTTCGCGGAGACGGGCACGGCATTCCTCGACAGCCGGCAATCTTGCCAGCAGTTCGGCCGGCCATTCTATGGAAATGGGGTAAGCGTGGACCAGAGTCGTTTGCCCGCCATGGGAGATCGCCGCGTCCGCCCGTTCTATCCGGCTTTCCAGGGTGCGATCGACGCTTTCGGTGAAATTATTGGCATGAAACTGCGTATGGAAGCCGATGATGGAGCTGCCGAGCAAACCGTCCAGGATCCGTTCACGCCATGGACAGATGCTGTACACTTCCGAGTTGGGCCATGGGATATGCCAGAAAGTAATGATGATCGCCTCGGGCAGGCGCTCACGGATCATGCGCGGCAAGAGCGCGAAGTGGTAGTCCTGAACCAGCACGATCGGCCGCTTGTTGCGCGCTTCGGCAATCACCGTATCGGCGAACTTCCGGTTGACGGCCTCATAGACCTGCCAATCCGAGGCGCGAAAAATCGGGCGGGTGAAGGCGATATGACAAAGCGGCCACAGACCTTCATTGGCGAAGCCCAGATAATAGGCCTGGTATTCTTCCTCAGTCAGCCAGACCCTGCGCAGCGTGTAGGACGGATTGCCAGGCGGCACCTCGACCCGATCGTTCTCGTCGACGGTGAAACGGTCCGCTGATCCGCCGCCATACGCAATCCAGGTGCCGGCACAGGCGCGGGTGATCGGCTCAAGTGCCGAAACCAGCCCGCTAGCCGGCACCAGGAGCTCGATGCCATCATCCCTGGTGTTGTGGATGTAGGGCTCGCGGTTGGATACGACGATCACCTGCGTCTCCGGCAGATCGTCGGCCAGGATCTTGCGCAAGGTGTCGGGCGACCATGTGATCAGCGCTGCATCGGCCGAGTGGCCATTCTTTTCAAACTCCCGCAGCACCGTGCGAGCCGCTTCCGAAGCCAGGTCATCGCCTGCGGAGGATGCGGCCGCAGGTATGTGGCGCCGGCGGGATATCGAGAACACCAGGGCAACAGCGGAAAGGCCAAGGCTTGCAATGATTAGAACCCAGAGCACCTCTATGCCAAAGTCTGACATGGGAACAACGATCTTCTCCGGCCGGTCGGTGGCCATTTTGTTAGTTTTTCGAATTCGCGGCCGCCAATCAGCTGCCGTGCGTCGGAACGCTCGGACGGGCCATCGGTTCCGCTAATTTGCAGCCCGGCGGCTGGTTCCATGCGTAAGCCACACTAGGTCCGCACGATGAGCGGCACCAACCCCTCATGCCGGTCGGCGAGAAAGGCGACGACCCTATCGCCGACACGCTGGAATGTCAGATCCACCTTCCTGGTGCCAACGCCAAGATGCCTCAGCGTGAGCGTGTCGATACCAATCGGCAGCCTGGGACGGGTGACGTGGATTTCGCCGTCCCAGCCGTCGATCTCGAGGCCGAGGCAGGCCTGCATCAGCATGAAGGCAGACCCAGCCGACCACGCCTGCGGCAGGCAGGCGACGGGATAGGCGATCGGCGCTTCGCCCGGCGCGCGGGTAAAGCCGCAGAACAGTTCGGGCAGCCGCATGTTGAAATGGACAGCCGATTCGAAGGTGCTGCTCATCAGCCGAATCACGCTTTCACGCTCGCCAAAGCGTGCCAGACCGGCGCCGCACATGGCGGTGTCATGCGGCCAGATCGAGCCGTTGTGGTATGACATCGGGTTGAAGAACACAGCATCGTCCGCGAGCGTCCTCAGCCCCCAGCCCGAATGGAAGGACGCCGAAAGCAGCTGGTCGGCGACCATCTGCGCCCGTGCCGGCGCGGGGAGGCCGACATAGAGAAGGTGCCCGACATTAGACGTCCGCACCTTGCAGGGCTCGCCGGCGCCGTCGATCGCCAACGCATAGAAGCCGAGATCGTCCAGCCAGAAATGGCGTTCCACAGCGGCGCGCATGGCCTCGGCGCTGCTCTCCCAATGATCGGCCCTGTCGATCTCGCCGCGGCGACGGGCGAGCGCCGACAACCCCCGGAACGCGGCAAAGGCATAGCCTTGCACCTCCACCAGGGCGATCGGTCCCCTGGGGGTTCGGCCGTCGGCATGGAAGACGGAATCGCTGCTGTCCTTCCATCCCTGGTTGGCGAGGCCGGACTCGGCGGCACGCTGATAGGTGACGAAACCGGTCGGCCGGCTTGCCTCCTCGATCCATTCAGCCGCAGCGCAGAGCGACGGCCACAGGCTGTCGACGAACGCCATGTCACCGGTACGGTCCGCATAGGCGCAGGCGAGATGGATGTAGAGTGGCGTCGTGTCGACACCGCCATAGTAGCGGCCGAAGGGGAGCTCCCGCAGCGCCGCCATTTCGCCTTTGCGGGTCTCGTGCATGATCTTGCCCGGCTGCGAATCGCTGAACGGCGATGTCTCCGTCGCCTGGTGCTGGGCAAGGAAGGCCAGCACGCCTCGCGCCAAGCCCGGGTTGAGCCACAGCATCTGCAAGGCGGAGATCACGCCGTCGCGGCCGAACGCCGTCGAAAACCAAGGGATGCCCGCATAGGGGTAGGGTCCGGTCGTAAGCTCGGTGGTCAGCAGCGCCACATCCGCGCGGGCGCGCGCGACCCAATCGTTGAAGACGCGCCCGGAACTGTGCACCGTACCACCATGGCGGCGCTTGGCCCGCATGCCGAAGCGAGCCCGGGCCGCGGCGGCGCGGAAGCGATCGCGGTTCGGCGTTTCCGCCGTTTCGGGACCGACTTCGACATACAGCACCTTGCCGCTGCGCCTCGTCACGGCAATCAGGAAATCCGCTCGGTCGCCCGTCAGCTGGTCTGGCGCCTGCGAGAACGATATCGCCGATATCCGCGCAAGCCCGTCCAACCCGTCGTAGCGCAGCAGCACGCAGGTCGCATCCGTCTCGGCGGCATGGGCCATGCCGCGCTTCAGTCTTGTCGAGCCGCGCACTTCGAACATGTCGCGGAAATCTGCGGCAAAATGCAGCGAAACGCGGATGGTGGGCTGTTCCTGGCTGTAGTTGGAAAGGGTGATGCGTTCAAACAGCCGGTCCTGCCAAAGCAGCCTGACGCGTTCGATATGGATCGCGCCCTGCGGAATGTCCCGGCCGCGGACGCTCTGCATCGGCAGATTGGTCAGGTTGGAGGTGAAGAGCACATTGTCCTGGCTGAGCGACGCACCGAGCAGCGATGTCTGCCGCTCGCCGACGGTCAGCCGGAATTCGGAAAGCACGCGCGTGTCGTCACGGAAGAAACCGTCGCCGGCGCCGCGGATATCGCCGTAGGCGTCGGCCACGGCAAAACAATCGCCTTGCTTGAGGGCGAACAGCCGATGCGGCTCTCGAGGTGCGGTGGCGTCCAGGGACGCAAGTGCTACCGCGGGATCAAGCTGGCGCTCGTCGAGTTGGGCCATTCTCTACATATCCTCTCGTTTCGCCCCCTGAGGTAATGCCGCTCACGACGCTCTTGCTTCGGCCGAGGCGCCGATCAGGCGCGCATAAGCGGAAACATAGTCGCGGGTCATTCTTTTGGCAGAAAACCGCCTTTCGAAGACAGTTCGCACCTTCCGCCTGTCGAGCCGCAGCAGGTCGGGCACCGAGGCAACCGCGCCTTGCATGGAATCCACGATAAAACCGGTCACGCCTTGATCGACGATTTCCGGCAAGGCGCCGGATCTCCAGGCGATCACCGGCGTGCCGCAGGCCATCGCTTCTATGACGGCAAGACCGAACGGCTCCGGCCAGTCGATCGGGAATACGAGGCCGGCCGCTTTGCCGAGGAATTCCGCCTTCTTGTCTTCCTCGATCTCGCCGACATAGTCGACACGATCACCATCGACCAGCGGCTCGACCATTTTGCGGAAATAAGCCCGGTCGTCGTCGCCGATCTTTGCTGCAAGCTTCAGTTTCAGCCCCGAGCGCAGCGCGATCTCGATGGCACGATCCGGACGCTTGTCGCGCGACATCCGGCCAAGGAAGGCGAGGTAGGGCTCCCCTGGGCTCGGCTCGAAAACCGGCTTGTAGAGTTCGGTCGGCAGCCCGTGGTGGATCGTCGCCAGCCAGTTGGCGTCGGCCAGCCCCGTCCTTTGGCTGCCGGACACGGAGATCATCGGAAAGCGCGGAAAACGCTCATAGGCCGGCGCCAGATCGACGTAGTCGAGCCTGCCATGAGGCGTCGTCACCGTCCGCTCATGGATGTGCTCGAAGAAGGAAAAATGCAGGAAATGGCTGAGGTGGAAGTGAATGATATCAAATTCTTGAGCTCGTTTCCTCACCTCGGAAAGCATCGAAAGGTGCGCGGCTGTCTCGGATTTCAGCGGGCTTGGGTCAAGACGCAGCGCACGCTCGCGGCACGGCACTAATTTTGCCGAGGTCCTTGTATCGCCACTGGCGAACAAAGTTACGTCATGGCCTAGCTCCACCAACCCTTCAGTCAGATAGGAGACAATGCGCTCCGTGCCTCCATAGAGCCGAGGCGGCACGGATTCGTGGAGCGGCGCCACATGGGCTATTTTCATAGGCTGGCATTTCCCAGAAAGATCATCGCTGATGTCGAAATGCACCACTCCCCCGAACGTTCCGCAGCGGCAAGAAGTCGGGCGATGACTGGCGATTCACCCAGCCGGCCCGCTGCCGTTTATCAAGGCCGTGGGGTTTTTTCCGGGAACCAATTGGCTGGCCGTGAATTTAACTGGGTTCGATCGAACGCATCGCGATCGACGGGAGGAAAAAATGAATCGCCTGGAATTCTTTACGCCGGTGCGAATTGCGCGCGGGCACGGAGAACCTGTGGAAGAAATCGACAATGTCAGCGAAGCGATGACGTTTTTGCGCCACTGGCCGAAGGGTAGGCGCGGCCCGGTGTATCAATGCGCCCTGAACTGCTGCGCTGCGGCACTGGCAGGTCAGATGTCTGCCGAGGAAGCAAGAAAGGCTTTTAAGGGCTTTGCCCGGATCACCCGGCTCCTGGATAACGACATAGCGCTGCCGATACGCGGCGAAAGGATAGACAGCGCATACACGCCGAGGCGATAGACGCCTGCGCTCCCAGGTGCCAGTTTACCGACCAGCCCAGTCGGCGAGCAGCATTACCGCGACACCGGCGATCTGCGTCGGTGCGCAGGATGCCCGGGCGCCCAGATCCAGGCCGACCCCAAAATCATGGCAAGACCGAAATGCGCCCCAGAAGAGCCACCAGTTCCGCCTGACGTCTCGTTTCGGTCTTGGCGAACAGCGAGGCAAGCTGTGAGCGGATCGTGGTGCGGCTGAGCCGCCAGCTGCGGGCGATCTCCAACGGCGCATCGCCCTGAGCCAAACGCAGAGCCAGATGCGTTTCCGCGCTCGTCAAGCCAAACATCCTTTGCAGTGTCTGAGGATTTGGCCCCGACCTGTTCACACGGCCAAGCAATGCCACGATGCTGGTTCCGTCGGGGGCGATAAGACCGTTCTCTTTCAGTACCACCGGCCTGTCACCTGTGCTGCGGATCACCACCCAGGAAAGGGAGCCCGGCAGGAAAGGCGCCGGAACATTTGCGACCAGCCGCCTTAGGGCTGCCGACAGCGCACTGGCTGTATCAGCCGCTTCGCCTTTGTGCTCCAGAGTGGGGCGCTCCGGTGTGGGGCGCTCCAGCGTGGTTAGAGCGGCCGCGTTCCATTCGATTACTTTTCTGTCGCGGTCTAGTACGAGATAACCACAGCCAAGGCGATCAAGCATGCCGGTGACGGATTCCAGGCTGCGTCTCCTTGGTTCGTCGCCCCCTGTCTCCGGCCGATCTGATGCACGAGCTGAAGGATAAGCATAGGAGGGCCGCGTCACCTGCGCGTCAGGGTTATACTTGGTTCCTGTCGTGATGTACCGGTCGCCCGCAACGGCATCACTGTATCTATCGATCATAGCCATTTTCCAACCTCCCCAAAGGTCCATCAGCCCGTAGTAACTTGCCCGGGATTTACGAACAGTCTTCTTGCGCAGGGCTCGCAAAAAATGCGCTCCCTGCTGTCTTGAAACTCGTTATATTCTGATGAGTTCTGTTCGCCCCTGTTGGATAAAATGCGCGCTGTGATAGTGGTATGGCAATCCCGCAGTCGGACTAGGTTGTACGTTTTTTGCTCTAGTCTCGATGGCCTAGTCAAAAGGTAGTAGTCGATGTCGATGAACTGGCAGTCGCGCAGGTCGGATTTGAACCCAACGAGCAGACTGCTAACTCACATTGCCTCCGCATCGGTGCTGGCTGCTACGCTGATGTTTGAAACAAAAGCGTCAGCATACATCGGAGAAGGGTCGAGTTTCCTGGAATTTATTCCAGCTATTATTATCATTTCCTACCTTGAAGACCGTGGTCCTGCGCTTGCGGCAACGGTCCTGATGGTGGCTGCCGGCTTGTGGACACGAAGCACCCTGCATGGTCAGATCTCCGGCGAAGATTGGGCGCGCGCCATTCTGCTTTTGATTTCCGGTTGCGTGATTGCCATGACATTCCATCGGCTGCGGCAGGACGTGCGTGAGCTGCTGGAGGTAGCCGAAGCCAGGCTCGCTGCCGTCGAAGCAACCGAAAGCCGCTATCGTTGGGCGTTCGAACGCGCCGCCATGGGGTTCGCAAACATCAACGAGAAAGGTGAGCTGCTGCAATCCAACAGACGCCTCAGCGAGATGACAGGCTACGAGGAGGACGAGCTTGCCCAAATGCAGCTGGAGACACTCGTTCATCCGGACGACCGTGATGCCTTGGCGCAATTGCTGGGTGGCCTGGGCAAAGACTCCGCTTCGTTCGCGTCGGAGGTGCGTCTGTCAAGAAAGAACGGTTCGGCATTCTGGGCGCGGCTAACGCTCTCTTTGTCCGTGCCCGACGGGGTTCTCTCAGAGACCATTTTCGTGGTGGTCGACGATATCTCGGGACGACGAGCCGTGCACGAAGCGCTTCGGGCTCAGAAGGAGTGGCTGGACCTCGCTTTGTCTGCTGGACGCCTGGCCACGTGGCGGATCGACCTTAAAGACGGCATCGTCACCGGTTCGGGCGCGTTCTGGGACATTCTTGGACTGCCCCCGGCCGGCAGCCGCCGGTTGGAGGAACTGTCGGCCGTCGTTCATCCGGCGGACTGGCCAAAGCTGGCGGTATCGAGAAAGCTCGCATCGGTCACCAACTACGACGTCGAGATTCGCGTCCGACGACCGGACGGACATATCCGCTGGGTTGCTCTGCGCGGAAGGGAAGAGAAATACGATGATCGTCTCCAGCGGCTCGGCGTGGCCGCCGACCTGACCGAGCGACGGCAAACCACGCTGCTGCGTGCCGCGGCAAAGAAGCGGGAGCGCATCATGCTCGAGCAACGCCACAGGTTCATCAACCTGTTCCCGGTGATCACGGCACTGGTGAACATGGTCAATGTTCCCGAGAACAATGTCGCCAGGTACAAGGAGACGCTCATCGACAGGATTCGTTCGCTCGAGGCAACGCATCTGCTCCTTTCGGGCAACAGCAGCGGGTCGGGGATGCTTCACGATCTCGTTGCCCAGGAGTTGCAACCGTATATGGGGACACGCGAAATATCTGTCAGCGGTCCCTCGGTTACGATGTCGGGAGGTGCCGCCGAGAGCTTTGCGATGATTGTTCACGAGCTTGCGACCAATTCCTTGAAACATGGAGCCCTTGGCGATTCAAAGGGCCGGGTCGAGGTAAATTGGACGTTCGCATCGGAAGATGCGGGCGGTGACATCGTGTTCGATTGGATGGAATCAGGGCGGCGGCGGCCTGCAAAAGTTGTCCGCCATGGTTTCGGTTCAATGATAATCGGAGTGGATGGGGCGCCGCTTGTCGGTCACTCTCCCAAGTTGGAAATGACGGATCACGGGCTGCGCTATTCGCTGCGGCTGTCGCGCAAGGAAATCGGCCCTTGACGCCAGCGGGCCAAGCCCCTTGCGTATCAAAAGAACGTGGTGCTCTAGTTAATTGATATCCCTCGTTAACCACGTCTTCAGCATAACGGCAGCCTCCGTCCGATTCCGCACCCCAAGCTCACGCAAAACCGCAGCGGCATGGATTTTCGTCGTCGCTTCGGCGATCTCCAGATCGCGCGCGATTTCCTTGTTCGAATACCCTTCCGCCATCAGCTTGAGGACCTCCTTTTGCCTCGAGGTCAGCCTGCCAAGATTGCCGGTGTTGGTGCGTCGCTGCGGGACAGGCTCGGCGGGAGCAGGTACGTGAGTTGTTTGCGCAGCACCGGGGCGCGACAGAAGTGCAGGGACGTAGATGCGGCCCGAGAGGATTTCGTTGACGGCCATGACGACCTCCTCGTCTTTTTGCGACTTTACGATATAGCCGTGGAGACCGATCGACAGAGCCGTGAGTATCTCCGAGCGTGAATCGTTTCCGGAAACGATGGCAAATCGCGTATCCGGATAAGCCGATAGAATGCCGCTGAGCACTTCCTGATTGAACAATCCCGGCATGTTCAGGTCCAGGATCGCAAGATCAACGGACGCCTGCTCGGCCAGCAGACTGAGCGCGGCGTCGAAACACGACGCCTCAAATATCTCCACACCTGGAATGCCTGCGCTCAGAGCCAAGCGCAGGCCACGACGATACAGGCCGTGATCGTCGGCGATGACGATTCGATACATTGAACTACCCCAACGAAACCTGAATGGATTGAACGGTCACCGGCCTTTGGAGTCGCGGCCAATCACTCGTCAATTCACCAGTCAACGCCAGCGGTGCCCCAACACCGCAAGCCCAGCTTGCTAATATAATCCTAAAAGGCGGGTAAGGCTCCTCTTTTTTTGAACCCTGTCGACGGGAGCCGCTGAGCACGTCGAATCTTCCGTTCCTATCCTCCAGGACCATGTGCCAACGCCTTTGAGACGATGCCGATAACTCGCGATCGCAAATGCCCATGGCGAGGCGTGTTTTTCGATTGTCGATCGGCAACTTAGTGATTTAACTTCCACTCAATTGTCGGGCACTGCGACCGGCAAGACAGGGAGGGAGCTGTCGTGAGCGAAGAGATCAGTGTCGCCGAAGCCTACCGCAAAGGCCGCACCATCTTCATGGGGCTGGAGTTGCTCATCGCGCCCGGTGCGCTCGTTCCCCGGCCGGAGACGGAGTTGCTCGGCATGACAGCACTTGATGTTCTGCGGCAAATGAACCTGTCGGCGCCGCGGGTTGTCGACATGTGCTGCGGGGCCGGCAATCTGGCCTGCGCCATCGCGCATTACGCCCCTGCCGCGCAAGTCTGGGCGAGCGATCTCACCGATGGATGCGTCGAGGTCGCGCGCCGCAACGTCGCCCATCACGACATGGCAGATCGCGTGTCGGTGCTGAGGGGTGACTTGTTCAGTGCTTTCTCGGGTTTGCAGCTTGATGACACGATCGACGTGATCACCTGCAACCCGCCTTACATTTCGGAAAAGCGGCTCGAGGGCGACCGCGCGCATCTGACCGAGCTCGAGCCGCGTGAAGCGTTTGCAGCCGGCCCCTACGGCCTGAGCATCCATATGCGGGTGATCAAGGACGCGCCGCGCTACTTGCGGCGCGGAGGCATCCTGCTCTTCGAGGTCGGTCTCGGCCAGGACCGGCAGGTCATGCGTTTGCTGGAGCGCTCCAAGTCCTTCGAGGGGATCCGGGCGGTCACGAACCAAGCCGGCGAGGGAAGGGTGGTTGTGGGACACACCAGGCCGTGAGCGTCAGCCATGCCGCAACTGCTCGCTTGGCTCAATTCGCGGTGTTCACGCCACCTTTCTTGCTTTTTGCTGGAGCGCGCCAGAACCGCTTACTCGCGTCCCTGATCGGCTTTTTGGGCTTTTCTTGATCTATTCGGTGCTATTGCAAGCCCGCTGTTGTCTGGGTTTGCGTCGGAGACAAAGCTGTATGCAAAGATGTGTCCCCGGTTCTCGTCGGTCACTCGGATCCAATCCTTTTCCCACCTTCGCAGCGTAACATGTCGATCTGTCGACATGGCGGCGGCTTTGAAGGGGCTCGGCGCGTTGATGACACGCACCGTAATCACGTCATCGCCCTCCATTTGTTCGACGAGGTACGTCTGCATAAAGGCCTCCCCACTGCAACCTTAACGTCAGCCAAAAAGTTCGGTTGCAGCGTAGCAAAGAGATTTTGGACAAATGTGACGGACCGAAGAGGCGTGTGGGCCGAGGGTTAGCCCTGGATCGACCAACCGGCGCGCAGATCGTTGGCTTGGGCGATCCTGACGCCGCAACCAGTCAGAGCGCCTTTGGTCGCTGTTACGAGCGCGGCATTGTCCTTGGCAGTCGTGCCGTCGGCCAGGGTAAAATTGTTCTCGAAGCCGACGCGGGCATGACCGCCCAGCAGCGCACCGGCCGTAACGCAATCGGTTTCCTGCCGACCGAAGGCGCAGACCATCCAGTGCGCGAAGCGCGGGCGGTCCTGCGCAAGGAAGGGCAGCAGATCGGCCGGTCGCGAAAACTGTCCCGGCGTGTAGCGGCCGAGCACATAGAGCACCGGGATGTCGTTGAAAGGCACCAGCCCGCGCTGCTGCATGGCGGCCAGGGCCGACGCCTCTTCGGGCGTGTAAAGGATGATCTGAGGGGCGATCCGCTCGCTCTTCAACCACGCCAGGAACTGCGCGAAATCGGTCTCATGGGCAGCGTCCGGCACCAGTTCACGCAGCGCCAGCGAAACCGCCTCAGGGCGGGCAGCGCGCACCACCGCCATCTGCTCGGCCGGCTGGTAGCGGCCGATCGCTTCGCTGGTGATCTGGATGATCAGCCGCTCGCCCACCGCATCACGTATCGCTTTCGTCGTCTCACGATAGGCGTGCGCGTCGAGCAAATGGCGGCCGTCGCGGTCGCGGACATGGGTATGGATCATGGCGGCGCCGGCCTCGAGGCAGGCGGCGGCAGTCCGGGCCAATTCCCAGGGGCCGATCGGCAGGGCAGGGTGGTCTTGCTTGCCACGCCGTCCACCATTCGGCGCAACGGCGATTGCCGTCGGTGCGATAAGTCCGGAGCCGGTCGCGTCCCTGTTGGCGGTCATAAGCTCAGTCCAATTGTTTCAGTATTGCGCAGTGTGTAACATATGTTGCATGATAGGTTCGCTGCAAATCGCGCCATCGTCAATCGGGGAAGGCATGACACACATCCTGCACCGCCAGATCCATGTGAGCCTGCCCGTCGCGGCGGGCGGCAAGGGCATCGAACTGTTCGACCGCGATGGCCGCGCCTATATCGATGCGTCAGGCGGTGCGGCGGTTTCCTGCCTCGGCCACGGCAATCCCGAGGTGACGGCCGCGCTCCATGCGCAGGCCGACAAGCTCGCCTATGCCCACACCAGCTTCTTCACCAATGAGCCGGCCGAGACATTGGCCGACAAGCTCGTCGCCGGCGCGCCACAAGGTATCAGCCACGCCTACTTCGTGTCCGGCGGCTCCGAAGCGGTGGAGGCGGCGCTCAAGATGGCCCGGCAGTTTTTCGTCGAGACCGGCAGGCCAGAACGGCGAAACGTCATCGCCCGCCGCCAGAGCTATCACGGCAACACGCTCGGCGCACTCGCTGCCGGGGGCAATCAGTGGCGCCGCGCCCAATTCCGCCCTTTGCTGATCGACACGCATCACATCGACCCATGCTATGCCTACCGCTACCAGAAAGCCGGTGAGAGCGAGGCGGCCTACGGACTGCGCGCCGCCCAGGCGCTCGAGGATAAAATTCTCGAACTCGGTCCGGACACTGTCATGGCCTTCGTCGCGGAACCTGTGGTCGGCGCGACAGCAGGAGCTGTGCCCGCGGTTCCCGGCTATTTCAGGCGCGTTCGCGAAATCTGCGACCGCTACGGTGTGCTCCTCATCCTCGATGAGGTGATGTGCGGCATGGGCCGCACCGGGACGCTGCACGCCTGCGAGCAGGACGGTGTCGCGCCCGACCTGATGACGATCGCCAAAGGCCTCGGCGGCGGCTACCAGCCCATCGGTGCGGTGCTGCTTTCGCGCCGCATCTTCGACGCTTTCGCCGAAGGCTCCGGCTTCTTCCAGCACGGCCACACCTATATGTGCCATCCGATGGCCTGCGCGGCGGCGCTCGCCGTCCAGGAGGTGATCGCTCGCGACGATCTGCTTGCCAATGTCCGGGCGATGGGAGCGCATCTTTCGCGGCGACTGGGCGAACGATTCGGCAACCATGCCCATATCGGCGACATTCGCGGCCGTGGCCTTTTCATGGGTGTAGAACTCGTCGAGGATCGCTCGACCAAGGCGCCCTTCGAACCGAAGCGGAAGCTCAATGCGAAGATCAAGCGCGAGGCGATGGCGCGCGGACTGCTGGTCTATCCCGCAGGGGGCACGATCGACGGCGTGCGCGGCGATCATGTGCTGCTGGCGCCGCCCTTCATCATAGACGCCGCTGCAATCGACGCGGTTGTTGAACGGCTCGGCGACGCGATAGACGCTGCAGTGGCATAGCGCCAGCGCTCTTCATTCCGGCAGATAGGCCCCGAACGCCTGTAACTCCAGTTCCGTCTCCCTGACACGAGCCGCGGCTGCCGGCCCGCTGCGCGCCAGCATCGTTGCGGCCAGCGCTTCCACGATAGCCATGGCTGCGGCTACCGACGGGAAGAAGGACGGGCTGTCGGTAGAGAATCGCAAGACAACCTGCGCATGCCGCGCGATCGGAGCAGCCATGCTGTCGACGATCGCGACAATCGGAACGCTGTGTCGTTGCGCAGCCTCCACCACGGGCCCGAGTTCACGCGAATAGGGCGAAAAGCCGATCGCGACGACCGCTTCCTTCTTTCCAAGCGCTGCGAGTTCCGCCTCGATCGCACCGCCGTCGCCGCCGAGCAGCGTGATCTCGCGCCGAAACATCCGGCAGAGATAGACAAGCGCGTGGGCGGGCGCGCGGCAGCTTCGGAACCCGGCGACACGTATGCGCTGAGCCTTCTCCAGTATCGCGCAGGCCCTTGCGATTTCTTCGCTGCCGTTGACGGCTTCGGCCGTCGCCAGATTGGCCACCGTCGTCCTCAGCGATTCGGCGAAGATCGTCTCCGACCTGCGCCTGACAAGCGCATCGGCCCTTGCCGCGAAAGGCGCCTTGCCGGAGCGCAGCCGGTCTTCGAACGGCTTGCGCAGCGCCGCCCAGTCGCCAAAACCCAGTCGCCGCGCCAGTCGCACGAAGGTCGTCGGTGTCACCTCTGATCTCGAGGCCAGCACCCGCATGGACACCAGCGCCACCTCGTCGGGATGATCGACCAGGAAACGCGCCGCCTTGCGCAGTTCCGAGCTCAATTTTGGGAGTTCGGTCAGTATGCGCGCCAAAAGCGCGTCGAAACCCATCTCCCGACTGTCCATTGTAACAAGCATTTCCCTTGATTGATAAAGCGCAACAATCGTAGCATGCATCGACGTGCCTTGACACCAAAACACCGGACGGCCGCGACGGCACGCAAAGTACCAAGGGAGAACCAGATGAAACATGCCCGGACTGCACGCCTCGGAGCGCAGATCGCCGCCTTGTCGGCGGCGCTGCTGTTTTCGGCCAGCGCAATGGCGCAGCAGAATTTCGTTACCATCGGGACCGGTGGCGTCACCGGCGTCTATTATGCCGCCGGCGGCGCTATCTGCCGCCTGCTCAACAAGGATCGCAAGACACACGGCATCCGCTGCTCGGTCGAATCGACCGGCGGATCGGCATTCAACGTGAACACGATCAAGGAAGGCGAACTCGACTTCGGCATGGCGCAGTCGGACGTCCAGTACAACGCCTACAAGGGGCTGGAATCGTTCAAGGAGGGAGGCCCCCATACCGACCTGCGCGCGGTTTTCTCGATCCATCCGGAGCCGTTCACGGTGCTGGCGCATCCCAATGCCGGCGTGACGAAATTCGAGGACTTCAAGGGCAAGCGTTTCAACGTCGGCAATCCCGGTTCCGGGACGCGCTCCTCCATGGAACGTCTGCTCGGTGCGATGGGTTGGACGTTGGCCGACTTTTCGCTCGCATCGGAGCTGAAGGCCGACGAGCATGGTCCGGCGCTCTGCGACGGCAAGATCGACGGGTTCTTCTACGGCGTCGGCCATCCTTCAGCCAACATCCAGGATCCGACGACAACCTGCGGCGCGAAGCTGGTGCCGCTGACTGGAGAAGTCGTGGACAAGCTGGTCGCAGAAAATCCCTACTACGCCAAGGCGGTGATCCCGGGCGGGCTCTACGCCAACAATCCCAACGATACCGAGACTTTCGGCGTGCTCGCCACGTTGGTCACCTCGGCCAAGGTTCCCGATGAGAGCGTCTACCAACTGACCAGGGCGGTGTTCGAGAACTTCGACGAGTTCAAGTCGCTGCATCCGGCCTTCGCCAATCTCGATCCCGCCAAGATGGTGGCGGAAGGAAATTCCGCGCCACTGCATCCGGGCGCTGAAAAATACTTCAAGGAGAAGGGCTGGTTGAAGTAGGCTTCGTGACCTGACGACGGTCCGGCGGGTCCAGCTGATCCGCCGGGGCCATCCGCAACAGGAGACGACGTCATGAGCGAAGTGAAGGCACAACCCGCCGGCGTCGATCTCGAAGAGCTCGAACAACTTGTCGCGGAGGCCGACACGGGTGGCCGACATCCGGCTGGCACGGTCGGGCGAGTCCTGCTGTGGGTTGCAGTCGCGTGGTCGCTTTTCCAGCTCTGGTACGCTTCGCCTTTGCCGTTCGTGTTCGGTTTCGGCATCCTCAACGACACGGAAGCGCGCGCCATCCATCTTGGCTTTGCGCTGTTCTTGACCTTCCTCGCCTATCCGGCGCTGAGATCCTCGCCCCGCGATCGCGTGCCGCTGCTCGACTGGGTGCTGGCCGTGGTCGGTGGATTTGCCGGCGCCTACCTCTTTCTCTTTTACGTCGTGCTTTCCGGACGGCCGGGCCAGCCGACCACGCTCGATCTGGTGACCGGCACCGTTGGCATCCTGTTGCTGCTCGAGGCGACGCGCCGTGCGCTCGGCCTTCCGATGGTGGTCGTGGCCTGTACCTTCATCTTCTACACCTTTGCCGGCCAGTACATGCCGGACGTGATTCAGCATCGCGGCGCATCGCTCACCAAGTTTCTCAACCATCAATGGCTGACAACCGAAGGCGTCTTCGGCATTGCCCTTGGCGTGTCGACGAGCTTCGTCTTTCTGTTCGTCCTGTTCGGCACGCTTCTGGAAAAGGCAGGCGCCGGCAACTGGATGATGCAGATCTCCATTGCGCTGCTCGGCCATCTGCGCGGCGGCCCGGCGAAAGTCGCGGTGGTCTCGTCGGCCCTCAACGGCGTTGTGTCCGGCTCGTCCGTCTCCAACGTGGTTTCAGGCGGCATCTTCACCATCCCGCTGATGAAGCGCACCGGCCTTTCCGGCGTCAAAGCGGGCGCCATCGAGGCTTCAGCTTCGATCAACGGCCAGATCATGCCGCCGGTGATGGGCGCGGCCGCCTTCCTGATGGTCGAATATGTCGGCATTCCCTATGCGGAGATCGTCAAGCACGCGCTGCTGCCTGCGGTCTTCTCCTATATCGCGCTGCTCTACATGGTTCATCTCGAAGCGATTAAGACGGGCCTGAAGACGATCCCGCAGCGTCCGACGCCGGCAAGAGAACGGATGCTGCGGATGGGACTGGGACTGTCGGGCAGCGTTCTCGCCGTCTGTATCGTCTATTACGGCATCATTGCTATCCAGGCTGTCTTCGGTGGGGCCGCGCCGCCGCTGCTCGCGCTCGCCGGCGTCGCTCTCTACGTCGCCTCGGTCTGGTATTCCTCGCGCTATCCGGACCTCGCACTCGACGATCCGAACGCCCCAATCCTGGAACTGCCGCGCGCCTGGGACGTCACGCGGACCGGGCTCGATTTCCTCATCCCGATCGCCGTGCTTCTGTGGTGCCTGATGGTCGAGCAGATGTCGCCCGGCCTTTCGGCGTTCTGGGCGACCGTTTCAATCCTCGCTATTGTCGCCACCCGCAAGCCGCTGATGGCGCTGTTCCGCAAAGGAAATCTCGCCGCCTCAGTGCGGGCTGCCTGGGACGACCTGATCGACGGGCTGGCGCTCGGCGCCCGCAACATGATCGGCATCGGTATCGCCACCGCCACCGCCGGCATCGTCGTCGGCACGATCACGCTGACCGGTCTCGGCCTGATGATGACGGAACTCGTCGAGTTCATCTCCGGCGGCAATGTCATCCTGATGCTGATCCTCATCGCCGCGATCAGCCTTGTGCTCGGCATGGGCATCCCGACCACCGCAAACTACATTTTGGTCGCCACGCTGATGGCCCCGGTCGTGGTCGATCTCGGCGCGCAGGCCGGATTGCCGATCCCGCTGATCGCGGTCCACCTGTTCGTCTTCTACTTCGGCATCATGGCCGACATCACCCCGCCCGTCGGGCTGGCCGCGTTCGCGGCGGCGGCGATTTCCAAGGAGGATCCGATCGCCACCGGCTTCCAGGGCGCGCTCTATTCGCTGCGCACGGCGATCCTGCCGTTCGTTTTCATCTTCAACCCGGCGATGCTGCTGATCGGGGTCGACACCTGGCCGCAGACGATCTGGGTGGCGACTGTCTCGTTGATCGCCATCCTGCTGTTTTCAGCCGCGACAATGAACTGGTTCGTGACCAAAAGCCGACTTTGGGAAAGTGCGGCGCTGCTGCTCATCTGCTTCACGCTGTTTCGGCCGGACTGGTGGCTCAACCAGGTGTCACCGCCTTACGAGGAGTTGCCGGCAAGCGAGTTCCTGTCGGCGGTGGCGCAGACGCCGGCGGATGGCCGCATCAATTTCGTCGTCGAGGGCGTCGACCTCATGGGCGAAGATGTCCGCAAGACGGTCAACGTGCCGCTTGGCGAACCGGGCGAGCCACTGGAGCGGCTGCGCGGCATCGGCCTTACCATCACGCAAGCGGGCGACGCGCTGATGATCAGCAATGTCGATTTCGGATCCTACGCCAAGCGCATCGGGCTGGATGTCGGGTATGACGTGGTGGCGGTGCTCAGAAAGGCCGACCAGCCCTCGAGCCTCATTCCGATCGGCCTGGCGCTGGCTGCAACCGCCGGCGTCGCCGGGCTGCAGTTTGCGCGGGCGCGCAAGCAGGCCGACAGGAAGGAAACCGGGCCGGCAGGCTGAAACCGGAACGGTTGATACAGTTGGGAGGCGCCGGGAAAAACGCCTCAGTCGGCGGTCAGCACCACCTTGACGCTCTGCGAGCGGTCGGCGGCCAGGGCAAACGCATCGTAGGCCGAGGAGAGGGGGCGTTCGGCGGTCACCAGCTTCAGGACGTCGATATCCCCGCTGACGATGAGGGCGACCGCCTCGTTGAATTCTGCGCCGAAACGAAACGTGCCGTTCAGATTGATTTCCTTGGCCATCACCGCATTGGCGGCCACCGGGATCTGACCACCCGGCAGATTGCCGACCTGAACCACCGTGCCGCCGCGCCGGACGCTGGCGATCGCAGCTGCGAGACCCGCGGCGGTGCCTGAAATCTCGAACACGACATCGATCATCTTGTCGGCCGCGAGCGCCTTGAGCTCGTCGTCGCCGCCGAACAGGTTGATCGTCCTGTTTGCTCCAAGTTTGCTGGCGAAGGCGAGCGGCGCCTCGGCTATGTCGGCGACGGTGAGCTCGCCACAACCCTTGAGCCTGGCGGCGAGCATGGTCAGGAGCCCGATGGGGCCGGCGCCGATCAGGATGACGTTGCGGCCGGCAATGTCGCCGGCCCGCGCCACGGCATGCAGGCTGACGGCGAGCGGTTCGGCGAGCGCCGCCGCCTTGTAGGCGACAGCATGCGGAACCTTGACGCATTGCGCCGGCGTGGCATCGAACACGCTGGCAAAACCGCCTTGCATGTGCGGCGTTTTCGACGCCGAGCCCATGAAATAGATGTTTTCACAGAGATTGGCGCGGCCCTCTGCGCATCGGGCGCATTGTCCGCACCAGCGCGACGGGTTGACCGCCACGCGATCACCGACGGCGAGTCCTGGCGCGTCCGCGTTGATTTCGACGATCTCACCGGCGACCTCGTGGCCGAGCACGAGCGGCGATGTGACGACAAAATCGCCGGTCCGCGCGTGGCGGAAATAGTGCAGGTCGGAACCGCAGATGCCGCCGGCGCCGAAGCGCACGCGCACCATTCCGGGCGCGAGCGGGCCGAGCGGGTGCTCGACGACGCGCAGATCCTCAGGGCCGAACAGCGTCGCGGCGATTGCACGGTCGATCAACGGATCAGCCCCATTTGCGTCGGCAGCCACAGCGAGATGGCGGGGACGAAGGTGATCAGGATCAGCGCGACGATCAACGGCACCAGCCAGGGCAGGATTGCCATGGTCGTACGCTCGACCGACAGCTTGGCGACCCGCGAGAGGACGAACAGCACCATGCCGAGCGGCGGATGAAGCAGACCGATCATCAGATTGAGCGTCATGATCAGACCGAAATGCACAGGGTCGATGCCGTAGAGGACCACGATCGGCAGGAGGATCGGCACGAGGATCGTGATGGCGGCGATCGTGTCGAGAAAACAACCGACTACCAGCATCAGGATGTTGACCAGGATCAGGAACACCCATTTGTTTTCGGTCAGCGATGTGATGAAGACCGAGAACAGCTGCGCCGCCTGGCTGACCGTGAGCAACCAGGCGAAGATCGACGCTGCGGTGACGATGAAAAGGACCGACGCGGTCGTCTCGATCGTATCGAAACTGGCCTTGGCCAAGGCTGCGAGTGTCATCGTGCGATAGCGCACGAGCCCGAGAAACAACGACCAGATGACGGCGGCCATGGCCGCTTCGGTCGGGGTGAACCAGCCCATGGTCATGCCGCCGATCAGGATGATCGGTGTCATCAGCGCCATGACGGCGGAAAAGTCGAAATACCAGTCGCAGGCGATCAGGACGACGAGCACGATGCCAACGGCGATGTTGAGCGACAGTCCCATCTGGACAAGGACATAGACCGCCAGCGGAAAGCAGCACACGACGGCGACCTCGATCGAGGCGGCGGCGAGCCGGTTCAGTTTGAACGGCGTGTCCGAACCCCAGCCCCGGCGGTGGGCGAAGATCGCGACCGTCACCATCATCAGCGCCGTCATGACGACGCCGGGCAGGATGCCGGCCATGAACAGCGCGCCGATCGAGACGTTGGCCATCATGCCGTAGATGACGAAGGGCAGCGACGGCGGGAAGATCGGGCCGAGCGTCGAGGAGGCGGCGGTGACGCCGACCGCCGCCTCGACGGGATAGCCGTGGTCCTTCATCGCCTTGATCTCGATGGTGCCGATGCCGGCGGCATCGGCAAGGGCTGCTCCCGACATGCCGGCGAAGACCACCGATCCGATGATGTTCACCTGCGCTAGGCCGCCCTTCATCCAGCCGACAAGCGCCAGCGCGAAGGAATAGATCCGCCCGGTGACACCGGCGATGTTCATGAGGTTGCCGGCGAAGATGAAGAACGGCACGGCAAGCAGCGGAAAGCTCTCGACACCGGCGATCATGCGCTGCGCGGCGATGATGTCGGGCGCCACGCCATAGAAGACGAGATAGAGCAGCGACGACACCGCCATCGACACAGCGACAGGCACGCCGACCAGCATCAGGACGAGAAAGGCTCCGATCAGAAGCAGCATGGCCTATTCCCCCAATCCGTCGAACGCGGCGGGGCGCTCCAGCGCCGAGTAGCCACGGCGAATGTTGCCGATGAAGACCTGGATGGCGCGCAGCATCATCAGCACGAAACCGGCGAAGACGGCGTAGAAGACGACGTTGCGCGGCAGGTTGATGGTGACCATCCGCTCGCGGTGGACGATCCCGACATAGCGCCAGAGGAGCCAGGACATGTAGGCGAAGAAGCAAATGGTAATCACATTGACCGCGAGCGCCAGGTAGCGCCCGGCCCCAGCGGGGAGATAGTGATAGAGCACGTCGACGTGGATGTGGCGCGTGGTGCGCGTGCACATGACCGAGCCCAGGAAGACCACGACGACGAGGCAGTTGATGGCGATCTCCTCGGTCCAGGCAAAACTGTTGTTCATGACGTAGCGCGTAAAGAACTGCAGGAACACGCAGAACGACATGCCCCAGAACACGGCGAGCGTGACCCAGTCCTCCACCGCGTATCGCGACAGATCGATGGGCGGCGCTTCTTCCTCGAAGGCATGCGCCAGTTCTTCTGGGGTAACCTGGGTGTGGACCTCTTGGGTCATCGGCAAGCTCCGGGCACTGTTGGACAGCGGGCTCGACAGACCCGACGCGCTTGTCGCGCCGGGCCCGGATCGATGCGGGTTATTTGACGGCGCGGATCGCCTCCCAATCCTCCTTGCGGTAGCCGAACTCGTCGAACGTCACCTTCTCCATCACGTTCTTTTCGAAATCGGCGCGATCGACTTCGGTGACGGTGAGACCGCGCTCCTTGAAGGTTTCAACCAGCGCCTTCTCGCGATCGACGATAATCTTTGTCGCTCGCGCGGCGGCTTCCTGCATCACCTCGGTGAAGATCGCCTTGTCCTCGTCCGACAATTGCGACCAGCGCGATTGCGACACGATCGTGTTGAGATGATCGACGATGTGCCCGGTCAGGATAATGTGCTTTTGCACTTCGTAGAACTTCTTGGCGTCGATCGTCGTCAGTGGGTTTTCCTGCGCTTCCACCGTGCCCTGCTGCAAGGCGAGATAGACCTCGGCGAAGGCGATCGGCGCGGTGTTGGCGCCGCAGGCGCGCGGCATGGCGAGATAGGCCGGCACATCGGGCACGCGGATCTTCAGGCCCTGCATGTCGGCGCATTTCTCGATGGGCCGGTTGGAGGTCGTGTGACGCGTGCCGTAGTAGGTGGTCGCGGTGATGTGATGGCCGGAGGCCTCTTCGAAGCCGGCGGTCAACTCCTTGTATTTGTCGCTCTTGGTGTAAGCGAGCAGGTGATCCGCGTCGCGGAAAGTGAACGGGAAGTAGGTCACGCCGATCGGCGGGTATTCGCGGGCGGCGAAGCTCGATCCGGAGATGATGATGTCGACCGTGCCGAGGGTCAGCCCCTGGTTGATGTCGGCTTCCTTGCCGAGTTGCGAAGCCGGGAAGACGTCGATCGTATAGCGGCCGTCGGTGCGCTTTTTGATCTCTTCCGCCGCCCATACCGACTCGGTGTGGAAGGGTTCGGACGTTTCGTAGACATGGGCCCATTTCAGCGCGGTTTGCGCAGAGGCCGAAGCCATGGGCAGAGCGATTGCAGCGATCGTGCCGAGCAGAACGGCGTATTTCCTCAACATCATATTCCTCCCTGTGAATGGATTGACGGTGCCGACAGGACCCTCCCGGTCGGCGGACTCCTATCCCGCGACCTCCCTGGCCGCGGATTTCTCACCGAAATTGCGTGAGAATCTCAGTTGCGACTGACGCAGATGTTCCTGCATCGCGGCCTTGGCCCGTTCAGGGTCGCGCGCCGCGATCGCGTCGCGCACCGCGCGATGCTCCTCCGCGGCGGCCCGCCAGGACTCCCTGTTCTCGAAATAGCTCGACAGGCGTTCGAAATATGGGTTCATGCGCTGGTCGAAGAGCTCGCCGATGCAGCGCACCAGAACGGCGTTTCCGAGAATGCCCGCCACCATCGTATGGAATTCGCGGTCGAGCGCGATCGTCATCCTGGTCGGGCGAGGTATGTCCTCCATGCGGCGCAGCACGTCGTCCATATGTTCGATGTCGATCGGCCGAGCATGGAGGGCGGCTTCGGCGGCGATCGCCCCTTCGATGAACTCGCGTGCCCGCAACAGCTCGAACGGGCCTTCATCCATTTCTGCCGTCAAAATTTCGGCACGCGGCGGTTCGGTGACGTAGATGCCCGAGCCGACGCGAATGCGTATGCGCCCCTCGACCTCGAGCGCGATCAGCGCTTCACGGACGGTCGGGCGGGAGATGCCAAGCTGATCGGCCAGCTCGCGCTCGGTCGGCAGCCGATCGCCGACTGCGAACTCGCCCGCGTCGATCAACTGCCTGAGCTGATCGGCGATCTGTCGGTAAAGACGACGCGGTTCAACGGCCTGGATCGGCATTGTTACCCAGTTCTACTTCAACGGAATCATCTGGCTGATCCCGGATCGGTAAATTGGTCTGACCTATTGATCGAAACCTGCCGCGAAAAAGGCTGAGAGTCAAGCAGCAGAGAACGCCCATGGAACCCATTCTCCGTGACTTCTTGGAAACGACCGATCGGCCATGGCTGGACGGCAACTCTTGAACTTCCAGCAGTTGGAAGGATTATCGCGTGGTTTCCGCCGGCGAACAGCCGAATTATTTCACCATCAACGGCCGCGCCTATCCTTCGACGGACACGATCAGGATGAAAATCGGCGAAACTCTGACAGTGCGCTTCATCGGCACCAATGTGCCACTTGTGGCAGCGGATCATGCTGCGGCGACTTCCGGCACCGTAGCATATCTCACCTGCGCAATGAGTATGGACTGAGAGGGGGCGCCAGGGCAGCTAGGGGAGCCGTGTCATCGAGCCAGTGGATAGGTCTGCGGCGACTTCCGATATGCCTCTTCACAACGCGGCGAACAAAACCATGGCCCTCCTGGGGCGGCCCGTCGATAGGATGCATAAGGAGCATGCATCTTGCACACTGGATCGATCCAGGCCGGGTCAGGCGAGGGAGCAAGTTCGATCTCGTAAAGAGGGATTTCATCAGCTACCGACCGCAGCGCCACCTCTCCGAGATCCCGCACCAAGATGCCTTTGGCGGCAGCGGCGTCGGCAATGGGTTGAGTCGCAAGCAATTGACCGGGGGACGCAAGCGCAGCAATACGTGCCGCTATGTTGACGGTCGATCCAAACAGATCACCTGCCCTGCGGATGACCGGTCCATGATTCAGCGCCGACCGGGTGAGCGGGAGGCGCGGTTCTTCCCGGCATGCCTGCAACAGCGTTCCAAGCGCCTGGATCGCTAACTCCGGCTCCGGAAACGAGAGCATCGCTTCATCCCCGATCCACTTGATCGGAGGCTCGTAGCCAGCAAGCGCCTCGCGGACCATGCTCTCGAAAATCTCGAGCACATCGATTGCCGCTGCATCTCCATAAACGTCCGCGATGGCGCTAAAGCCCGCAAGATCGATGAATGCCACCGTAGCCGAAGCGCCGACGGAACTCTGCGTCTGGCTCATATCCCTGTCCATGCGAAGTTATTTAACGCCTGTAACACGGTTTCGCGAATCTCGGACGCGATCGTCAGAGCTCCAGGGCGTCGGTACGCCACACCGCAGACCTCCCTTCGAGTGAAATTGGAGAAGGCGTTAGCCGCCTGTTTCCTCGGGAACACTTTGGTCTCGCAAAGTGTTTTGCCGCGTGGCAAAGGCGAAAGGGAGCGTGAACATGCGCGCAGTCATCATTGGTGCAGGCATCGCCGGACTTGCAGTTGCCAAGGGCCTGCGACTCCTCGGATGGGAGACCGAGATTTACGAGCAGGCGAGCGAACTGAAACCTCTGGGTGCGGGTCTCAGTCTCAGCGCCAATGCGCTTCGTGCCCTTCGTACGCTCGGGCTCTACGAAGCGGTTGTGGCCGAGGCGCAGCCAATACACAGGCTCGATCTTCTCGACGACAAGGGACAAGTTCTCCAATCCACGGATTTTCAGCGCTTCAGTCAGAACTATGGTCACCTCAGCATGGCCGTGCTGCATCGTGGCGATCTCCACAAGGCCCTTCTTTCGGAACTACCACGTTCTATCATCCGCACCGAAATGGAATGCGTGGATGCTCGGCAGGTTGGCGACAACATCGCCCTGCGCTTTGCGAATGGGGAGATCGTGGAAAGCGAGCTGGTGCTCGCTTGCGATGGCATTCACTCCGCGGTTCGTAGAGCGTTGTTTCCCCAATCGCGCGAGCATTTCGCTCGCTACGCTTGCTGGCGCGCGATCGCGCCCGGTTTCCTGCAAGGAATGGACCCGGCGCGTCTTAGCGAAAGCTGGGGGGCCGGAAAACGCATCGGTCTGGCCGCGATCCCCGGCGAAAGGGTCTACTGGTTTGCCTGCTGTGGCGCAGACCAACGGGACGACCCCAGGCTGGCTCGGGCCGATCTTGCAGAAGTGCAGGCGATGTTTTCCGGATTTCACGAGCCAGTCCCGGAGGTTCTTGATCGGACCACGGAGGACTCGCTGATCTGGACGGACATTCTTGATCTCGATCCAATGCCCTCGTTCACGCGCGGAAGAGCGGTTTTGCTTGGCGACGCCGCGCATGCCGTGACGCCCGATCTGGGACAAGGAGCCGGACTTGCGATCGAAGACGCGGCCGTTCTTGCAGCGTTGTTCGGGCGGCTTCCGACCGACCGGGCCATCCGCGAGTATGACAAGCGCCGTCTCAGCAGGGCACATAGGGTTGCGGCTGAATCGCGCCTCTATGCGAAAGTGGCGCAGTGGCAGAACCCGCTTGTCGTCCCGCTACGCAACTTGCTGGTAAAGAGCATACCGGAGCGTTTCATGGACCGGCAGCTCGAGGCGGTTCTCGATATCGATTTCGAGCCTGTCAGGAACGCCGCCTAGCGCCGGCGATTAAACGCACACCAATCATCCAATTTTTCTTGTCGGCGGCATAGTGGCCAAGGCCCTGGCGGCAGGTGAAGGGGCGCCCATCTCATCCTGCGGCAGCCCACAGGGGGACACGCTGGCCATATCGCGGCGGAAGTAAGCGATCATTTTGCAGAAAGCCACTTGACCTTCCAGTAACTGGAAACCGTAGGTGGAAGGGGAGTTGCCCATTTAGGAGTGCCCCATGATCGACCGTCACGATGATGCCATCCACACCGACGCATCGCATGGCTCGTGCTGTTCCTCGCACGCGCCGGCCGGTGCCTCAATCGTCGTCACTCGCGATCCAGTGTGCGGCATGACAGTCGATCCAGCGGCGGGAAAGCCGTCAGCGACCTTGGGCGGCCACAGCTATCATTTCTGTTCGGAAGGCTGCCGGACCAAGTTCCAGAAGGAGCCAGAAGCCTTTCTGAATGCGACCGATCCGGTTTGCGGGATGAAAGTCGAGCGCGCCACGGCGAAGCATTTCGTGCGGCATGAGGGCAAGGGTTTTTACTTCTGCTCCGCCGGGTGCAAAGCCAAGTTCGAGGCCGATCCTCAGAAATATCTGAGCGGCCAGCCAGCGCCGGAGCCGATGCCGAAGGGCACGCAATATACTTGCCCGATGCATCCCGAGATTGTCCGCGACAAGCCCGGCTCCTGCCCGATCTGCGGCATGGCGCTGGAGCCGATGGGCGTGCCGACCGGCGACGAAGGTCCCAATCCGGAACTCGTCGACTTCACCCGCCGCTTTTGGGTAAGTGCCGTCCTGTCGATCCCGCTGCTTCTGATCACCATGGGACCGATGCTGGGCTTGCCGTTCCGCGACTGGCTCGGCGAACATCCGGCAGCCTGGATTGAGTTGGCGCTGGCGACCCCGGTGGTGCTCTGGGCGGCGATCCCCTTCTTCCATCGCGGCTGGGAGTCGATCGTCAACCGCAGTCCGAACATGTGGACGCTGATCTCGATCGGCGTCGGCACCGCCTATGTCTACAGCGTCGTGGCGACGTTGTTCCCGGATATCTTCCCGCACCAGTTTCGCGGCCACGGTGGCACGGTTCCGGTCTATTTCGAGGCAGCCGCAGTAATCGTCGCGCTGGTCTTTCTCGGCCAGGTGCTGGAACTGAAGGCAAGGGAGCGCACTGGCTCCGCCATCCGCGCACTGCTCGACCTGGCGCCGAAGACGGCACGGCGGATCGGGGCGGACGGTTCTGAGACGGATGTGCCGCTCGAGGAAGTGCAGGCCGGCGAGCGGCTCCGCGTGCGGCCCGGCGACAGTGTGCCGGTCGACGGCACGGTGCTCGAAGGCCGCTCCTCGGTCGACGAATCGATGCTGAGCGGCGAACCTGTCCCCGTCGAGAAGACGCAAGGCGACTTTGTGACCGGCGGCACGCTCAACAAGAACGGAACGCTCGTCATGCGCGCCGAAAAGGTCGGCGCCGATACGATGCTGTCGCGCATCGTCGAAATGGTTGCCAAGGCGCAGCGCAGCAGAGCGCCCATCCAGGGACTTGCCGACCGCGTCTCCTATTACTTCGTGCCTACTGTCGTTCTGGTCGCCATCGTCGCCTTCATCGTCTGGGCCATCTATGGGCCTCAGCCGAGCATGGTCTTCGCCATCGTTTCGGCCGTCTCGGTGCTGATCATCGCCTGTCCCTGCGCGCTTGGGTTGGCGACGCCAATGTCGATTATGACCGCCACGGGACGCGGCGCGCAGGCTGGCGTGCTGATCAAGGAGGCCGAAGCGCTGGAGCGCTTCTCCAAGGTCGACACGCTGATCGTCGACAAGACCGGCACGCTGACCGAGGGCAAGCCCAAGTTGACCGACGTCGTCGGGTTCGATGGCTTTGACGAGGCCGAACTTCTCGGCCTTGCCGCCAGCCTCGAGAAGGGTTCGGAGCACCCGCTTGCCGAGGCGATCGTCGATGGTGCGCGGGAGCGCGGCGCGACCGTCGAAGACGCAGCGGATTTCGAGGCCGTCACGGGCAAGGGCGTCACGGGAACGGTCAAGGGCCGCGCCGTTTCGCTCGGCAATCAGGCGCTGATGGACGATCTGGGCATCGGCCTGGAGGTGGCGAAGGAGCGTGCCGACGCGCTGCGTTCCGACGGCAAGACGGTGATGTTCGTCGCGGCCGACGGCAGGCTTGCCGGTTTCGTCGCCGTCGCCGATCCGATCAAGGCGACAACGGTGGAAGCGATCCGCGCGCTGCACGACAGCGGGCTCAGGATCATTATGGCGACGGGCGACAACGAGCGCACCGCGAAGGCGGTGGCGGCGAAGCTTGGCATCGACGAGGTGCGGGCCGACATGCTGCCCGAAAGCAAGAAGACGCTGATCGATGAGCTGCATGCCAAAGGCGCAGGCGTCGCGATGGCCGGCGACGGCGTTAACGACGCGCCCGCATTGGCGGCGGCCGATGTCGGCATCGCGATGGGAACCGGCGCCGACGTGGCGGTCGAGAGCGCCGGCATCACGTTGGTCAAGGGCGACCTCAACGGCATCGTCCGGGCGCGGCGGCTGTCGCAGGCGACGATCCGCAATATCAAGCAGAACCTGTTCTTCGCCTTCGTCTACAACGCGCTCGGCGTGCCAGTGGCGGCCGGTGTCCTCTACCCGGTCTTCGGCACGCTGCTGTCGCCGATGATCGCCGCAGCGGCAATGAGCCTTTCGTCCGTTTCCGTGATCGGCAACGCGCTACGACTTCGTTCTCTGAAGCTTTGAGGTTAGACCATGAACATAGGAACCGCCGCAGAAAAGTCCGGCCTGCCGCCAAAGACCATCCGATACTACGAAGACATCGGTCTTCTTAGGCCTGATCGTGCCGACAACGGGTACCGGGATTATTCGACGGCCGACGTCCATCGCCTGCGCTTCCTGCAGCGGTCCCGAAGTCTTGGCTTCTCTGTGGAGGAATGCCGACAACTCCTTTCGCTCTACCGCGACAAGGAGCGCGAGAGCGCGGATGTGAAGGCCATAGCGGAAGCCAAGCTCGCTGAAATCGACCGGAAACTGGCGGAACTCGCCGGACTGCGGGACATGCTTCGGCATCTCGCCGACCATTGCAACGGCGATGACCGACCTGATTGCCCGATCATCGACGGGCTTGCTGGACACGGCACGGTTCAGTGAGGCGCGTCCCCATCATTGCAGCAGTCCTTGTTACCGCCGGGATCGCCGCCGGGACGGCGCTCCCGAAGACAGCCGTCGCCCCAGTCGTCGCCGAGCGCCAAGCGTCGATGAAGGCGATGGCGAGCGCCGCCAAGACCATCTCCGAAATTTTTGCCGGCAAGGTGGCCTACGATGCCGCAGCCTTCAAGGCGGCAACCGAAACCATTCGCCGCCGGTCCGGAAGTGCCATGGTAGACGCATTTCCAGCGGACTCGCTTGGTGAACCCTCGGCCGCTAAGGCGGATATCGGTCAGTCCCAAGAAGAATTCGCCGCGCTCGCTCGCCATCTCGAAAGCCTGGCTGCGGCGCTGTCAGATGCGGCTGACGATGCGCCCGAAGGCATTACGGAAGCCATGAGGATGAAACCCGGAATGGCAATGGGCAGCAGCCTGCTCGGAAAACGGGCTGGCGGCGCGGCCGATTCCGATCCTTCGAAGATCCCAGCCGAACACGTATTCCATCTGATGCTGCAGAACTGCACGAACTGCCACGCCAAGTTCAGGGAGAAACGGCAGTAGGCAAGGCATCGACTTCATCCGATGCCGGACTAGGTGACATTGACGACAATCGACAGGAATCCTGCAATGTTCGTACAGCCCGTCGACTACTTCCTCGCAGTCTGGTTCGTTCTGGCGGGCCTGAGCACGGCCTATGTTGCGTGGGACCAGTTCCGCAACAACCCCGAACCCGTGGTGATGAAATGGGGTTTCATCCTGGTCACGCTTTATATGGGGCCGCTGGGACTGCTGATTTACGTGCTGGCCGACAAGGAGCCTCAGCCAGGCGAACATGAGGCGTTCACCAAACCGCTCTGGAAGCAAGGCGTCGGCTCGACGATCCACTGTGTCGCCGGAGACGCCACCGGCATCATCCTCGCGGCGGCAATCACCGCCGCTCTTGGGCTGCCGATGTGGATCGATCTTGTTGTCGAGTACGTTGCCGGTTTCGCATTCGGCCTGTTCATCTTCCAGTCGCTGTTCATGAAATCGATGATGGGCGGCACCTACTGGGAGAATGTCCGCAAGAGCTTCATGCCGGAATTCATCAGCATGAATTTCATGATGGCGGGCATGGCGCCGATCATGAGCTTCCTGATGATGGGCAGCGACATGCGGGCCATGGAACCGACCGAGCTCCTGTTCTGGGGCGTGATGTCGTTCGGCGTGATCGTTGGATTCGTCACCGCATATCCCGCCAACATATGGATGGTGGCCCGTGGACTGAAGCACGGGCTGATGACCGAACGCGAACCGGAGCTCGACAAGGCAAGGGAAGGCAGGCGCGAGCACGCACATAGCGGCGCGAAAGCCGGGATGGTGGGGCAACACGCTTACGCGCGCCTCGATGAACATGCCAAGCCCAGACATGCCAACCCAGGCGGCAATCCCGGGCCTGGCCATCATGGATCCGGCCATGGCTCCTCCCACGGCGATGGGGGAGGAGGGTTGCGTGGTTCGCATGGCGGTCACGACGGTATGGAACCGGATGCAACTGTGCCGCAACTCGCGGCCTTCGGCGGCGTGTCCGTACTCGCGCTGGCGCTCGGCATGATCGCTCCGGCCAACTGGGTGAACCTCGCCCTCAGCGCGCGAGACGTAGGCGGCGCCATCATGCCGCCCGGCATGATCATGGACCGCGACACGCCGGCTGCAGCGATGCTGGACATGGCCGCCGTGCATCCTCGCCTGATCACGGCCAGCCATGGCTTGGAGGTTCGCGGCGACCGGGAACTGGAAGCCAGGATGGAGAACGGGGTAAAGGTGTTCGACCTGGAAACCTCGGTCATCCGCTGGGCGATCTTGCCGGACGTGAAAGTCGACGCCTATGCGATCAACGGCCAGGTTCCCGGCCCACGGCTGCATATCCGGCAAGGCGACCGGGTGCGCATCAACGTCACGAATCGCCTGCCGGAGAGTACGACCATCCATTGGCACGGGTTGATCCTGCCGAACGAAATGGACGGCCCGGCCGAGATCACGCAGGAGCCGATCCCGCCCGGCGGCAGCTACCGATACGAATTTACGGCAGGCCAATCGGGAACCTACTTCTATCACTCGCATGACCATGTCGATCGCCAGCAGGCGCTCGGACTCTACGGTGCACTCATCATCGATCCCGCCAATCCCCAGGACGAGATTGCGGCAGACCACGACTATGTTATCCAGCTTCAGGAATGGCTGATGCGGGAGGGCCTGACTTTTCCGTCGATGCCGATGGACGGCGGGCAGCCGAATTATTTCACCATCAACGGCCGCGCCTATCCGTCGACGGACACAATCAGGATGAAGGTCGGCGAAACTCTGAAGGTGCGCTTCATCGGCACCAATAATGGGTTTATCCACCCTATGCACATCCACGGCGGTCCCTTCGAAGTTGTCGCCCGCGACGGCGAGACCATCCCGGCGTCGGCACGATTCCTTGCCGACACAGTCAACGTCGGACCAGGGCAACGCTACGATGTCGTCTGGCGGGCACGTCGGCCCGGAAATTGGCTGATCCATTGCCATATCGGGCATCATACGACCAACAACAATGTCGAAGAGAAGGGCGGTGGCGGACTGATGGTCGTAATCGATGTGCAACCCTGAAGCCCGCTCCGCAAGGCGAAACGTAGATGGATATCCTTGCCATCTACGGCGGCCTGTTTGCTCTTGCCTTCGCTGCGGCGACCATCCTCCCGGCGCAGTCGGAGGCCGCCCTTGCAGGGCTCCTCGCCATGGATTCGTTCTCGCCCGCAATGCTGGTTCTTGTCGCCAGCCTGGGCAACGTCCTGGGTTCTGTGGTGAACTGGGGTCTTGGTCGAGGGATCGAACGCTTCCGGGACAGGCCCTGGTTTCCGCTGCGTCCCGCGACGCTCAACCGCGCCACGAACTGGTATCGCCGTTATGGAAGGTGGTCGCTCCTGTTAAGCTGGATGCCGATCGTCGGCGATCCACTGACCATGGTCGCTGGGGTTTTGCGCGAGCCGCTATGGAGCTTTGTCGTAATCGTCGCCCTCGCGAAGGTTTCGCGTTATCTGGTTGTCGCCGGAGCGGTGCTGGGCCTGATGTAAAACCGAAATCGCGGACATCGCAGCAGGCGTTGCGTTCACTTTTTGGTTGCAATGCAACAAAGCGGCCGCGGCGACCTTGACAAATCAGACGAACAATTGTCGGAAGGGTGCGATGAGGACTCTTGGTCGAACTACGATCCTAGGAAGCATACCGCTCCGAGCAATGCTGACGGTCGTGTTCCTGGTCATGTCGGCTCTTCAGCCTGGTCTGTTCGCCGCAGCCAATGCCACGGGTTTTCATGCCGGGGCGGATATTCAGGCCGGGGTGGATCTCCAGGCCGAGACACCCGCACACGATATGGGCCATCACGGCGCAACGGCGGACGACGCGGACACGTCGGAGCATCATCACGGCGACAAGCAATCCTCTGACAAAACCTGCGAAGTCCATTGTGCACCGGCACATGCGGTGCCGGTCGAATGCCCTGACTTGGAGCATGTTGTCTCCCGCTGCTTTGCGTCGGTCGTTGCCGTGACTTTGCCGCTTGGCGAATACGCAGCGCTGATAAGGCCCCCCAAACACATCTGAACTGACGCGCCCTCTTCGGGCGTTCGCGCGCAGCGTCGGGAATCCGTTCCCGCGCGGCCAAACGCATACGTCATGCTTCAGGTCTACAATGAAAATCGCAAGCTCCGCGATGCTCGCATCGCTGCTAGTTGCCGGATGTTCGGCAACCACGCCGCCGGACATCCTTCCCGCCTTCAATCCGGCCGATCCCGCAATGGGCGTCCGTGATGCACATTACCACCCGGTCGTCGTCGACTATCGCCACCGGGAGCCAGTGGATCCGCAGAATTGGCGGCGTCTCAATGAAGAACGCTCCTCTGCGAACCCGGGAGCCGGATCATGAAACGCCGGCCCGTGACCATAGCTGCGATGGTAACCATCCCGCTGATCGCTGCCGGATGCACGACAAGCGGGGCCCTTGATGGCATCTCAGCCCCCATGGCTGGTTTCACGACAGTCGCGGCACGTGCCGAATCCGTGACCGGCAAGAAAACCGTCTGGGTGCAATCCAGCGAGGAAGCGCGGACGGTTTCAGAGCGCGTGAAAAGCCTCGTCCAGAAGAAAACAATCGGTCCAGACACCGCGGTGCAGGTCGCCTTGCTCAACAACAAGGGCCTGCAGGCCGCCTACGCCGAGATCGGCTTGTCGGCGGCCGACATGTGGCAGGAATCGATGCTCGTCAATCCGACGATCTCGATCGGCATGATCGGCGTCGATCCTGTGCGGACGATTGAAGGAGCGGTGGTCAGCAACATCCTTGCGCTGGCGACCCATAAGCGGCGCGTCGCAGTCGCGGATGCGCGTTTCCGTCAGGCTCAGCTCCGCGCCGCCGAAGAAACGTTACGTCTGGCCGCGGACACGCGGCGGGCCTGGATCAATGCTGTCTCGGCCTGGGAGAGCGTTTCCTATCTGAACAAGGCGCAAGCCGCCGCCGACGCTGCCTCCGAACTCGCTCAAAAACTTGGAGAGACGGGCGCCTTCACAAAGACCGGCCAAGCCCGCGAACACGTCTTTTATGCCGAGATCACCGGTCAGGCGGCGGAGGCGCGGCTCGCCGCGCGGACCGCCAAGGAAGTGCTCACCCGGCTGATGGGTCTATGGGGACCGGACGTCGATTACTCGGTCCCCAACATGCTTCCAGCCTTGCCGAAAGGCGCCAAGGCCAAACGCGCGATCGAGGCGGAGGCGCTAAGAAATCGCGTCGACCTCGAGATCGCGAAACTTGAGCTGGAAGCGCTGGCGAAATCCTACGGTCTGACCGAGGCGACGCGCTACGTCAGCGATCTGGAACTGCTTTCCGGCGTGGAGGTGGAACGCGAGGAGTCGGAGGAGGGTGCGACGGAAACGAGTGTCTCACCCACTCTCGAGCTCGAGTTCGTCATTCCGATTTTTGACACCGGCGAGGCACGCATGCGCAAGGCCGAGCTTGGTTACATGCAAGCCGCAAATCGGATGGCCGAAAAGGCGGTCAACATCCGGTCGGAGGCCAGATCCGCCTATGACGCCTACCGTTCGACTTACGACATTGCCCGGCACTATCGGAACAATGTCGTGCCGCTGCGAACAAAGATCGAGGCGGAGTCGCTCCTCACCTACAACGGTATGATCACCAACACGTTCGAGCTGCTGGCGGACACCCGCGCGAAAATCAGCGCGATCATGCTTTCCCTCAACGCCAAGCGCAATTTCTGGCTGGCCGACGTCAATCTCGGAACCGCCATTTATGGCGGCGGCGGGAGCTCGCCCGAAGGCGGCGAAGCACCTGCCGCAGCCGAAGCGGGCGCCGAAGGCCACTGAACCTCAAGGAGAAGAAAATGCTTTCAAGACGTCAGTTGCTTGGCGCGGGAGCCCTGCTCGCCGGCGCCACTGCATGGACCAAAACGTCCGCGATGGGGCTGCCCGACGCCGCAATCATGGAGTCCCCCGACATGCAGCCTCCGATCTTCCCAACGAGCGGACCGGACTACCAGCCGGTCGTGACGCTCAACGGCTGGACCCTTCCGCATCGCATGAACAACGGCGTGAAGGAGTTCCATCTGGTGGCCGAGCCCGTCGAGCGCGAGATGTCGCCCGGCATGACTGCCTATCTCTGGGGCTACAACGGTCAATCTCCCGGCCCGACCATAGAGGCGGTCGAGGGCGATCGAGTCCGCATCTTCGTAACAAACAAACTGCCGGAGCACACGACGATCCATTGGCACGGCATGATCCTGCCCAACGGCATGGACGGAGTGACCGGTCTAACCCAGCCCGGCATCCCGCCCGGCAAGACCTTCGTCTACGAGTTCGACCTCGTGAAGAGCGGCACATTCATGTACCACCCGCACGCCGACGAAATGGTCCAGATGGCCATGGGCATGATGGGCTTCTTCGTCATTCATCCCAAAGACCCGAAGTTCATGCGCGTGGACCGCGATTTCGTATTCCTGCTGAACGCCTTCGACATCGAACCGGGGTCGTACGTCCCGCGCATCATGGAGATGACGGATTTCAATCTCTGGGCATGGAACAGCCGCGTTTTTCCGGGGATCAGCCATCTTCCAGTGGCGAAAAACGACCGGGTCAGGGTCCGGGTGGGCAACCTGACCATGACCAATCATCCGATCCACATGCATGGCTACGATTTCGAGGTGACCTGCACCGATGGCGGCTGGGTCCGGCCGGAGGCGCGGTGGCCGGAGGTGTCGATCGACATCCCCGTCGGCGCCATGCGGGCATATGAGTTCGAAGCCAAATACGAGGGCGACTGGGCGATTCATTGCCATAAGTCGCACCACACAATGAACGCCATGGGCCACGACGTGCCCACGTTTATCGGCGTCGACAACTCGAAGGTCACCGACAAAATCCGCCGGGTCCAGCCCGAATACATGGCCATGGGTGACCGCGGCATGGCCGACATGGGCGAGATGGAGATGCCGCTTCCCGACAACACGATCCCGATGATGACCGGCTGGGGCCAATTCGGCGCCATCGAAATGGGCGGCATGTTCTCGGTCGTGAAGGTTCGCGAGGGCCTCGCCTCGAACGATTATGCCGATCCGGGATGGTACCAGCACCCGGAGGGAACCGTGGCTTACGAGTGGAAGGGGGATGTCCCCGCTCCGACGAAATCAGGCGACGCAAAAACGATGGCCCCGGCAGCGCACGGCGGTCACGGCAAACAGGGATGAGAACCGAAACCCCTCAACCTCAACCATGAGAGAAAGTGCAGCATGAAACATATAATCGCAGCGACCGTTTTGATGGCGGTCAGTTCGGGAGCAGCTCTTGCCGGTGGAACCCACGCTGGAGGCCATGGCGACAAAGCCGCCACGATGCCGATCGGCAGCCCTGGCGAGGCTGGCAAGGCAAAGCGGACCATCAACATCTCAATGTCGGAGAAGGACGACGGAAAAATGTTGTTCCAGCCGGCCGTGCTCAAGGTGAAGAAGGGCGAGACCGTTCGCCTGGAGTTCGTCAACAAGGGCCAAGTCGACCACGAATTCGTCATGGACGTCCATGACGGGATCATGGAGCACAAGGCGCTGATGGAGAAATTCCCCGAGATGGAGCACGCCGATCCCAACTCGATCCGGCTGGCGCCCGGCGCCAGAGGCGAGATCATCTGGACGTTCGCCAACGCCGGCGAATTCGGCTTCGCCTGCCTGATCCCGGGTCACTACGATTCCGGTATGAAGGGCGACATCAGCGTCGCTCACTAACCCTCAAACCCGCAAAGGAAGCAGCCATGAAACTATTGGTAAAGGCACTATCGACCCTGGCCCTCGCGCTCGCCATCGGCGGGAGCGCGCTCGCACAGGAATACGTGAAAGGCGAAGTCGTCAAAGTCGATGCCAAGCAGAAAAAGCTGACGATCAAGCATGAGCCGCTGACCAATCTCGACATGCCAGCGATGACGATGGTGTTCGTCGTCGCGGAGGACGCCATGCTCGATAAAGTCAAAACGGGTCAGGCGATAGAGTTCACAGCCGATCGCGTGAACGGGCGCATCACGGTCACGGAAATCAAGTAGGCGAGGTGCGTGGATGGCAGGCCGTCGGAAAACGTCGGCCCGCCATCGCGAGTGGCTGCCAAGATCCTTTTGGGGATGCCGCACTGTCGACCGCGCTACGATCGTTCTATCGGGACGATCGATGACCCCTGTGGCCCTCGAAACCAAGGATGCGGTCCACGTCGATAGGTTCACCTAATTTCGAAATCGAGCTGAGTACCTATGACATCCAGCAATCGCGCTCGAACGGAGATCGATGTTCTCATTTCGGAGGTCGAGCAGCGCAACGAACTGCGCACCGCGCTTTGGCGGTTCGTGGCCTTGTTCGTGTTCGCGCTCTCCGTCGCGCTTGAACCGGATATCGTCAATCACGAGATCCACCTCACGCTGCTGAGCGCCTATGCCGCGATCACCTTTCTAGCTGTAGGCCTGGTGATTACGAGGTTATTCCGCCCATGGCTAAACTGGATTTATGTTGCAGTAGACGCGTCGCTCGTCATCTATCTGACCGCCGAGCACCTCCTTGACTCCGCCTCTTCCTTGGTCGATGCGCTGGCAACGCCAAGCCTCGCGATCGCGTTTGTGCTTCTTTCACACGCGAGCATGCGCATGCGCGCGGGGCCGGTTGCCGCCTTCGCACTCATCGTTATTCTTGGCTCCTCGGCGGTTGTCTTGATGCCGATTTGGGAGGACGGTTTTGGAGCCGTCTTCCGCCTCTCTTCGGAAGAAACTCAGGCAGCGGGGGTTCGGCTTGTGGCTTTCACCGTCGTCGCGGCGATCCAGATCGTTCTGGTATTGGACATCCGGCGGCTGGTGCAAGAAGCGGTCGCAAGTTCTAGCGAGCGGGCGAACTTGACCCGCTTCTTTGCTCCCGAGACGGCTGAGCGCTTGGCAACGGAGGGTGCGAATCTTGGTCTTCGCCGCCAGGAAGCGGCGATACTGTTCGTCGATATCCGAGGCTTCACGAGGCTCTCGGAGACGATGCCGCTGGAGGAGATAGCATCCCTCCTCACCGAATACAGGCGGCGGGTGACGCAGGCGGTATCGGGATGTGATGGGGTCGTGGACAAATTCATCGGCGATGGCGTCATGGCTGTATTCGGCTTTCCTTTGCCGCTCGCGACCGCTGCGCTCCGAGCGTTCGAATGCGCGGTCGAGTTGTCCAACTTTCTCGATGTGTGGAGCGAGATCAGGATGCGCGACGGCGAGGAACCCCTCAGTTTCGCGATCGGCGTTCACTACGGCCACGTGATCGGGGGCGTCATACCGGGAGAACATCATAGCGAATACACCGTTATCGGCGATTCGGTAAATCTGGCCGCCAGGCTTCAGGCGATGTGCAAGCTAACGGACGCTCGCATCGTCATCTCGGATGAACTCGCCTGCAAACTGCCGCGGCATTGGAGGACGCCTGAGTGGCAAACGCAGAGGGCTGCAACCGTCCCGGGCCGATCTGAAACCGTCGACGTCCATCTGCTGCCAACGCAGGCGTCAAGGATACAAAGTTACCAATCGCAGGGTCCCGATCGGAACGCTACACGGCCGGCCGATGCGCCGCGCGCCGTGCGACCTGTCACGGCGACGGTCAGGCCAGAAACCCGGTCGGCCGCATCAGGGGTATAAGCCGCTATTATCAGTTGAAGATCGGACGATCCGGTGACCTCACATTCACGGGTATCAAGACGAGGGGACCGCACAAAATGTCATCCAGAGATATTCTTTCCAATCGTCATGTAAGGCTCGGCTCAGAGGCATCACCATTGGATATTTTCGCGTGCCTACACTCACATACGCCGGATAATTACAGCGAACGCGCGCACGATGCCTGCCGGTATCTTCATACCTGATGGCGCCGCTCGCGTCCGTTTCGACTAAACCGATGGCAACGTCATAGTCGCCATCTTGCGAGACGCTATTGTTCAGGACGCTGAGCTGAACCGAGGTGGCATCCGGAAAATTGGCAGTGTAAAAGACCAGTTGCTCCGCCGCCATCGAGGGCGTAGCCATCAACACGCCGGCAAAAAATGCAATGGCGCGCATCTCCTCCTCCCGAGGATCCAAGACGATGCTATCATCTCTCGCGTCGATATTCGATTCGATTCTACTCTCCGGCAGTGGGCCGCGCCCATGACATCGCGTTTGTACCGAACGGCTTGTGCGCCGTTCACAAGAAGGTCACAAATCCCGGAAACACTATCGTCCGGTGGCTCCCTATGCCAAAATGTGGTCGATGACGAACTTGTTCGGTTTCGGAAGAATGCTCTTACTGCTGGCCGTATTCGGGCTGGCCTTTGCACCCTTGGGAGCTTCGCCCTCGAGTGCCGCTGTCGCCGGGCCAGCTTTATCGATCATGCAAGACAACATGCCTTGCTGCCCGGATGGCAAGCCAATGGTGCCGGACTGCGGCAAGGATTGCCCGTTGGCCGTTTTGTGCGTGTCGGGGATGGTCAGCGCCCCGCTTGCCGAAGCGCACTCCTTCTTTCTCCTTGCGCCGGTCGGCGACGACTTCCTGAACGGCAAAGACCTGATCCTACCCTCGCTTATCGGCGAACCGCCCCCGCGACCACCCAAAGCCTGACTGGCAAATAGGCGCGTTTAGCGCCGCGACCCGTGCAGAGGAAGGCCGCATGGGCCGTTCGCATGACGTTGTCATGCTCGCGCCGTGCGCAAGCGCGGAACACTGTCAGTCGGAAACATTGATCATGAAGTCGAAACTCGCATTTCGCACCGCGATGCTTGCGCTTGCATCCGTCACTGTCGCTTCCCAAGCGGCCAAAGCAGCGCAAGAGGACTACGAATTCCAGCTCGTTGAGAACGAGATCAAGGAAGGGGGCGGCGCCATCGTCGCCGTCAGGCTCCTCGACAAGAGGACAGGCGCCCCGGTAGCCAACGCCGTCGTGTTCGCCACCAGAATGGACATGGCTCCGGACGGAATGGAGGCGATGAGCACGCCCGTCGAGGCGCTGCCGCCCGAGGAGCCCGGCATCTATCGCTTCAAGACCAACCTCACGATGGCGGGCGGCTGGCGATTCTCGCTTGCCGCCAAGGTCCAGGGCGAGACCGAGACGGTCGAGCGCCGCCTGGAATTCAAGGCCGTCCAATGAAAAGGTTCGGCTCATTCCTGACCCTCGCCGTATTGACGGCAGGGGCGGGCGCCGGCGGATACTCGGCCGGACAACATGATCTATCCGTCTCGGACATCGTGCAAATGATCGAGACGACCATCGGGCGCCCGCTCAACGCGGAACCGAAGCCGGCGACTGCCGATCCGGCTCCCTCTGGTCACGTCATCTACTACCGCCATCCGGACGGAGATCCCGCCTATTCGTCGACACCAAAGCGCACCGAAGATGGCCGCGATTTCGTGGCGGTTCTGGCAAGCGAGGATGTGAGCTTCGAGTTTCGCCCCGAGATGAAGGTAGGCGGCGAAGCGGTGGCGCCGAGCAACCGGAAGATCCTCTACTACCGCAATCCCATGGGCCTGCCGGACACGTCTCCTGTGCCGAAGAAGGATTCCATGGGGATGTACTACATTCCCGTCTTCGAAGGTGAAGCGGATGACGGCTCGACCGTCAAAGTCTCGCCAGGAAAGCTGCAACGGACAGGCGTGAAGACAGCGCTGGCCACCAGAGGCGCGATCAAACGTCCGGTCCGGGTCCCCGGCACAGTCACGCTGGACGAGCGCCGCGTCAGCGTCGTCTCGACTCGCACCGAGGCTTTCCTTGAGGAAGTGGCTGACGTGACGACTGGAACGGCGATTGAAAAAGGCCAGCCGCTGGTGCGGTTCTACGCCAAGGAGATCGCCGCGGCAGGTGCGCTTTATGCCGCCGACCTGAAGGGCGACGCGCGTGGAGGCGCGGTCGCAGGCAGCCTACAGCGTCTGGAAAATCTCGGCGTCCCTGCGGAAGCGATTGCTGAGATCGAGAAGACGAAGAAGGTGCCGATCTCGGTTACGCTGATGGCGCCCCGCAGCGGCGTTGTCCTGGAGCGCTTGGCCGTCGACGGCATGATGGCGGAGGCAGGCCAGACCCTGTTCCGGATCGCCGATGTTTCGACCCTCTGGGTAATGGCCGATGTGCCGGAATACGAGTTGAGTTCGGTTCGTATCGGGGACAAGGCGACCGTCCGCATCCGCAGCCTTCCGGGCAAGGTGTTCGAAGGCAAGGTCGGTCTGATCTACCCTGAAATCCAGGGGCAGACCCGGACCGCGAGGATTCGCATAGAACTCCCCAATCCCGGGGGGCTGCTGCTTGCCAACATGTATGCCGAGGTGGAGATCGCGACGGGCGGCACTGATCCTGTCGTGGCCGTGCCCGACAGCGCCGTCATCGACACGGGGGACCGCCAGGTTGTGATCGTCGACAAGGGCGAAGGCAGCTTTGAGCCGCGCGACGTGAAGATCGGTATGCGAGGCGACGGTATGGCCGAGATCATGGAGGGCCTTGCCGAAGGCGAAAAGGTCGTTGTCTCGGCTAACTTCCTGATCGATGCCGAAAGCAACCTGAAGGCCGCGCTCAGCGCGCTGACGCCTGCGGAGGCGCAGCCATGATCGCAAAGCTCATTGCCTGGTCGGCCCGAAATCTGATCCTCGTATTCTTCGCGACCGCACTTGCCGCTGCCGCGGGGGTCTATGCGGTCAAGACCTTGCCGCTGGATGCCATACCGGACCTCTCCGACGTCCAGGTCATCGTGTTCACCGATTATCCGGGCCAGGCCCCGCAGGTCGTCGAGGACCAGGTCACCTATCCGCTGACGACCTCTATGCTGACCGTGCCACGGTCGAAGGTGGTGCGCGGTTTCTCCTTCTTCGGCGTATCCTTCGTCTACGTGATCTTCGAGGACGGCACCGATCCCTATTGGGCGCGGAGCCGGGTGCTCGAATATCTGAACGCGGCCGCCAGCCGTCTGCCCGACGGCGTTTCTCCAGCACTCGGACCGGACGCGACAGGCGTCGGCTGGGTTTACCAGTACGCCGTCGTTGCCAAGGAATTGTCCCTCGCGGAACTCCGTTCCCTGCAGGACTGGGTGGTCCGCTTCGCAGTCTCGAAGGCAGAAGGGGTGTCCGAGGTCGCAAGCGTCGGCGGTTTCGTGAAGCAGTACTCGATCGTGATCGATCCCTCGCGGATGCGCGCTCAGGGCGTGACGCTTTCGGAAATCGGCGAAGCGGTTCGTACCAGCAACATGGACACGGGCGGCCGCACGGTCGAGATCTCCGAGTTCGAATTCATGGTGCGTGGACGCGGCTACCTAAAGAGTGCGTCCGACATCGAAAGCATCGCGTTGAAGTCGGTCAGCGGCGTGCCGCTCAGGCTCGGCGACGTCGCCAAGGTCGAGATTGTGCCTGACGAGCGCCGCGGCATCGCCGAACTGAACGGCGAGGGCGAGGTCGCGAGCGGCATCGTGCTGCAGCGGGTCGGCGCGAACGCGCTCACCGTCATCGAGAACGCCAAGGAAAGTCTCGCTGAGATCGAAAGGAGCCTGCCTGAAGGTACCGAGATCGTGCCCGTCTACGATCGTTCAAAGCTCATCGAGGCTGCGATCGAGACTCTGAAGTCGACGCTGGTGGAGGAGAGCATCGTGGTAGCCCTCGTCACCATCGTGTTCCTGCTTCATGTGAGGAGCGCATTGGTCGCCATCATCATGCTGCCCGTCGGCATCCTGATGGCTTTTGCCGCTATGAAGCTGCTTGGCCTCGGCTCCAATATCATGAGCCTCGGTGGCATCGCTATCGCCATCGGGGCGATGATCGACGCGGCGATCGTCATGATCGAGAACGCGCACAAGCACCTGGAACGGGCGCCTCCGGGCAAGCCCCGCATCGAGGTTTTGATCAAGGCTGCAGCCGAGGTCGGGCCAGCGCTGTTCTTCAGCCTGCTCATCATCACCGTCTCGTTCCTGCCGATATTCACGCTTGAAAGCCAGGAAGGCCGTCTGTTCGGTCCGCTCGCCTTCACCAAAACCTTCGCCATGGCGGCCGCAGCGCTGCTCTCGGTGACACTGGTGCCCGCTCTGATGGTGATGCTGGTGCGCGGCCGCATCGTGCCGGAGCACAGAAATCCGCTCAACAGGCTGCTTATCGGGCTCTACCGGCCGATCATTGCCAGTGTGCTGAGGGCAAAGACGCTCACGATCCTGCTCGCCATTGTCGCCCTTGGAGTGACGGTTTGGCCCGCGCGCCAGCTCGGCAGCGAGTTCATGCCGAACCTCGACGAGGGAACGTTGATGTACATGCCGACGACCTTGCCGGGAATTTCGGTCACGAAGGCGGCCGAACTGATGCAGATGCAGGACCGGATTATAAAATCCTTCCCCGAGGTGGAATCCGTCTTCGGCAAGGCGGGCCGGGCGCAGACCGCGACCGACCCTGCGCCGACCGAGATGTTCGAGACCATCATCAATCTCAAGCCGAAATCGGAGTGGCGGCCAGGGGTCACGTCGGAAAGTCTGAAAACCGAGATGGACACCGCGCTGCAGTTTCCGGGTGTGTCGAATGCCTGGACGATGCCGATCCGCGCCCGCATCGACATGCTGTCGACGGGCATACGCACGCCCGTCGGGGTCAAGGTCTACGGCACCGACCTCGGCGAGATGGAAAATGTCGCGCGCCAGATCGAGGCGGTACTCAGGGCGGTGCCGGGCACGTCGAGCGCTTATGCCGAGCGGGTGATCGGCGGTTACTATCTCGACATCGTGCCCGACCGGGCAGCCCTCGGACGCTACGGCCTGTCGATCGGCGACGTGCAGGACGTGATCTCCATGGCGCTCGGCGCAAAGGTGATCACGTCCACGGTCGAAGGCCGCGAACGCTATGGCGTCGCCATGCGCTATCCACGCGCGCTGAGAAGCGATCCCGGTGCGATCGCCCGCGACGTGCAGATCGCACTGCCTGGCGGCGGCTTCGTACCTCTCGGAGAGGTGGCCAAGGTCGAACTCACGCGAGGCGCGACCTCGATCCGCACCGAGAACGGGCAGCTCGCAGTCTACATCTTCGTCGACATCGCTGGCCGTGATCTCGGCGGCTATGTCAACGAGGCGCAACAGGCCGTCGCCGCCGAGGTAAAACTGCCGCCCGGTTATTCGGTCGCCTGGAGCGGGCAGTTCGAATGTCTCGAACGTGCCCAGGCGCGGCTTAAGATCGTCGTGCCGCTAACACTCGCGCTCATCTTTCTGCTCCTCTACCTCAACTTCCGGGCGCTAACCGAGACGCTGATCGTCATGCTGTCGCTGCCCTTCGCAATCGTCGGCGGCATCTGGATGATGTGGTGGCTGGGCTTCAACATGTCGGTCGCGGTCGCGGTGGGCTTCATCGCGCTCGCCGGCGTGGCCGCCGAAACTGGGGTCATCATGCTGATCTACCTCGACAACGCGTGGAGCGAAGCGAGGGCCAGATGTGCGGCCGAGAAGCGGAGTTTGACTAGGATCGATCTCAACGAGGCGATCATGGTCGGTGCAGTGGAACGGGTGCGCCCGAAGATGATGACCGTCGTCGCCATCATGGCGGGCCTCCTGCCGATCCTGTGGAGCACGGGAACCGGATCGGAGGTCATGCAGCGCATCGCCGTCCCCATGATCGGCGGCATGATTTCTTCGACGATCCTGACGCTCGTCGTGATTCCCGCCGTCTACGGCATCGTCAAGGGCTGGCGGTTGCAGATCCGGAGTGCGGTCGAGGAGCCAAGAGCAGACTTTCGGGTGAAGTTGGCCGCGGAATAAAGGCGAAAAATGATGGAACAGATGATGTCCGGCGGAATGTGGGGAATGGGGGTGGCAGGCTTCATTCTCCTGGCTCTGGTCGTGCTCGAGATCGCTGCCTTGGTCAAGTTCGTGTTCTTCAGATGACAATCGCAGTAACGAGGGCGCGCGGTCTGAACCGTGCGCCCTCAGCGGCTTCTAGGCGGCCATTTTCCGGCAGCTCTCTGCGCAGCGACGGCAGGCCTCGACGCATTCCTGCATGTCGCCAAAGCGCTCGCAATCATCCGCACATTCGTTGCAGATCTCGGCGCATTCGCCACAAGTATGCTTGTGGTGCTCGGAACCGATGAGCATGAAATGCGCCGATGTCCGGCAGATCTCGGCGCACGCCATCATCAGCGTAAAGTGCTTCTTCTCCGTGTGCTGGCCGCCAAGTTCGAGACAGTGGCCCATCGCGGTCGACAGGCACACGGAATAGCAGTGCAGGCATTCGTCGATGCAGCTTTTCATTTCGGGGCTGAGGTGATGCATGGAAGGTGTCCTTTCTTCGAGTTTAGAAGCGCTATGACGCTCCTGACGATCACTTTGCGTTGGTCTCAAGCCACTGCTTGAACTCGGCGATTTGGGAAATTGATGGTCGTGGTCCAGCGCGTTGGCGCTCCAGACAGAAGCAAACCGACAGCGAAGCAGATGAAAAAAGCTGCCTTCGCCCGCCGAAGTATCCGCAAGAGTGCAATGCATGACATGCTGCGTAACGGAAGCGCGAAAACTTTGTTCCGATGCGGCGGGCGCGGGTGTCGACGGAGCGGCTGCTTCTAACGCTGCGGAGCCGTCGACCCCTCATGCTGCTTCCGCCACCCGTACGGGGTCAGGCCCTGCGGCTTGTATAGCGACAGCGCCGCAGGCACGAGCAACACGAGCAGCCCTCCCGCGGCGTGGATCACAGGTGATATCCTCAGTTCCCGAAGATCAACCCTGGAAAACGTCGTCTCTGCTGCGATGTCTGACAGATAGCCAATCAGATTCAGCTGAAGCAGCAGGACGACGGTGACAAGAATATTCAGCAGAAGCTTCGCCACGACCCAGTAGTGCCGGAACAGGCCCCAATTGGTGCCCAGCGACACGACAAGCCCGGTGACCAATGAGGCGAGAACCAACGGGACGATGACATACCAGGCGGTCAACTCCATCGCGAGATAGGCTGCGCGCACCATCTGCGAATCCTTGGCTGCCAGGCCGGCGACGGCGAGAGCCAGGAAGCCTGCGACTGCGCCGAGCGTGCCGACAGAGGACGTGACATGCGCAGTGAGGGCTAACTTGCGAACGCCGGGTGCCATAATCATCGTTGTTGCACGCCGGTTTCTGTAACGCCGGAGGACGGCATGTGCCGGCCGGGACCGTGGGGCCCGCCGATACCGGTGAAGACCACAGCGACAACCAGCAGGACCAGAATGATCGCGACGATCCCCGACACTTTCACCCAGCGCGGTGCGCCGGGGTAGGGGGGCAGGTCGGCCATGTCCGTTCCTCTATCGTCTGTATCGACATATAATGGCGCTCGATTTTATCGAGACGCAATGTCTATATCAAGCCACGATGTCTCTTATCTCGACAAAGCTGCCACGTCAGGTATGTTGGGGTGATGCCGAAGCTATGGAATGAAACCATCGATGCGCACCGTCGGGCGGTGCGCGATGCGACCCTCGATGCCACCGCGGCGCTGGTGGCCAAGCATGGACTGCTGTCGGTGACGATGTCACAGATCGCCGAGGAGACGGGAATCGGTCGTGCGACGCTGTACAAGTACTACCCCGACGTTGAAGCGATCCTCGTCGCCTGGCATGAACGTCAGGTCGCCGGCCACCTCGAACATCTGATTGCCATCCGGGATGAGGCTGGCACCGCTGGCGAGAAGCTCAAAGCTGTGCTCGAGGCCTACGCGTTCATTTCTCACGAGCACCACAGCACCGAACTCGCGGCGCGCCTGCATCGAGGCGAGCACGTCGCCCGGGCGCAGCAGCGGCTCAGCCATCTCATCCGCGACCTGTTAACCGAAGGCGCAAGGATTGGTGACATCCGGGATGATATCGCGCCCGGCGAGCTTGCAATCTTTTGCCTCCACGCCCTCGCAGCGGCCAGCAGCCTGCCATCCAAAGCAGCGGTCCGCCGGCTCGTTGCGGTCACTCTGGCCGGGTTGCGGCCTCTACGCGCCAGCCGCAGGTGAGCGTGGGGGTCGTCATCACATTGCCTCACGCCACGCGCTCCATGCTGACCATACGCACGAGGAATTGCGTGCTAATGCAGGATCTGGGCCAGAAACAGCTTGCTGCGTTCGTGGTGCGGGCTCGAGAAGAACTCGGCCGGTGTGTTGATCTCGACGATTTCACCCTGGTCCATGAAGACGACACGGTCGGCCACCTGTCGCGCGAAGCCCATCTCATGGCTAACACACAGCATGGTCATGCCCTCTTCGGCCAGCGAAATCATGGTGTCGAGCACTTCCTTGACCATTTCAGGGTCGAGCGCCGAGGTGGGCTCGTCGAACAGCATGATCTTCGGGCTCATGCAAAGGGAGCGCGCGATGGCCACCCGCTGCTGCTGGCCGCCTGAAAGCTGCCCGGGATATTTGTGCGCCTGATCCGGGATTTTTACGCGATCGAGATAGTGCATGGCGACCTGCTCGGCTTCCTTGCGGCGCATATTGCGCACCCAGATCGGCGCCAGCGTCAGGTTTTCCAAAATGGTCAGGTGCGGGAACAGATTGAAGTGCTGGAACACCATGCCGACATCGCGGCGGATTTCATCGATCTTGTTCAGGTCGCCGGTCAGTTCAATACCGTCCACGACGATGCGGCCCTGCTGGTGCTCTTCCAGTCTGTTGATGCAGCGGATCATGGTGGATTTGCCTGAACCAGACGGTCCGCAGATCACCAGTTTTTCACCGCGCTGGATGACGAGATTTATATTTTTCAAGACGTGGAAGGCCCCGTACCACTTGTTCACGCCGACCATCTCGACGGCGGTGGGATCGTTTGTCATGGGCAGGGATGGAACGTGCCGGATGGCAGATACGGAAGTCGACATTGCAGCATTCCTAGTGAGCGGCCGGGCCCCGCCGCTCCAGGAAATCGGCGAAGCGGGCGAAGGAGAAGGACAGCGCAAAGAAGATCGCGCCAATGAAGAGAAAGGTCTCGGCGGCCGGCGACGGCCATTCGGGGTCGGCCAGTGCAGCCTTGCCTGAACTGATCAGGTCGAACAGCCCGATGACCAGGACAAGGCTCGTATTCTTGATCATAACGATGATGGTGTTGGCGAGCGCAGGGATCACCACCCGGATGGCTTGGGGCAGGATGACGAGACGTTGTGTGCGCCAAAAGGGCAGGCCGAGCGACGCTGCTGCCTCATACTGCCCGTTCGGGATGGCCTGCAGGCCGCCGCGGATCACTTCGGCGAGATAGGCAGCCGCGAAGATGGTGAGCGCGACAAGCGCGCGCACGAATTTGTCGGGCAGCAGCGCCTCGGGCAGGAACAGCGGCATCATGATCGACGCCACGAACAGGATGGACAGCAATGGCAGTCCACGCACGGATTCGATCAGCACCACCGCGCCGACCCGGACGGCCGGCAGCGTCGAGCGCCTAGCCAGCGCGAGCAGGATGCCGACCGGAAAGGCGATGCCGATGGCGACGACGGTCAAAATCAGCGTCACCGGCAGGCCGCCCCAGGATGAAGTCGGCACTTCGGCCAGTCCGAAGCCTCCCCCCATCAGCCAGAAGATCAAAGCGAACGCCGCCACCCAGAGCGCCAGCAGTCGTGACGTCCAGCTCGCCGGACGCACCGACCAGCCGAGCACCGCCAGAATGAGCAGGCAAACAATGGCTGGGCGCCAGCGTTCGTCGAACGGATAGATGCCGAACAGAAGTTGACCGGATTTGGCATAAATGAAGCTCCAGCAGGCTCCAGTGGCCGCTCGGCAGGCATTCGGGTCGGGGTCGAAGAGCACCGCATCGATCACCAGCCAGCGCAGCATGGGCGGCACGGTGACGAACAGCAGCGCGCCGAACAGCAGCGTGAGCGCGGCGTTGAGCGGTGTGCCGAACAACAGCTTGGCTAGGCGCCGCAGGCCGGCGAACCGGAAATGGTCCGGCGTTGCCTCGGAGGACATGGGAAGAGACATGGCCATGGTCACCGCTCCACGATGGCGATGCGGCGGTTGTACCAGTTGGCCGCGCTCGACAGGGTAAGATTGAGGGCGAGATAGGCGCCGAGGATGATGAAGACGCCTTCGATCGAGTGGCTGGATTTGCTGATGATGGTATTCATCACCGCGAGGAAGTCCGGGTAGCCGACGGCGATCGCCAGCGTCGAATTCTTGACGACATTGATGTACTGGCTGTTGAGCGGCGGGACGATCACCCGCAGCATCTGCGGGATGACAACCAGCCGCAGGATCTTGCCACGTGACAGGCCGAGAGAATGGCCGGCGTCCCACTGGCCACGACCGACCGACAAAACACCGCCGCGTACGATCTCGGCCACGAAACCGGTGGTGTAGATCGTGAGGCCGATGAGGATGGTGCTGAGCTCGGGCGTCAGTTCACCGCCGCCCTGGAAGTTCGAACCCGTGAAGACCGGGAAATCGACGGCGAAGCGAATATCGGCGAGCCACAGTCCCACGACGCCGGCAGCCAGGATCGCCGGCACAACCAACGGCGGCAAGCGACCACTCCGGGCGAGACCGTAGCTGAGCGCGGCGAGCGTCAGGGCGAACAGGATGATCAGCGCGCCTGTCATGCCGATGTCGATGCTGATGGCCGGCACGACGAAGCCGCGCATGGATGCGTAGACACCGGGCAGCGGATTCAGTGCTTCGCCGACCGGCGGCAGCACCTTCCACCACAACGAATAGAGGAAAATCAAAAGGACGATCGGCGGTGAGTTGCGGGCTATTTCAACCCAGACCCGGCAGGTACCCGCTGCCAGGGGATTGCTGCTCAGCCGGGTGATGCCGACGACGAGGCCAAGGGCGGAGGAGAAGAAGATGACAAGAGCGGAAATGAAGACCGTGTTGGCCAGCCCGACAACGATCGCCCAATAGTAGGGATCGCGCGATTTATAGGTGAGGATGGCCTCGGAAATGATGATCCTGGACGGCATCGTCAGGAAATCGAAGCCAATCGGGATACCGCGCGCCCTTAGATTGGCGAAGGTGGTCGAGACCAGCAGCGCAGCGAAAGCGATGACGGTCGTCACCAACACGCCTTGCATGATGATCGATCTGGTCTTGGCTTCGCTTAGCATACCGGCCTCGGTTCATCAGTTGAAGGGAGGGGCGCGCGCTCGGCACGCCCCGACCAAGGCTCAATCCCATGGGAAGGGATAGTTGAGACCGCCGTCTTTCCACAGCGCATTCATGCCGCGTTCGACCTTGAGCGTGCTGTCCTTGCCCAGGTTCCGGTCCCAGATTTCGGCATAATTGCCCATCTGCTTGATGACGTTGTAGGCCCATTTGTCGTCCAGCCCGAGCGGCGCGCCAAAGCCGGGCTCTTCGCCAAGCACCCGTTTGATCTCCGGATTGCCCGCAGCGAGCTTTTCATCGACGTTCTGCGCGGTGATGCCGTTCGCTTCGGCCCAGAACAGGGCGTTCATTGTCCAGCGCACCACGTCGAAGAGCTGGTCGTCGCCGCGCGCGACAGCCACGCCATTGGGTTCAGCGGCGTGGCCGACCTTGAGGATGTCGTAGTCGTCCGGATTCTTGGCCACCGAGGCACGCTGGCCTGCCGCGGCGGTGCCGTCGGTTACGTAGGAGTCGCAACGACCACCGAAAAAGGCGTCACGCGCCTGAATGGTCGAGTCGTAGTAGACCTTCTTTATGGAAATCCCGAATTCCTCCTCGGTTTCCTCAATGGCCTTTTCGGTCAGGGAGCCGCCGCCCTGCAGGCAGACGGTCTTGCCGTCGAGCAGTTTCGGCTCAGTGATGTTGTCGGCCTTGCGCACCAGCACACCGTCCGTGTCGTAGAGGTTGATCCAGACGAAACGGACAACCGTATCCCGGGTAAATGTGATGGTGGATGTGCGCGACAGGATGTCGATCTCACCCGTCTGCAGTGCCGGGAAACGTTGGCCGGCGTTGAGCGGAACGTAGCGGATTTTGTCCTTGTCGCCGAGGATGGCGACCGCGAAAGTGCGGCAGATGTCGGAATCGAAACCGCGATAATAACCTTTCTCATCCGGTCGGGAGAGGCCCGGAACGCCCTGGCTAGCGCCGCAGCTGACATAACCGCGTTCCTTGATCTTGTTGACAACGGCCTGTGCCGCCACGTCACTGATGCCGGAAACCACGCCGGCTAGCCCGATTGCCACACTGGCGAGCCACTTTAAACTTCTGCGTTTCATCTTCATTCCCCTTGTTGTTGAGGTTCTTGTTATTCGGCAGCCTTGGCACCGGCCAAGGCAGCTCCGTTCCGCCGGGCTTCGGCAAAAAGGTCGAAGGCTTGGGAAAGATCGGCCAGCAGGTCGTCCAATGCCTCGAGGCCGATCGACAGGCGCCAGACGGGACCTGGCTTCAGCCAGTCGAGGCTTGCCCGGTTTTTTCGCGGATCGCTAACGGCGATCAAAGAATGCACGCCACCCCAGCTCGCGCCGAGCCTGAACAGGCGCATGCGACCGAGAACCTTTGATTGGAGCGAGGCCAGTTCCGGCCGCAGTACGAAGGAAAACATACCTGCCGAACCGGCAAAGTCGCGTTTCCAGGCGGCGTGGCCGGGATGGTCCGGTAGGCTCGGGTGAAGGAGCTGGGCGATTTCGGTCCGCACCGACAGCCACTCCAAGATGCTGCGGGCTGTGGCGTCGGCGTGTCGCATGCGCACCGGCATGGTCATCAAGCCGCGCTCGCATAGCGCGCAGTCCTCTGGCGAAACGCCATAGCCGAGAAATCGCGCCGTATCCTTGAGGCGCCGGAAAAGAGCCTCATCACGCACGGCGAGCGAACCCATCAGCAGATCGCCATGGCCGCCGGCATGTTTGGAAAGCGCCTGCATAGAGATGTCGACGTTGTGGTCGAGCGGCTTGAACAGCAGGTGCGAGGCCCAGGTATTGTCCGCCGCCACCAATGCGCCTGCCTTGTGAGCTACTGCCACGATGGCCGGCACGTCCTGCACCTCCAAGGTGGACGAGCCCGGCGATTCCACCCACACCAGCCGTGTCGTGTCGTCAAGCAGCGCAGCTATTCCAGCGTCGAGCCGGGAATCGTAGGAAACGGCGTGGATGCCGAGCGGCCCCAGAAAACGGGCCATCATGTCGCGCGCCGGACCGTACAGTGTTTCAGGCATAAGCACCCGGTCGCCGCCACGGCAGGTGGCCATGGTCGCCAGCACGATGGCGGCCATGCCGGACGGGACGACAAGCGCGCGCGTCGCGTGCTCCAGCATGGCGATATGATCTTCCAACTGACGGCTGGTCGGCGTGCCGTAGAGCCCGTAGCTGAAGCCGTCATACAGACGCTCGACGCGACGTTCGAAGGATTCCAGATCGTCGAAGACGACGGTCGACGCACGCTCGACAGGCATCGCGAGCGACTGGAACGGCTCTTGCGAACGCTTGGGAGGATGGACATGGGAGGTGTCGTCGCGCTGGGTCATAGGCAACCATAGCCATCTCGCCCATTGCTATCTATGACCGCAACGATAAAGTTAATCCGTTTTTGATATGGCTTATCCATGAACCTGCACGACGTCGATGTCTTCAACGCAATCATGATCACGCGCGGCGCTGGCGCTGCCGCAACGCTGCTCGACACCTCGCAGCCAGCGATCAGCCGCTCGCTCGCGAAGTTGGAGGCCGAACTCGGCTTCAAGTTGTTCGACCGCATCCGCGGCAGGCTGGTACCCACGCGCGAAGGCGAACTTTTCCATGCCGAAGTGAAGGCTAATCTGGTCGGTCTCGACCGGCTGAAGCTGCGAGCGGCCCAGATCAAGGAAGTGGGCACGGGGACGATCCGTGTCGCCAGCCTGTCGGCACTGGGGCACGGGCTGGTGCCGCGCGCCATCGTGGCCTTTTCGCGCAAGCATCCGCAGGTGCGCATCAGCTATCAGGTGCGCACCTCCAATGTGGTGCGCGATCTGGTGGCGTCAGGCAGTTTCGACATCGGGCTCGCCGCTGACGAGGTGGACACGAGCGGTGTGCTCCACAGCGTCTTCAACACGCCGCGCGCGGTTTGCGTGATGCCAAAGAACCATCGACTGGCGGTGAAAGCGGTGATCACGCCGACCGATCTGGCCGACGAGGCGTTCCTGGCATTGTCGCCGGAGGACACGGTGCGGGTTGCGATGGACAAGGTCTTCGCGGCGCATGGCGTGCGCCCGCGCATCCTGATCGAGACCCCCTACGGCCTAACGATCGCCATTCTTGCTGCAAAAGGGATGGGAATCGGCCTGGTCAATCCGTCCGTTATCGCCGACCGCATGATCGCTGGCATTGTCGCAAGACCCTTCGAGCCGGCGGTTCATTTCCGAGCGCTGATCCTGCGACCGCCAGACGGCATCAACTCGACTCTGATTGCCGATTTCACGGCGGAACTCTATGCCGCGCGCAATGTGCTGTCGGCCGAAGAGTAGGCAAGGGAGCACGTCCATAGTCGCGGCAGGCCCATACCTGTCCAGCATAAGATAAAACGAGTTCCTCGAGACCGTTAAAGTTGGCGGCTGGCCTGCGCGGTGCGCGACAGGGGGGACTTCCGCGCGGCCTGCAAACCCCGATCGCCGAAGTAGCCAATCACATATGCGTCAGCTGCGCTCCCATCCAATATTTGATCCACCAAGCCTAAGACGCTGAGAGCTTTCGTCGTAGTGCCCTTCTATCGACGGCCTTTGCGGCATTCCAAACAGGATCGACATCACCGCTCAGGGAGCGGGACCGAGGGGAGACTTGTCATCCGCCTTCTGACCTGTGAGAGGCTGTTTCGATCAATTCTTCCGGGCCTCGAACTGGAAGCGTGCGGGGACCGGTCGTTGGCCAAATCTCTGAACGGCTCGTTTCGGCGCAATGGCGCCGGGTGCATGTCTGTTCACGATGTTGCCGCCGACTCTACGATGAGAGCTTTGCAGGCCTAAGCGAGGGGAGGTGCTACGCTAGCTTACCACTGACTTCGATCGGAATCTCTGCTGTTTGCACCAATCCAGCTGAATGAATCGGATCGATGCATGGGGAAAAATCGCACGTCGGCGCGCAGTATCGCGCCCTGGCGTAGAAAAGGAAGTGACTCCCGGGCCGGACAGGTTCGACAAATCGAACCGGGTGCAAAAAGGCCAGAAAAGCGATCATTTACAAGCGTTTGATGTGACAACTTCCTCAAAGCGTCGCCCGCCTTAGTGTATCGCAATGGGTAGCAGCGGTGTATCTTCGGTCAAGCGTCATGAACAGCGTTACGACGATGCTATGCCGTCTAGGGGTCTGCCGCGTCGAACTCAATGGCAAATCCCGCGTCAATGGCGCTTCTCGCAATGAGATCGCCGATTTGCCAATCGGTCAGTTCGCAAAGTGGGAACATCTTCCTCACGGCGCTGATCACTTCGAATATCGAAACGCTCGGGTTTCGAACATGATCGATCAGGTACTGGACAATCGCTTTCCGAACATCCACTGAATTTGGCTTCTGCTCCAGCGCGGACATTTCCGGCCTACGCATGGAGCCGCATTTCTGAGCCGTCGACCGCTGTTCCGTCGAAAGCGACGGGAACACCGTGAACGATGCATGTCGCCGCCAGCATCGCCTCCAATTCGGCGTCGGTAGCCTTGCAAGCCGGCATGAGTGTTCGAATGGCGCGGATTGCCTGTGCGATGGAGAGGAACCGGGCCTTGCCTCTGGAGAGGACATAGGCCTCGGCCGCGCTTTCAACCGTGACGGTGTGAAAAGTGTTGGTCATCGACAGTGCCTCCCTGCTCAACCAGTACGACATTCGGGCTATATGCGGCGGCGTTCAAGCATATGTCCGATACCGGACAATTAGGCGGAGGCCAGGCCGAAGTGACGTTGCTCCTCGTCGCCATAGGCACCATGCGTGAGCTTTATCATTCCGGCGCGGTCGACGATGGTGATCTCGCCGCGCTTGGCGTGAACCAGCCCCCGATATTCAAGCATTTGGAGGGCAGTGGTAACCCCCGGGCGCCGAGAGCCAAGCATGGTCGCCAGAAATTCATGTGTCAGGTAGACCTTATTGCCTTCAGCGCGGTCATGGACCATCAGCAACCAGCGCGCCAGCCGTTCCTCGATTTTCGAATGACCGTTGACCAGTGCCGTCCGGGACGACTGGACAAGGAACGCGTGGGCGTAGCGGAGCAGTGACTCGCGAAGGGTGGAGCTTTCTGCAACCGCAGAGCGAAGATTTTCAGCCGGCAGGATCCAGCCATTGCCGGCGATCTGGATATAGGTTTCATTGGAAGACCTGTCCTGGCCGAGAATGACTGCAACCCCGGTCATGCCGTCGTAGCCGATGATGCCGACTTCGCTTTGCCGCCCTCCGGTCATGGTGGCGACCACCGAAGCGATACCCGCCTCTGGAAAATACACTTGCTCAATCGGCTGATATGCAATCTCCAACTGGGCTTTGATACCAAGTTCGACACGATGCATTGACGGCCGTAACAGCGCGAAATCTTCTGGGGAGAGGGCTTTCAACACGCGGTTGCGCAGGAGGACTTGGGACATAGCTCTCTCCCAGACGGGCAAGAGCAGGTACCCTCTCACTGTCGGCTGCATCCGAAGCATTGACGGCCGATGTCAGATCATAGGCTCAATTACGCGAATGGCAAATCCGGCGCTCGCCGTTCGCAGAGCGGTTCTAACCCGGGCAGGGCCACGAACTTGGGGCATAGACTGACCCCGCCCGGGGAAGTTTAGATGCCCAAGTCCAGTTGCATCTTTGCAGCGGCCCGAGCATGGTTGATCAGCGCCAGCCAGTTGCCCTCGACGGCTGCTCGCCTGAAAGCTGGTAGCTCGGCCTCGTCGATCTGTTCCATCCAGCGCTTCCTCTGGGAATTATCAACTGCAGCGCTTTTCCTTTTCGCCACAGACTGTAGCTGTGGTGCATGCTGCTTTCGATCGAAGACCTGCTGAAATCCTATTCCGGCCCGGAAGGCCCGGTGCCGGTCCTGCGGGGCGTGACACTCTCGCTCGACGCCGGCGAGACGCTGGCGCTGACCGGCGAATCCGGTTCGGGCAAGAGCACGCTGCTCCACCTCGTGGCAGGACTGGACGCTGCCGACGGCGGGCGCGTCGGGCTTGATGGGCAGGAGGTCACCGCGCTCGACGACAGTGGTCGCGCCCGGCTCAGGCGAAGCACGTTGGGCATTATCTTCCAGCAGTTCAATCTCATCCCCTCCCTGGACGTCGCCGCCAACATCGCCTTTCAGGCACGTCTGATCGGCACGCCGGAACCGCAGGAGCTTTCACGACTGGCCCACGCACTGGGCCTGGAGCCGCAACTGCGGAAATACCCCGAGCAGTTGTCCGGCGGCCAGCAGCAGCGCGTGGCGATCGCCCGCGCGCTCGCGGCGCGGCCGAAGCTGATCCTCGCGGATGAGCCGACCGGCAACCTCGACGAGGCGACGGCGGACGGGGTGATGGAGCAATTCCTCGCGCTCGTGGCGGAGACCGGCGCAGCGCTCCTGATGGTAACCCACTCCCCGCGTCTTGCGGCACGTCTCGGGCGCCGGGCGCATCTCAGCCAGGGCCGCCTTGCATGACCGGCGCTGTCCTCGAGGCACTGGCTTCGCACTGGCGACGCAACCGGCTTCAATTGCTGACGCTGGTGCTCGGCCTCGCGCTGGCGACGGCCCTCTGGTCAGGCGTGCAGGCGATCAACGCCGAGGCACGCGCGAGCTATGATGCAGCTGCCGCTACGCTGGCCGAAGGCCGGTTCCACCAGCTGATGCCGCGCGAGGGGGATTCCATGCCCCAGGCGCTTTTCGTCGCGTTGCGCCGTGCCGGCTGGCTGGTCAGTCCGGTGGTTGAGGGAAGGCTGCGCGTCGGCGGCACCGCCGTGAGGCTGGTCGGCGTCGATCCGCTGACCGCGCCGCCGAGTTCCGCTGCAAGCGAAGCACTGGCCCGCACCGACCTCAACCGCTTCTTGCGCGCGGAAACGCTGGCCGCCGGCCCGGAAATGGCCGCGCTCCTTGAGGCGAACATGCCCAACCCGGTTCTGGTCGGTCAGGCGGTCGCGCCGGGCAGCGTGCTCGCCGATATCGGCGTCGTCCAGAAGTTGCTTGGCCGCGCCGGGCGCATCAGCCGCCTGATCGTCCTGCCGGAGCAGCCCTTACGGCAACAGCCGCTGGCGGATATCGCACCGGACCTCTTACTCCAGCGTGCGGACGGTGCGACCGATGTCGGCCGGCTCACCGACAGCTTCCATCTCAACCTCACGGCGTTTGGCTTCCTCAGCTTCGCGGTAGGCATCTTCATCGTCCACGGTGCGATCGGCCTTGCTTTCGAGCAGCGGCGTGGCGTGATCCGCACCCTGCGCGCCCTCGGCGTGCCGCTCCGCCGGCTGGTCGTCCTGATGATCGCCGAGCTTGTCGTGCTGGCGACGCTTGCCGGCGCGCTCGGCATCGCGCTCGGCTATCTCATCGCAGCGCTCCTGCTGCCGGACGTGGCCGCGACGATACGGGGCCTCTATGGCGCCGACGTTGCAGGCACGCTGCAGATCCGCCCGGCATGGTGGCTTTCGGGAATCGGCATGGCGCTCGGCGGCGCATTGCTCGCCGCCGCGAGCGCGTTGTGGCGGCTGGCGCGGATGCCAGTCGTTGCGAGCGCCGGCGGCCGCGCCTGGGCGCTGGGCTCGGGACGGACGCGAACGCTCCAGGCTGCAGCCGCGGTCGTGCTGCTCGCGGCGGCGGGCGTGCTGGCCGTCACTGGGGGTGGGCTGGCCGCCGGCTTCGCGCTGCTTGCCTGTCTACTGCTCGGCGCAGCACTTGCACTGCCGCCTTGCCTGGCGGCAATCCTTCGTCTTGGCGAAGCACAAGCCGTTCGCGCCATGGCGCAATGGTTCTGGGCCGATACGCGTCAGCAACTGCCCGGCCTCGGGCTTGCACTGATGGCCCTGCTGCTAGCCATGGCTGCGAATGTCGGCGTTTCCACCATGGTCTCGAGCTTCCGCCTGACCTTTGTCGGCTTCCTCGACCAGCGCCTGTCAGCCGAACTGTACGTCGATGCGGACGCGGTCGCGGACCGGGCGGCTCTGGAACGTTTTCTCGAAGCGCACGCTGACGCCGTGCTGCCGATCATGTCGGTCGAAGCGACGCTCGCCGGCTTGCCGGCGGAGATTTTCGGGGTGCGTGTCGGCTACACCTACCGCGAAAACTGGCGCTTCCTCGACGCAATCCCCGCCGTCTGGGACGAGATCGAAGCGGGCAGGGCGGTCGTAATCAACGAGCAGCTCTCGCGCCGCGCCGCGCTGCACGTCGGCCACACGCTGGCGCTCGGCCCCGGGCTGTCGCTGCCGGTCGCGGGCGTCGTCGGCGATTACGGAAATCCCATCGGCCAGGCCATCGTCGGCGAGGCGCTGTTTCGCCAGACGTTCCAAGCCATCGAGCCGAGCCGCTATGGCGTTCGCACCGGCAATCCTCAGGGCCTGCGCCGGGCGCTCACGGAGGCGTTCGACGTTCCACCCGCGCGCATCATCGACCAGGCGGCGATCAAGGCGTTCTCGCTGTCGGTGTTCGAGCGCACCTTCTCCGTGACTGATGCGCTGAACGTGCTGACGCTGGCGGTTGCCGCGTTTGCAATCCTGATGAGCCTGCTCACGCTGGCGGCGATGCGACTGCCGCAGATGGCGCCCGTATGGGCGATGGGGACCACCCAGCGCCGGCTTGCCGGGCTAGAAATCCTGCGTACCGTCCTGCTTGCCGCGATCACGGCCGTGTTGGCCTTGCCGCTGGGCCTGGCGCTCGCCTGGGTCTTGCTTGCCATTGTCAATGTCGAGGCGTTCGGCTGGCGCCTGCCGATGTACCTGTTTCCAGTCGAATACATCCGCCTGATGCTCTTCGCGCTCGCCGCCGCGCTGCTCGCCGCGCTCTGGCCAGCGTGGCGGCTGTCGCGCATGGAGCCGACCGGGCTGCTGAGGATATTCGCCAATGAACGCTAGGGCGCTCATTTTCCTGCTGCTGGGTGTCGGCAATGCCTTCGCCCAGGGCTTTGCCGGGCTCGGCACAGACGCCGAAGGCTTCGCCGTTCCGGAACCGGGCAAGCGGTTCGAGTTCCCGCAGGATCATGGAGCCCATCCGGACTACCGGATCGAGTGGTGGTATCTGACCGCGAACCTCACCGGGCCCGACGGCGCGGACTACGGCCTGCAATGGACGCTGTTCCGCTCGGCACTCGCGCCGGGCGAGGCCGAGGGATGGGAGAGCCCGCAGGTGTGGTTCGGCCATGCCGCTGTGACCAGCGCCGCGACCCACCTCTCCACGGAGCGTTTCGCGCGCGGCGGCATCGGCCAGGCGGGTGTGATTGCCAAGCCCTTCGCGGCCTGGATCGACGCCTGGCAGATGGAGGGCGACAGCCTGGACCGACTTCAGCTCAGCGCGACCGGCAATGACTTCGCCTACGACATCGCGATGCATGCCGAAGGCCCGCTCGTCTTCCACGGCGCCGGCGGCTACTCGGTCAAGTCGGCGAAAGGGCAGGCGAGCTACTACTATTCCCAGCCCTTTTTCTCAGTTGAGGGAAAGATTAGTCTGCCGGAAGGTGAGATCCCGGTGCGCGGCACCGCGTGGCTCGATCGCGAATGGTCGTCGCAGCCGCTGGCGGACGACCAAAACGGTTGGGATTGGTTCTCGCTTTCCTTTGACACAGGCGAGAAGCTGATGGGTTTCCGCCTGCGCGATGCCGCTGGCAGCGGCTTCACCTCCGCCACCTGGATCGCGGCGGACGGTGCCGTGACGCCCTACGGCGACGGCAAGCTCGTTGCGACCCCGCTGGAGACGAGCTGGGTGGAGGGGCGCGAAATTCCTACGCGCTGGCGTCTCGTCTTGCCCGACCGTGCGCTCGACGTCACCGTCGGCGCGATCAACTCTCAGGCCTGGATGGGTCTCAGCATCCCCTATTGGGAAGGTCCGGTGCGGGTGGCCGGCACACACCCTGGCAAGGGCTATCTCGAGATGACGGGCTACCAGCGACGATGACCGTGGACCCCGGCTGTGCCTGCGCGTCAGATCGTCATGGACAACTCCCGGGATACCAAGTCGCGGCACCGATAGTTAGCGATGCGGTATATCGGATCACCCAGCATTGGCTATTGTTGTCGCTTGGCAGTTAATTGTAAGAATGCGGCGATTTGGTTGAGCCTTGGCATTTAATTGTGGGATCCAGGTGATCTGATTCTGAAATTAACTGCATTTGAGACGAGACTCTCGACCTGCGGGCTTGGGCTGTCATGTTCACGGCAGCGTCAGTGAATTATTCGCGACCGCTTTGGACGTGACGCTATGGGCTACGCCGCCACAGCACTGGACGGTCCGTGCTCGGTCCCCGACGGATTCCGCGAACTGGCCGAGAAGGAGTTGTAAAGTGCAGCGGCCTACCCCGCGCGGCGAATTTCCTCTCGCTTCGGAAGCTTCCAGTTTGGTCTTGGGAAATGACAGGTGTAGCCATTGGGATAGCGCTCGAGGTAGTCCTGATGCTCCGGCTAGGCCTCCCAGAAATCGCTGACCGGCACCACCTCGGTCACGACCTTACCGGGCCAGAGCCCGGATGCTTCGACATCGGCGATGGTGTCTTCCGCAACGTGCAGCCTAGCCCCAATCCAAGCCGGATGGAATTCGCCCACGCTCGTATGCGCCTGCAAACGGGTATCGCGTGCCTCAGGACTCTGACGAACTGACACACTCCGCTGGCCTGCCTCGTCGCTCCTCGACGCGATACGGGGGAGGCATTCAGCATCGTGCTCTGCTGGCTACTCTCACCGTCGTTGTCAACAAACCCCAGCGGCGCTAAGCTCCACGCTAGGATCAGGCAATGGAAGTACCGATGTCGGAGCAGATGCACGCCAGGTTTTCCTATCAGCTTGTCGCTCTGTTCTTCATCCTTCTTCTCGCCGCGCATCCCGCCAGCGCCCAGAACCGCCCCGCTCCGACCCCGCTGTTCGACACTCCTGGCCTTGCCGCCGAGGCGTTGAAAGCCATCGCCGAGCGCATCGGGCGCGAGCCGCGGGTCGCGCTGGTGGATATCCGGGGCTCCGAGATGACCGTGCATGTGCAGGGCGCGCGCCCCCATCATCTCGACAAGTGGACCTGGATACGCGGCCGCGGCTTGATCATGGGCATGACGACGCAGATCCGCGGCCCGGAGATCGCCCAGCCGCTCGTCGCGACGCTCGACCCGACAACCGTCC